>DATENS010000393.1:0-22505 GCA_035274925.1 Pyrinomonadaceae bacterium | reverse complement strand
GAGATGAGGTGGCGAGCTTGAAGGCTACTGCGCGGAAGCGGGGGCAAGCCACCCTTCCTTACCTGAGAGGTTACTAAGGTTCTAAACTCCAATTGATGTAGCTTCCTTTACAGTCCCTACAAAATCCGCTCATAATCCGCGCGGTCTTATCTTCAAACAATGAGCGAATCTATCCTCATCCGAAACGGCACGATTGTGACGATGGACGGCGGGAATTCCATCGTGCGCGGCGATCTGCTGATTCGGGACGGCCGCATCGCTGAAATCGGAAAGAAAATCGATCAGCAGGCGGACGAGACCATCGATGCGAGCGGATGCGCGGTACTGCCCGGCTTCATTCAAACACACATCCATCTTTGCCAAACCCTTTTTCGTGGCGCCGCGGATGATCTCTCGCTCATCGATTGGTTGAAAAAACGCATCTGGCCGATGGAAGCGGCGCATACTAAGGAATCCATTCGCGCGTCGGCCCAATTAGGTATCGCGGAATTAATTAAGGGCGGCACCACATGCGCGCTGACGATGGAAACCGTCCGCCACACAGAAGAAGTGCTGCGCGTCGTCGAGGAGAGTGGATTTCGCGCTACCGTAGGTAAATGCATGATGGATAAGGGCGAGGATGCGCCGCCCGAGCTCCAGGAAAACAGCCGCGACTCGATCAAGGAATCGCTTGCCTTAATCCAGGAGTGGAATGGTGCCGGCGACGGGCGCATTCGTTGTTGTTTTGCTCCCCGATTCGCGATCAGTTGCACGAAAGAATTGCTGACCGAAGTCGCGACACTTGCGCGTGAACGCGGAGTAATGATTCACACGCACGCGTCGGAAAACAAGACCGAGTGCGAGATCGTCGAGCGTGAGAGCGGCCAACGGAATGTTGCCTATCTTGACAGCCTGGGAATCTCAGGCGCGCATGTCCTCCTGGCCCACTGTGTGCATCTTTCCACTGAGGAAATGGAGATTCTCGCGCGCACGAAAACGAATGTCGCGCATTGCCCGTCTTCGAACTTGAAACTGGGGTCCGGGCTCGCTCGTGTGGCGGAGATGCTGTCACGAAAGATTTCGGTCTCGCTCGGTGCGGACGGCGCGCCGTGCAATAACCGGCTCGACATGTTCACCGAGATGCGCAGCGCAGCCTTGTTGCAGAAACTTGCCCACGGACCTGAGATCCTGCCGGCCGTAAGCGTGTTGCAGATGGCCACAATCGACGGTGCCCGTGCATTGGGGCTTGAAAGCGAAATCGGAAGTCTGGAAGCCGGCAAGCGCGCTGACGTGATTGTCGTCGATCTTCGGCAGCTTCATTCGTCGCCCCAGGCAGATGTGATTTCGAGCCTGATTTATTCAGCGCAGGCTTCGGACGTGCGCAGCACGATCATTGACGGCCGGGTGGTGATGCGGGATGGCGAATTGTTGTCACTGGATGAGGCGAGCGTTGTTAGGAATGCTAATCGTGAATCAGCGTCATTATCGAAGCGCGCAAACCTCGTTTGATGGGGCGCTTTCAGTCCGCGCAGCGGACGCTTGAAAATAGCCCAGCGCTTCAGCGCTGGGTGGCGACGAGAATTAGAAGCGAGCCCGTGAAGCGGGCGACTGAAACAGGTTGAGTCTTCGACAGATTTCAGTCGTCCGCTTCGCGGACTCAAACAACATGGGAATGCTTGTTCCCAGCGATAAATCGCTGGGCTATTTTCAAACGTCCGCTTTGCGGACTTTCTTTTTCTTCAGTTCAAGTGGCGCAAACAATCATCACCCTTCCGGCGTTCGCCAAAATCAATTGGAGCTTGCGCGTGCGCGGCAAGCGGCCTGACGGGTATCACGAGATCGATACGATCCTGCAAACCATTAGTCTCCACGACACGCTTACGTTTCGAACAACTGAGGACTCGCAAATCGCGCTATCCTGCGACGATCGTTCAATTCCTTCTGATCAAAGGAATCTGGTATGGAAAGCCGCGGCGGCTATGCAGACGCGCTCTGCCGAAAAACGCGGCGTTCGCATTCGCCTTGAGAAGAGGATTCCGCAACAGGCCGGCCTGGGTGGAGGCTCGTCCGACGCCGCGGTCACACTGCTGGCTCTCGCGTCTTTGTGGCAAATTGATGTCACAAGGGGCGAGTTGATGGAAATCGCTGCGGGTATCGGCGCGGACGTTCCTTTTTTTCTACAGGGCGGCACTGCGCGTGGGACAGGTCTTGGAAGCACAATCACCGCGCTCGAGGATGCTCGGGAAACGTTTCTGCTAGTGCTGAAACCAAAATCGAGCGTGCCAACCGCGAAAGCGTACCGTGCTCTTAAGGCACCCGCCTTGACATCCTCTGACGCGAAAATTATTCTTTCTAGTTCGCAGGCGGACGATTTTTCCGGCAAGTTGGATCTGAAGACCCTGCATAATGATTTCGAGCCGGCGGCTTTTCAGCTCGAACCCGAAATCGAGCGCGCCAAGGCGGTTTTATTGAAAACAGGGCCCCAGGCGGCACTTTTAGCAGGAAGCGGCGCGGCGATTTTCGGGGCTTTTGAAAATAGGGACGCCCAGGAGCGCGCCATTCAGGCGATCGAACTCGAAACTGGTTGGCGCGTCTTTCCTTGTAAGACGGTTGGGCGCAACCACTACGAAACGGCGATGGGCCGGGCGGGCGAGTTGGTAGGGCGATTGACCGGCGAGAATGCTGGGGCGTAGCCAAGTGGTAAGGCACCGGTCTTTGGAACCGGCATTCGTAGGTTCGAATCCTTCCGCCCCAGCCAATTATTTAGTGATGTCCGACAAACTTTAGTTTGTCGATTACAGGCGGCAGGTAGCGACAAGCTGAAGCTTGTCGGACATTGAATGAGTACGACCGGCGGCATCAAAGTCTTTTCCGGCAATGCTAATCGCGCGCTGGCGAAAGAGATTTGCCACGAGCTGCGTTGCGATCTGGGGCGGGCCCAGACAGCGCGTTTCTCGGACGGCGAGTTCAATTTTCAGATTGAAGAAAACGTTCGCGGCGCCGACGTTTTCATCGTGCAACCGACTTGCCCGCCGACCGATTCGCACCTGATGGAGCTGCTGGTAATGCTCGACGCATTCCGGCGCTCTTCGGCAGAACGGTTGACTGCGGTAGTTCCGTACTACGGCTATGGCCGGTCGGACAAGAAAGACCGGCCGCGCGTGCCGATCGCCGCCAAGATGGTGGCTAATCTAATCCGGACCGCGGGCGCGGATCGGATCGTGACGATCGATTTGCACGCGGCCCAGATTCAGGGGTTCTTTGATATTCCGGTGGATCACTTGTACTCGGCGCCGGTCATGATTCGGTATTACCAGGACAATCCTTTGCCGAATCTGACGGTGGTGGCGCCTGACACTGGTGGTGCTGAACGTGCGCGCGCCTATGCCAAACGGCTCGATGCCGGTCTGGCTTTGTGCGATAAACGGCGTGACAAGCCCAATGTCGCCGAAGTGATGAACGTGGTGGGCGATGTCGAAGGCCGCAGTTGTTTGATCGTCGACGACATGTGCGACACGGGCGGCTCGATTACCAAGGTCTCAAAAGCCCTGAAGGAAGCGGGCGCCGATCGCGTGCATGCGTGCTTCACGCATCCGGTGTTGTCAGGACGCGCGGCGATGCATCTGGCGAACTCGGATATCGAGAAGATTGTAGTTACCAACACAATTCCGCTAAACTCGAAAGCTGCGGAATTGGATAACATCAAGGTTTTGAGTATTGCGCCGCTCTTGGCGAAGGCAATTAAGTCGATCCATGAAGAGACCAGCGTCTCTTCGCTCTTCGTATAGAAGGGCAAACACTGAAAGCGAGTAGCCGTCAGCTAGCTGCCGGCAGCAAATCAGCTGTCAGCTTTCAGCAGGAAAAATTGAATTAGGTGCGACAAACTACGGTTTGTCGTCTCCCTCTCTCTTTGGGAGAGGGCTGGGCTGAGGGACGAATTTACCGTTCGCTAAACCCTCACCCTAACCCTCTCCCAAAGCGAGAGGGGAAAAAAGGGAGAGTAATCATGGCAGAGAAAAAAGAAATTATAGTGCGCGCGGCTACGCGCGAAGGCCGAGGAAAAAATGACGCGCGCCGCGCCCGGCGCGACGGACAAGTCCCGATCACCGTTTACGGTGGCGCGGGCGAGACGGTTGCCGCGCTGGTCCCGCTGCGGGAATTGGCAGCCATCCTTCGCTCGGATACCGGCCGCAACACGATTGTGACGATGGAGATCGAAGGTTTCGGTTCAAGTGAAGTCATGTTTCAGGATCGTCAGATTGATCCGGTGCGCGGCCGTCTGGTTCACGCGGACTTCAAGCGCCTGGTGAAGGGCGAGAAGATTGAAGCGACGGTGCCTCTGCGTCTTTTTGGCGAGCCGATCGGCGTGCGCGAAGAATCGGGCGTCCTCGAACAGATTATCCGCGAGGTCGAAATTCGCTGCGAGCCGCGTGACATTCCGGAACACCTGGATGTCGACGTGAGCAATCTTGGCGTCCACGATGTGTTGCACGTGTCGGACATTCCAACCAGCGCCGGTGTAGAGATTCTGGAATCGCCGGACACGGTTATCGCCACCGTGGGCGTGATTAAGGAAGAGCCAGTGGCAGTGGCGCCGGTTGAAGGTGAAGTACCTGCCGAGCCGGAAGTCATCGGCAAGGGCAAGAAGGAAGAGGAAGGCGAAGCCGAGGGCGGCGAAGAGAAGTAGGGCTGCCGATTGGCAATTGGCAATGTTTCTAATCGTTGGATTAGGAAATCCAGGAGAAGAGTACGCGTGGACACGCCACAATCTGGGTTTCCTGTTGATTGACAAATTAGCGGGCGACGCCGGCGCCGTGGTGAAGCGGAAGGAATGCCGCTCGCTGGTGGGCGCGGCTACGATCGAAGGTGAACGTACGCGGCTGGTAAAGCCGCAAACCTTCATGAACCTGAGCGGTGAAGCGGTGTCGTGCTTGCTGGCTAAGCATGAAATCGAGCCGGCCACGTCTTTGATTGTGATCAGCGATGATCTGGCCTTGCCGTTCGGAACGATGCGGTTGCGACCGCGAGGAAGCGCGGGTGGCCATAACGGTTTGAAGTCGATCATCGCGGCCCTGGGCAACGACGAATTTGTGCGGTTGCGGATCGGAATTCAGCCGGATCATGCGGTGAGCAACGCGAAGGCTTTTGTGCTCGAACAGTTTCGCAAGCCGCAGCGCAAGGATGTGGAAGATATTTTGACGCGCGCCGCTGAGGCGGTACGCGCGGTGTTACGAGACGGGATCGCGAAAGCGATGTCGTTGTACAACTAGGAGGTTATTTTGGCAGAAAAGAGAACTTACGAAATTGTTTTTATAGTTGATCCTGAGGCCGACGATGCCGAGGTGATGCGCCTGACTGAGGCGGTGCAAAAAATACTCACGGATCAGGGCGCCAGTGTTACCAAGACCGAGATGATGGGCCGGCGGCAGCTCGCTTATGAAATCAACCACAAGCGCGACGGTGTTTACGTCCTGCTTGAAGTCGAAGGATCAGGTGCGGAGATCGCCGAACTCGAACGCCGCATGCGGGTGAATGATCGAATCCTCCGCTACATGACCATAAGGGTTGATGAGGATCGGCGCCGTGCGGACAAACTAAAAAATCGCCGCGCCAGAAAGGCCGAGCGGAAAACGGCCGGAAAAGGTAAAGCGCAACAGGCGGAGAGCGACACCGAAGCGGATTCCGAAGCGGCTTAGCGCAATGAAGTCAGTCCCACCTGCGGTAGCGGGTTGGTGAACTTTAGAAATTGGAAGGAAAGATTCATGTCAACAAATTTTGATGATCGCGAAGGCGGTTATGGATTCGAGCGCGAATATGAACGAGCCGGCATGCCGGGCCGCGGTCAGCGGCGCATGCAGCGGCGAAAGATTTGCCGCTTCTGCATCGACAAGGTCGATATTATCGACTTCAAGGATGTGAGGCTGCTCGCCTCTTATGTTCCTGAGCGTGGCAAGATTTTGCCTCGCCGAATTTCAGGGATGTGCGCGAGCCATCAGCGCATGCTGGCGGAAGCGATCAAACGCGCCCGTAATATCGCCCTGCTGCCGTACGCGGCTGATTGAGGGATTTTGTCAGAACCGCTTGCGGTAGCGGGCGGGCCTGTCTAAGGAGCCATTATCATGGGACACAAACAAGTTTTGTTACGCGAAGATATCGATAATCTGGGCGCACGCGGTGAAATCGTGCGCGTGAAAGCCGGCTATGCGCGCAATTATTTGCTGCCGCGCAGCCTCGCGGTCGAGGCCACCAACAGCAACGTGAAACAGATCGAAGGCGAACGCGCCGCGCTCTTGAAACGCGAAGCGAAGGAACGCTCAACCGCCGAAGGCCAGGCCGAGCAATTGCGAAACCTGAATCTCAAGTTTGAGCGCAAGGTAGGAGAAGCGGGAGTTTTGTATGGGTCTGTAACCTCGATGGACATTGCCCACGCGCTGAAAGAGCAGGGCTATGAGATCGATCGCCGCAAGATCGCGCTGCGGGAACCCATTAAACGTTTCGGGAATTACACCGTGCCGGTAAAACTGCACCGGGACGTGACCCTCGACCTGCCCGTAAGCGTGCTCGGTGAAGGCGGAGTTGAAGTAGACGTCGAAGCACTGGCAGCGGAAGCAGTGGGGAGCACACCGGCAGTTGAAGAAACGGCGAAGGCCGAGCCAACCGAAGAAAACGAGTAACAACTAGCCGATGCGCCTACGGCGCAGCACATAGCGGTGAGCCTGTAGCTCACCGGCGGTTCCTTCCTATGAGTACTGCGGCGAGGCTCAGCCTCGCCGCAGTTTTCATATGGCGCCATTACGGTAAGCCCGAGGCTTACCGCTATGTGCGCGGCAGAGCCGCAAATATCATTTCCGGAAGTCTCGGAAAAAATAAAACGATTTTGATTGAGCATAACGCTTGACACTGAATATAAATCGCCACTGGTGTGGAATAAATTTGTCCTCCGCGTATAATTCTCTCTCTCCACCTGTTCGTAATACTTGCGATTTGATTTATTTCTTCAATGGCAACGCCTGAACCGATCCGCGACCCGATCCTCGAACGACCTCTTCCCAGCAGTCCCGAAACTGAGCGAGCCATTCTGGGCGCAATCGTTCTCGACAACACACTAATCGCCCAGGCAATTGAAATGCTGAGGCCGTCGGATTTTTATGTGCCGTCGCATCGTCGCATTTTCACCGCCATGACCGCGCTGTTCGAGCGGGGCTCGGAAATCAATCCGATCCTGATCGCGGAAGAATTACGGAAAGATAACTCGCTGGATTCCTCGGGTGGTGTCTTGTTCCTTACGAATCTCACCTACGGCCTGCCGCACGTCACCAGTATTTCGCAGTACGCGAAAGTTGTTCGCGGCAAATCCCTCCTGCGCCAACTCGTCAAAGTCGCGAACAAGATTACGAGCGAGGCCCTCGAGGAAGAAGACGAGCCGCAAAATATTCTCGACCATGCCGAGCACGCAATCTTCGCCCTCGCTGACGAGCGGATTCGCCAGGGCTTTGAACACATCAAGCATCCTGCCGAGCGCGTCCTCGAGAAGGCGGAAGCTGTCGAGCACCGCGACCTGGTCGTAACTGGCGTCCCCACGGGGTTCCGTGGCCTGGATGCGCTGACTTCAGGCCTGCAAAAACAGGACTTAGTCGTGATAGCCGCCCGTCCGGCAATGGGCAAAACCAGTTTGGCGCTGACCCTTGCCCAGCATGCGGCCATTGATGGAAACATGGTGGTCGGCGTGTTCAGTCTGGAAATGTCGGCCGAGGCCCTGGCGATGCGCATGCTGTGTTCGGAGGCCAGCGTCGATGCGCAGAAGTTCCGCAGTGGATTTCTTTCAAACGAAGAGTGGGCGCGGCTGGGCAAAGCGCTTGGAAAGTTGGCGGACGCACGAATATTTATTGACGACACGGCGGCCATTACGGTCCTGGAAATGCGCGCGAAAGCACGGCGGTTGGCCACCGAGCAGAAGCAACTCGATCTGATTGTGGTCGATTACCTGCAATTGATGTCCGGATCGGCGCGGCGCTTTGAATCACGCCAGCAGGAAGTCTCGCAGATTTCGCGCGAGTTGAAAGCGCTCGCGAAGGAATTGAATGTGCCGTTGATCGCCCTCTCGCAATTGTCGCGTGCGCCTGAGAATCGCACCGACCATCGTCCGCAACTCGCCGACCTGCGCGAATCCGGCGCCATCGAGCAGGACGCCGATCTGGTGGCGTTCATTTATCGCGAAGAGGCTTACAATCGAACCGATGAGAACAAGAACATCGCCGAACTAATCGTGGCGAAACAGCGCAACGGTCCCACCGACACGGTCTATCTCGCTTTTCTTAACCAGTTTGCCAAGTTCACCGATCTCGAACGAGAGGCGCTGGGCGCTTATCTCGCGCGCTTTGATCGCTCAAAGGGCGCGCGCATTAATCGCGGCGGCGATGACTTCTAATCCGCAGATTACGCAGATTACACAGATTCAAGACCACAACTCAGAAAGCTGGGCGCCTTCGTTGCCTCTCAACCAGTACAGGTCTGCCTCCGTTAGCGAATGCATTTCATGACTCATTCAGTGTAATCTGCGTAATCTGTGGATAACGCTTGCCGTCCAACCTGGGCCGAAATCGATCTCGACGCACTCGCGCACAACTTTCAAGTAATTCGCAAAACGGTAGGCCGCGACGTGAAGGTGCTCGCGGCTGTGAAGGCGAATGCTTATGGTCACGGTGCGGTTGAATGTGGGCGCCGCTTGGAGCGAGAGGGGGTAGATTGGTTTGGCGTGGCCCTGCCGGAAGAGGGCATTGAATTGCGCGCGGCTGGGATTACCAAACCGATCCTTTGTCTCGCCGGCTTTTGGGGCGGACAGCAGGCTGCATGCTTGCAGCACGAACTGACTCCCGTCGTCTATCGCCTCGAGACAATCGCTTTGCTTGATCGCGCCGCCGCCGAGCGCAACGTTATTGCCGATGTTCACGTTAAGGTCGACACGGGAATGGGCCGGCTCGGCGTGCGCTACGATGATCTCGGAGACTTCTGCGAGGGTCTGGCGCAGTTCAAAAACATCCGTGTAGACGGGTTGATGACGCACCTGGCTTCTGCGGATGAGGAAACTCAAAAGAGCTTTACCCGTGAGCAGCTCAAACACTTTCAGCAGGCCATCCAGTTATTTCATGAACGCGGCCTGAGACCCTCTCATATTCACGCGGCAAATTCGGCCGCACTCTTCTCGTTTTCCGAATCGCGCGGAAATATGGTGCGGCCCGGTGGCACGCTGTACGGATTCGCGCGCGATGTATTGCCGGCGAATGTCGAAGCGCCGCCGTTGCGGCCGGTCATGTCGCTTCATACTCGCATCATGCTTTTGAAGAGCGTTCCGCGCGGCCAGAAACTCGGTTACGGCAGCACCTTTGAAACGTCACGCGATTCTTTGATTGCCACGCTTCCCATTGGCTATGACGATGGCTACCGGCGGGCGCTTTCGAATCGTGCGCGGGTGATTGTGCGTGGGCGTTTGGCCCCGGTTGTGGGTCGGGTCTCGATGGATTTGACTCTGATCGACGTCACTGATGTTCCTGACGTCGCCGCAGATGACCAGGTCACGTTGTTGGGAAACAACGGCGGTCTGAAAATCACTGCCGAAGACTTAGCAGAACACTCGGAAACAATCTCTTACGAAATAACCTGCGGCATTAGCACTCGGGTGCCGCGAAAATACCTGAGCGTGTAACGTAGGTCCGCCTTACGGCGCCTTTACGGCGTAAGGCCGATACGTTGAACCAGGCCCGCAAACTTTCCATCCTGGCGCAGGCCGTCCAGCCTCGAATCATATTTCAACCAGACAGGTCTTAGGGATCGATCCTGGAAACCAACCTCGAGAGATTCCAACGCCCTGGCGTTCTCGCCAAGTCCGGCATAAAGAACGGCGAGACTGTAAGGCGGCACATAGTTCTTTTTTGCGCGCTCTTCCAGATCGCGAAGCAGCGCGCGTGCGTCTTTCACCTGGCCGCCCTTAGCAAGTGCATGGCCCAAAGCTGACGCAAGCGTCGCCGCGTCATTCGGTGAGAGATCTCTTGCTTTCTTGAATTCGGCGATTGCCTCCTGGTTCATTCCCTTCTGTTCGTAGTTCAAACCAAGCGTGAAGCGTGTAAGGATGAAGTTGGGTTCCATCTCAAGCGTCTTAAGGCACTGCTGTATGCTCTGATCAAACTGATGCCTGAAGAAAAGATAGAGCGCCAAATTCGAATTGAAACCAAGTGAGAGCGGATCAAGTTCCTGTGCGCGCTTCATCTCCGTGTCAGCTTCATTCGTCTTGCTGACGGCCAACAAAAAGAAAGCGTACCATTGATGTGCTTCGGAATAATTAGCATCGAGTTCCAGGGAACGCTTGAATTCCTGATCTGCACCGGCGAAATCCCAATCATGACGAAATTTGATAAAGGCCAATGTTGCGTGCGCTTCAGCGAGTGCATCGTCAATCTGCAACGCTTTCATGACGGCGGCCCTGCCCCTCGGCACCGCCTCCTGGGCCATCGGCACTCCGAATTCGTTGAGCCGGATGTAGCAGTCCGCCAGACCGGCATACGCCAAAGCATAATTCTGGTCGATCTGGATTGCCTGCTGGAAATAGTCCATGGCTTTCTTAAACCCCGCGGCAGTTCGCTTATTCCAGTAGTAGCGGCCCTGCAGATAGGCCTCGTAGGCTGCGGCATTACGCGTGTAGTGCTGGAGCATCAAGGCGCGCTCGCTGCCTGAAAGCTGTGGCATTAATGAATGAGCTGCCTGCGCTGAGATGGAATCCTGCACCGCGAAAATGTTCGTGAACGTCTCGTCATACTGCTCGGCCCAGAGCGAAGCGCCATCGGCTACTCGCAGAAGTTGCACCGTGACGCGCACGCGATCTCCCGCTCGCTGAATCTTGCCGTCAAGGACCACGTCGACACCCAACTCACGCCCAGCGGCCAGTGGATCCTGACCCAGCGCGCTATAGCGCAGCACCACACTGGTGGGACGGACGGAAATCCGGCGACTATTGCTCAACTTGGTGATCAGCGCGTCGGCCATGCCCTGGCCCATGTATTCGTCCGCCGCCTCACTGTTCAAAGGCTTAAACGGAAGGACCGCCAGCGATTTGATTGCTGGATTCGCCGCTGCTCGTTTTCTCTGGTTCGAAATCCAAAGGTAGCCACCAAGGGCCAGTAGCGCGACGGCGAGTAGGGAAGAGATCCAGATCCACCGTTTCGAAAGACCAACCCGAGCCGGCTTCGCAGTTTCCGGCTGTCTAATAGGCAAGACTTCGCCGTCTGTTGCCGTTAAATCTGCGTTCGTTTCGGAGGTTGATTCCCTGACCGGGCCGACGAAGCGGTAGCCGCGGCGCGGTATGGTCTCGATGTATGACTCGTCGTTTTCAGCGTTGGTCAGCGCCTTCCTGAGCACGTAGATGTTCTGGGTGAGGTTGCCCTCTTCCACAAAGCTGTCCGGCCAGAGGGCGTTGATAAGTTCATCTTTCTCGATCACGCGGTCGTGGTTTTCAATCAGCAAGAGGAGGGTGCTCACGACCTTGGGCTTCAGCGGAATGGGCTTTCCGTCGCGCGAGAGAAGGCGGTTCTCGGTGTCAATCCGAAAAGGACCGAACTCGTATAAACGCTTTACCTGCTTCGACATAACCCTGCTGATAACTCTTTGAGAAATAATTCACGCCCCGCTGAGGACTTCCCGGACTGGAATGAGAGAGAGTGCGGAATGGCTCTATCAGGGCTGTACGTTGCCGAGTCTAACAACAAACGAGTTTAAGGAGAAATGACAATGAAAAGGATGAACCGGATTATACAAATCACAATTCTCGCCCTCTCGGGTTTCGGCTTTTCGGCTCTCATGCCGGCGAACGCTCAGCAAGTCGGCAAAGACACGCCGGCCGCCTTGAGGGCCCAGCCGCCGATGTCTAACGTTCGCTTTGATTCAGGCGAGAGCTCTCTGAGAATTCCGCTCGAAATCGACAACAACATCCTTCTCTTACAAGTCCGAGTCAATGGCTCCAGGCCGCTCAAGTTCATCTTCGATACCGGCGCGTCACACTCCATCATCAATTCCCAGCGAGCGGAGGAACTGGGATTAAAGACCCAGGGTGAAGCTCGTGGCAACGCCACCGGCGGCAAAATTCAAGGCACGTACGTCAAAGGAGTCACTTTGAGTGTTCAGGGCGCCGAAGCTTCTAATCAGCTGATTGGTTCTTTCGCATTTCCCACAATCCCGGGCTTTGAATTTGACGGGGTCATCGGCTACGGGTTCATTCGCCAATTTGTAGTTGAGATTGATTATCAGAACAAGATCATGAATCTGTATGACCCGCAAACCTACCGTTATTCCGGTAAAGGCGATGCTATGCCTCTTATTCTCGCGGGGCGAAAAATTCCGCTTGTGCGCGCAAAGATTGTTCTGGAAGGACGCGGTCCAATCGAATGCAATTTGGAAGTCGACACCGGAGCGGACGGCACTTTCATTATCAACAGACCACTTGCCCGGAAACAGGGATTGACAGAAGCGATAGCGGATTCAAGGCCAGACACCGGAAGAGGAGCGGGCGGAGAAGAGAAGCGCCTGGTGGGTCGCGTCAAGGCCATGCAATTTGGCCAAGTTACTTTTGACGATCCGCCAGTCGGAGTCGTGCAGGACACCGAAGGGAGTGGCGCGGATGAAGACAATGACGGAAAGATTGGCGGCGAGATATTCCGCCGGTTCAAGATGATCCTGGACTATTCACGCAGGCAAATGATTCTCGAGCCGAACAACAGTCTAAGAGATCCATATCGCCTTGAGAGCGAGGCTGCTTCAGTCAATGACCCAGAAGAGGGTAAACCGGGTGTCATTGGTTGTTCCGTCTTTCGCAGGCTGTTGATGCGAAGAGAACCCGATGAGTCCTTCCCCTGGATCGACTAGAACGCAATCTGCTGACGCGGGCGTCGCAAAAAATGCGGCGCCCGAGCAGCAGGATTTATTTGTGAATGGGATACTTGGGTCGTTTCGGCGACCATGTTTGCGCCTTCTTCAACTCTTCCATCGCCACTTGAACGGCTTTCTCGAGTTGCGGATCGCGTCCCGCCATCCAGTCGCGCGGCGTAAACTCAACTTCAAAGTCCGGAACGACGCCCACGTTTTCAACTCCCCACGACGTGCCGTCGGGATTGTAAGCGGCCCGATTGGGCAACTGTACGTTGCCGCCGTCGATCAACGACGGGGTGAAAACATAAGGCCCGATGCCGCCGCCCCCCGTGCGGGTGCCGACAATTGGCCCAACCTTCGCCAGCTTGTACATGAAAGCAAAGGTTTCAGCGGCCGAGAAATTGTTTTCGTTGGTTACCAGGACTTTCACCGCGGGACCGGGATTTACCGGAACCGGAATGTCTTCACCTTCGCGGAAAGCGTAATCATAAATCGGTTTTCTTCGTAACCACTCGATTAGGTAATCGGGCGTAATTCCACCGCCATTGAAACGCTGATCGATGATCAACCCGGGACGTTCGCTGTAGCCGGTCAAACCGCGAATGAAGTCATTGATGGCGGCGCCGTAATCGGCCACATAAATGTAGCCCAGCTTTCCGCCTGACAACTTCTCCACCAGCCGCCGATTTTGTTCCGACCAGTTGGCGCGCCTGATTTGGGCCTCGGCCTGAAGCGGCAGAGCATACACGGTCAACGTCCGTGCGCCCGCAACGTCAGCTGTCGGACCCACTTTAATTTTCACGCGTTGCCCGGCTTTACCTTCAAAGTAACTGTAGACACTCTTCGAAGCATCGACGTTCTGATCTTCCACGGCGATCAGGTACTCACCGTCCTTGACGCGAGCGCCCGGTAGATCCAGCGGCGCCGGCGCGAAGCCGCTCGGCGAGCTGTACGGCATGGTGCGATAGATGCGCTTGAAGCGATAGCGGTTCTGATCAATCTCGTAATCAGCGGCCAGCATGCCCGTGCGATCCGGTGCGCCGGCCGGCTGAGGCTGATCACCACCGCCGACTCCGAGGTGACTGACTGAGATGTGACCCAACATGCGATTGAACAGCGCATTCAGATCGCTTCGGCGCGTGATACCGGGGAGATACTCCGCATAGTGCCGTTCCAATTCCGCGAGGTTCTGTCCGTGGTGATTTGGATCGTAAAACCAGTCGCGCATGATGCGCCACGAGTCACGATACATCTGCTTCCACTCAGCCGCGGGCTCGACTGCTACTTCCAACTTCTTGAAATCGAGCTTTCCTTCGTCGGGTTTTGGCGCCGCCGTTGCCGAGCCGATGAACCAGTCGCGGCCCTTTACGTAAAGCAAACGGCTACCGTCAGGCGAGATGTCAAAGCCGCGCACCTCCTCAACCAGTTTTTCCAGCTTCGGCGCCTTTGAAAGATCATAAAGATAGAGTGACTGTGATGGGCCGGTGCCGAGTGCCGGAGACTTCGGCCATTCGTTAACCACAACGTAGAGCATCCCCGGCTTTCCGGCGGCCAGTTGGTCATAATCGCCGTTGGGCAGATTGAAATCGATGATGCGCTGGCCAATGTTGTCAAAGTCGATGCGCACCTGGCTCAGCACTTCATCAAAACGAATGTCGGGCGGCGGCGGCCCCTGCGGTGAGACGGGGATCGTTTGACCCTCCTGCAGGATCACCACATGAAGACGGCGGGTAACCAGTGGCCGCGCCACCACGCCATTCAGGACGCCCCAGCCGAACTCGCTGATTCCCGCGTTGGGGCTGGAAGCGAAATACAAATACTTGCCTCCGCGATCAAAAACCGGTGATTGCGAGTGGGCGTGACCATCCGTGATCTGATGATTCAGATTAGTTTGCGTGTCATAGATAAAAACTGTGCGCACACGATTGTGAAGATGCTTTGAGTAAGTTAGCCAGCGGCCGTCCGGTGACCAGTTGGGAAACCAGGCTTCCTGATAAGAATAGGTCGAAGTATCAACGCGCCGGGTCGTACCGGCGTCGACGTCGGCGACCCACAACGCAAGGCGTTTGTCGGTGAACGCCACGCGCTTTGAATCAGGTGACCAGGTCAGTTCGCGATAGAACGAGGGTTTGTCTTCAATCTTGATTTTCTTCAGCGGAACTTCGCCACTGAGTGAACGGACGTGAAGAACGTATTCGCCGGATTCGTCCGAAAAGTAAGCCACCGATCTGCCGTTTGGAGAAAGCGTGGGATACCTTTCGGCCACACCAGGAGTTTCACTCAGGTTCTTTGAATCACCCGTGCTCGGATCAAACGTGAGGATCTCGCCCCGGCTGCCGAACACAATGCGGCTCGCATCTGACGAGACTGAGGACCAGTCAATATTTCGCGACACGTTGACATTACGGCTTTTCAGCTCAGTGTTGTCCGGTGTCAGCCGAACGTCGAGCACCTGCGTTTGATTACTGGCCGCGTCGTAAACGTGTATGCGGCCGGCGCGCACGAATGCGACCGCGCCGGCGCCGGCAGCGCTCCACCGAATCCCATGTTGTTCGTATGAGGTGAGCTGTTTGGTCTGCTTGCTGCGCAAATCATAGGAGAAGAGGTTGTAGGCTCCAGTGCGATCTGAGATGAAGTAAATCTTATCGCCCGCCCACATCGGCTGGTCGTCGTTGTAGTTTCCCGACGGAAGTTTCTCGACTGCTCCGTCCGCAAGGTTTGCCAGCCAGACTTGTCCTTTTGCACCGCCCCTGTAAAAACGCCAATCGCTGATTCCACCCGATGGCGTGTAAGCGATCCTCGTACCATCCGGTGAATACGAACCCAGGAGCGCCCTTGGCAGCGGCAACAGCCGGGGCATTACGCCGTCGGTCTGAATCAATTGAAGCTGCTGAATGAGGTTGGGATTTGAAGTATGAAGAATACTTTTGTTGTCAGGTGTCCATCCGATCGCAAACTCTCCTCGCGGATCAAAGGTGAGCCGCCGCGCCTCGCCGCCGCTTGCCGGCATGACATAGACGTCCCAGTTGCCGCCGACTTGTCGCGAGAAAGCGAGTTGCGAGCCATCCGGAGAAAAGGAAGGAAAATTTTCTTCCGCCGGATTGCTCGTAAGCCGCTTTGCTTCGCCACCAGCGCGCTCGACACTCCAAATGTCGCCGGCGTATGCAAACACGATGTGCGTCTGATTAATAGTGAGGCGGCTGAAAAGTCTCGGACCTGATGCGCCCTGAGCGGCGGCAAGCCCGACTGCACACAGCAGCAGCAGCGTTGCGAGTAGGCACTTAAGCATGTTGGTCTCCTTAGAGAAGTCGAAAGCTTCGGATATGATTCTGACCGGAATCCAGCTTGTACTTGAATTGCGACGGTCAAGTCACCATACGAGGTCGGGGCGCGTCTGGTTCATTTCTTTTTTGCTTCTGCATTCTTAATGGATCCGGATGCAGAACTGCAAGATTGGTTCGAGGGATAGGCTATGCAGGCTCAAACTCTTTCGGTCAGCGTAGACGATCACGGCACCGTCACCGCGATGCACTATCCGGCGCTGAAGCGTTCCGGTATTACCATCATCCTCGGTCACGGTGCCGGTGCGAATCAGTTAAGTGGATTCATGCGCATGGTGGCCGCGGGTCTGGCTGAGCGTGGCCTCGACGTGGTTACCTTTAACTTTCTTTACACCGAACAAGGCCGCAAGGCTCCCGATTCCAAGCCAAAGCTGGAAGGCTGTTATCGCGCGGTCATCGAGGCCGTTCAGAGTCATCGCACTCTCAAGAAAAACCGTTTAGTGATTGGCGGAAAGTCGATGGGCGGTCGTATCGCATCGCAGGTTGCCGCGGCCGGCGGTTCAGGAATCGATGGACTTGTCTTTTTGGGCTATCCGCTGCATCCGCCGGGGCGTTTGGACAAACTGCGGGCGGAGCACCTCGAGAGTATTCAGGCGCCGATGCTGATCATTCAGGGCTCGCGCGACGCCTTCGGCACGCCGGATGAAATCCGCGCCGCGATCAAAAAGATGAAGCTTCGCACGACGTTTCATGTGGTAGAAGGCGGCGACCACTCGTTCAAGGTGCCCAAATCTGCCGGCGTGCCACAGCAGGAAGTTTACGAGAAGGCAATGGATGAAATTGCCGCATGGTCGAGCGCGCTGTGAACTCTCTTAATCTTGTTTCGGTTCTATCAAGAAAGGAGTCAATAGTTTGAAATATCGTTTTGTGCAACTCGATGTATTTACCGATCAGGCATTTTGTGGGAACCCGCTGGCAGTTTTTCCGGAAGCCGAGGGCTTGACCGATGAACGAATGCAGCAGATCGCGCGCGAGATGAATTTGTCTGAGACCGTGTTCGTACTGCCGCCGGAAGACGAAACTGCTTTGCGGCGCCTGCGAATATTTACTCCGTCGATTGAGCTGCCTTTCGCGGGTCACCCGGTGGTGGGCACCTGGTTTTGTTTGGCGCGCGAAGGCGTCGTGCCTTTGCCTGAAAACGGCAGCGGCTGGACTGAGGTCAAACAGGAAGTAGGTATTGGCGTGTTGCCGGTGGCGATGGAGTTTCAAGAAGGTGAAGTCGTCCGAGTGGTAATGACGCAAGGCAAGTTTGAAATCCGCGGAGAGATCGATGACGGCCAGGAGCAGGCAGAGATTGCGCGCGGCCTCGGCCTGGCGCGTGAAGATTTGGACGAGGGGTTGCCGATTCAGGCGGTTACGACCGGTAACATGATGATGATGGTTCCCGTTAGATCGCTGGCGGATCTGGGGCACTGCAAACCAAACCTGCCGTTGCTGGATGAGATCATCGCCCGCAACGATTTTGCAGGCGCAAGGGCGACGGGCTGGTACGCGTTCACGCGCGAGACGATTGAAGTTGGCGAAGCCCGTGCCCACGCGCGCTTTTTCGTGGGCATGAATATTGGTGAAGATCCGGCGACCGGAAGCGCGGCGGGCCCTTTGGGCGGATATCTCGTGTATCACGATGCGGCCGGAATTGATCCGGTTGAAGGCGTATACAAATTTGGGATCGAGCAAGGCGACTTTATCAAGCGGCCCAGTCGCATTGCTGTTGAAGTCAGAGGCGGGCCGGGCAAAGTTGAAGAAATTCGCGTGAGTGGCACGTCGGTCGTCGTGGCGCGCGGTGAGCTGCAGTTCTGATTTCGCTCCTTTGCGTCCTCTGCGGCTTTGCGCCTTTGCGGGAGACAACGTGCTCGTAACTCAGATCTAAGTTCACGCCAAGGCGCAAAGACGCGAAGGCGCAAACGCACGAAAAACCTTTTGAAGTCTGGATGGATACCGAGATTCTCGATCTCTTGATCATTGGCGCCGGGCCGGCGGGTTTGTCCGCCGCAGAAGCGGCGGCGCGCGAGCGCCTCGACTATCTGGTGATCGAGAAGGGAACGATTGCCAACACAATTCGCCAGTACCCGGTCGGCCGCACGCTATTCTCAACTCCCAACGAACTGGAAATGCACGAAGGCTCGCTGCAGCCCGTGCGCGAGAAACCAACCCGCGAAGAACTACTCTCCCATTACATTCACTTCGTGCTCGATAACGACCTTCGCATCAACGCGGGCGAAGAAGTTGTCGCTATCGCGCAAAGCGAGGACGGATTATTTACGGCGAGTACGAAGAGCGCGGACGTTCTTGGCCGCAAGATAACCGCGACGTACCGCGCTCGCCGCCTGCTGTTTGCGATTGGCGCCATGGACCATCCGCGCCGGTTGAATGTTCCCGGAGAGGATTTGCCCAAAGTCTTTCACCGTTTCATCGAACCTTATCCCTACATTCGCAAAGAGGCCCTGGTAGTCGGCGGTGGTAACAGCGCGGCTGAGGCGGCATTGTTTCTATCAGAAGAAGGCGCGCGCACTACTATGGCAATTTGGCGCGAAGATTGGGAGAACCGCGATCCCAAAGCCGGCGCGATGAAGCATTGGGTCCGCTCGCCGCTGGAACGCGAGATTGCCCAAGGGCGCTTGCGCGTCATGCTTTACAAACGCATTTACGAAATCGCCGCGCGAGACGTCACCCTTACTACCGAGGATGGTAAGCAGGAAACAATCGCGAACGATGTGGTCTT
This sequence comes from Pyrinomonadaceae bacterium, assembly GCA_035274925.1. Taxonomy (GTDB): domain Bacteria; phylum Acidobacteriota; class Blastocatellia; order Pyrinomonadales; family Pyrinomonadaceae; genus UBA11740. Next base: position 3,551 of record DATENS010000393.1, on the reverse strand, counting down.
TGTGCTGGTTGGCAGCGATGCGGATCTAACTTTGCTGAAAACTTTGGGAGTAGAAACTACCGCGGGCAAGTATTCAGACGTTCCGGTTTATGATCCGGAAACCTTTGAAACCAACATTCCGGGCGTTTACGTTGCCGGGCACTTCACGAACTCGCGGCATATCAAAGCCGCGATCGATGTGCCGCGCATTATCATTCCGCTGATTTCCAAAAGCTTGCGGCCCGGCGGCCGATTGTGATAAACGCCGTCGAAATCTTAACTCTACAGTCTCTAAAGGAGGCCGAGGAATGGCCAGGTCAATTATTGCCGTGATTGTCAGCTACGTGATCATGTTCGCGCTGATCTTCCTGGCTTTTACGGCCGCGTACATGGTGATGGGAGCAGGTCAAGCTTTCAAACCACATCGCTTCGTATCATCTAACCGCTGGATCGTCATGGCCCTGGTGGTCAATGTCGTTGTCGCCATAATCGGCGGCTTCATTTGCGCGGCGATTGCAAAGGGCGGCAAGGCGCCGCTTGCGCTGGCCATCGTCGTCTTCGTGCTCGGCCTTGTCTTCGCAATTCCATCGCTGATGGTGCCACACACTAACGCTGTTCGTTCGAGCAACGACATTCCCATGTTTGAAGCCATGGCCAAAGCGGAAGAGCCGCGTTGGGTTCCCTTCACGTTTCCAGTGCTCGGAGCGGTGGGGGTGCTTATTGGCCGGAAGTTGAAAAAGCGTACCTAGGGAGATTTCATGAAATCACTGTCCGTCCTACTGCTCGCGTTGATTTTGGCGTCATTCAATTACAAAAGTATTACCGCCACACCGGGGATGAGCAGCCTGCAGGATCCCGTCCTCCCTTTGACCCTCTGCTCCGAACTCCCTTACTCGGCGATTGGCATGACCGCTAAACGAAAAGCAACGAAAACCGAATGCAATCCAGCCGAAGCGAGGAGGACTGCGTTTTGGGCCGCCCGCTCAAATGCCCTGCAAGCGCTGAGAGATTTTTGTCGAGGCCGCACGTCGCGTGCTGAAGCTGAGGCGGCTTGCGCTGCCGCCGGCAAAGTCCTGGTCACTACTCAACCAAATTCCGGTGTTGGCGGCGGCATGACGCAAAGACCGGGCGGCAAGATAGACAACGCAGTCACGGCCGGTTCAAACCAGAATGCCCGCCTCTGCGTAACATTTGACGATCTAGAGGGAGAATCTCAGTCGACGACTCAAGCGGACGGAATCTGTATCTTTGATGGGGGCAAGCGGACAATCTTCACCGCGAGGACGCGAGCGCGTTGCGGTGTCCAGTGCCTATAGCCTTGGATTTGCGCTTGCGGAAACAAATAAGGGCGAGCTGTACGGCTCGCCCTAATCTTTGGTGCGGATGAGAGGACTTGAACCTCCACGATGTCACCATCACAGGCTTCTGAGACCTGCGCGTCTGCCAGTTCCGCCACATCCGCGAACGGATTTTCATCTTACGAACGCGTCTGTGGAGTGTCAAGCAACCATAATTCGCGCTTAACGATTGTAACGACCAGTCCTTCTGTTTTGTCGGCGTCCGAGCTCAACGTCGCGCCTGTCAAAATCGCCGTCGCCATCTCGATCTACGCGATTCCGCCGGCTGAGACGAGCGTCACGTCGATCAATATCGCCGTCACCGTCCCGGTCTACTCGGCGATTCCGCCATCCATCATTGTTGTCCCAAGTGCGGCGTCCCACGCGCGAACCTCGTGGTCCGCGATTGTCCAAACGCCATCACGTGCATCGTGGCAGTTAACAAACTTGCCACACTTCCATGACTGGTTGGCTTGTTTTCCCCGACCGTGGCCATTACCGCGCCCCTGCGCATATGAAATCACCGGCGCCGCGATCATCACCATAAGCGTAAACAAGATCGCCACCATCCAACTGCGTTTATTTCCTGACTTCGTCATTAGCATCCTCCTGATATGAAAAATTCAACCCCCGATTTCGATAATTGAAGATTGCGTGTCTGGGGTACTACCAACAGGTAACAACAACCATGCCACCGCGGACGGCGGGGCGCGATGTCGATAAATACGTGGCTTCAGCAATCTGTCACAAAAGTGACCGCACGATATCGTGACGCCGGAGGCCGATATCGCTCCGGTGTGAGATTGGATTTGCGGCTGTTTCTGTCCGACAAACTTCAGTCTGTCGCGGAAGTGACAACCTAAAGCATGTCGTACATTATAGTGATGGTTTTTTCGCGATCAGATGAGTTCAACCCTTCAGACCCCGAATGAGTTGAGACTGCGTTTGCAGGATGTACGGTCACGAATCGAGAAAGCCGCTAAACGAAGCCATCGAGATCCAGCAGCGATCAAGTTAGTCGCCGTTAGCAAGACGCATCCGGCCCAGGTTGTCCGCGAAGCGATCGATGCGGGTGTTACCGATCTGGGCGAGAACCGAGTGCAGGAAGCGGAAACCAAGATTGGCGATCTGGGGAACGCCGCGCGCTGGCATCTGATCGGCCACTTACAATCGAACAAGGCACGTCGCGCCGTGCAGTTATTTGACATGATTCACTCGCTGGATTCCGCAGCGCTGGCCCAGAAACTCGACCGCGCCTGCGCTCAGGAAAATCGCATCTCGCTGCCCGTTCTAATTCAAGTAGACCTCGGGAACGAGGCCACAAAGTCAGGCGCGACTGAGGATGAGTTGCCGGCGATCGTTGAGGCCGTCAGATCAAGCAAACACCTGCGGTTAGTTGGGCTGATGACGCTGCCACCTTTTTTCGATGACGCGGAACTTGTGCGACCGTTTTTCGTTAGGCTACGCGGACTCCGTGACGAACTTCGCGCGCAGGGAATATTTGGCAATGATCAAGGCGAGCTTTCCATGGGTATGACACACGATTTCGAAGTGGCGATCGAGGAAGGGGCGACTATTGTGCGCGTGGGCACGGCGATTTTTGGCCAACGACCGCAGTGACTCACAGTCCTGAATAGCATGGAAGTCCTTCGCACAATTGACTGGTTCATTTTTTCGGCCGTGGCGGCGATCATTCTCGCCGCTGTAGTTTTGATCCTGCTTCGCTCGCTTTTCAAATACATCGACAAGAACCCGTTTACCTGGTCGGCGATCACGGTCAAGCGCATGACCGACCCGGTAATACTTCCGATCCGCCGCTTGCTGGTCGCGATGCGCGTCGATCCCATCATCGCGCCGATCATTGCGATCGTTCTTTTCATTCTCGTCGGCTTTTTTGTGGTCCAGATCACCAACGGCTTTTTGAACACCATCGCTGGTTTTATGTTTGCGGGCGCCAGTGGAAAGCCCAACGCCTCAGTGGCGATCCTTGGGTATGTTCTTTATGCCCTCATCGGTCTTTACGAGCTTATGATTTTCGCTCGCATCGTCGGCACTTGGTTTGCGGCCAGCTACGCGAATCCATGGATGCGCCTGCTCACCCGCACCACTGAGCCGATGCTGGCGCCGCTCAGGCGGCTGGTACCACGCGCGGGCATGTTTGATATCTCGCCCATGGTGGCTTTTCTCATTCTTTGGCTCTTGCAGCAGGTGGTGGCCAGCACGCTGCTGCGCGAA
>DATENS010000392.1:0-3097 GCA_035274925.1 Pyrinomonadaceae bacterium | reverse complement strand
CAAAACAGCTTGAGCGTTTCCGCCGTTTGTTCGTACCGCAGTTACAAAAAGAAGACTATCAGGATTTCTGCCGGCTGGGACAATTCGAGCGGATGGACATCAGCCGGCGTCTCTATCATTTGGCGCGGCAAGAGATGAACGAATTAGCGCGCGGTTCCGGCGGCAAGAATTTTGCAGCCGCCAGCCTGGGCGAAGCGCGCGCGGCGTTTGCGCAAGTGGCCAACGAAATAGGCACCCAATACAGTTTGGGCTACTATCCCTCGAACAAAACTCGCGATGGCCGCTTTCGACAAATCAAGGTCCAGTTGCGCGGCGTGAAAGATGGAAGCGTACGCGCGCGGGAAGGATATTATGCTCCGAAGTAGGAAGCGGATTGATAGTGATGCTGGCCCTTATAGCAATTTCAAAAACTCTTCATTTGTAAATCCCGCCTGCTTGAGAATGACTGGAGCGTTCCTTTCTTCAAATCGCGATTGTGAAATGGAACGGTCACGCGAAGCGTGGGTTTTGTTGGATGCTTCAGGATATAGTGACTTCCGGTTATTCGATGGACAATGAATCCTGCACGCTCAAGCGCACGAGTTACTTGTTTCGATTGAACTGACGGCAGGCGATGCTTCATAACGCAGGAGTTTACCAGCGTTTCTAAGGGAACCCTGTTTGAGGGTGAGACTGAATTAGGAATTTATGAACGCTCAGAAATCTCAAATTAGGAAGCCAGAGCTATTTCGACTGGTTCCGTTATCGGGGTCTTATCAGGCGGAATCGTGAGACCATCTTCGAGCAAGCTTTCCAGATAGCCTCGCAATGCGTCTTCAGCCATTCGGCGAGCTTCTTCCATGGTGTCGCCCTCAGTGACAAGGCCCGGCAATGCAGGACACGTGACGACGTAGCCTCCCTCCTCGGCCGGTTCGAAGAGCATCGTGAAGCTGTAGGTTCCGTTTGCTTCCATCGCGCCGATTATATAACTTAGGGCGCGCAATCCAACAACCAAATGAAATCAGCAGGATAAATGGAGCAGAATTCTCCTTTCAACCGCATAACCCTCATCGTCCTCGATGGGGCCGGAATTGGCGCGATGCCGGATGCGCCTGAGTGGGGCGATGCCGGCTCGGACACGTTCGGCCATATCTGCGAGTCGCGCCAGCTTAAGCTGCCAAACTTGCAGAGCATCGGACTCGGTAACATTCGTCCACTCGCCGGCGTTCCCGCGACTGAAAAGCCGCGCGGTAGTTACGGCAAGTGCGCGCTCAAATCGAACGGCAAGGACACCACCACCGGTCACTGGGAAATGGCGGGAATTATTCTGGAGCGCGCCTTCCCAACTTATCCGGATGGATTTCCGCAGTCGCTCATCGATCAGTTCATCGCAAAGACAAACGTGCCCGGTGTGCTTGGCAACTTCCCTGCCAGCGGAACTGAAATCATCAAAGAACTGGGCGAGGAACACGTCAAGACCGGCAAGCCGATCGTCTACACTTCGGGTGATTCAGTTTTTCAGATTGCGGCGCACGAAGAAGTAATCAATCTCGACCGGCTCTATCAGATTTGCGAGAGCGCTCGTGAGATGCTGCGCGGTGAGCACGAGATTGGCCGCGTGATCGCCCGGCCGTTCCTGGGTAAGCCGGGCGCGTTTTATCGCACTGAAAACCGGCATGACTATGCAGTTCCGCCGCCTCGGGAAAATCTCCTGCCGCTGTTGAGTGAGAACGGACTCGACGTGGTGTGCATCGGCAAGATTGCCTCGATTTATGATTCCACGGGAGTGACCCAGGACCTGACGGCCAAGAACAATCAGCAATCGATCGATCAGGCTATCAACGCACTGCGTGCCCGGTCTCGCGGGTTAATCTTTTCAAATCTCGTGGATTTTGACATGCTCTACGGCCACCGGCGCGACACCGAAGGTTACGCCCGCGCGTTGGAACACTTTGATTCGCGCTGGCCGGAAATCGAAGCGGCTATGGCCGAAGACGACCTGGTCGTTATCACCGCCGATCACGGGAACGATCCGACTTTTCCGGGCACCGATCATACCCGGGAATACGCGCCATTAATCGTTTATGGTAAGAAGGCGAAGGCCGGGGTCGATTTGGGCACACGTGCGTCCCTTTCCGATATTGGGCGGACAATCGCCGAGAATTTCGGCTTGAACCTTCACAACGGAAATAGTTTTCTGTCTCAAATCCAGTAGCCAGAGGGTTTCCCCTTGAAAATAAAACCAGGCGTGCTCCACCTATCGGCGGCAGTTCTTTTCTTCATTTTCACCGCCTCCACCACCAGCGCACAATCCACCGTCATGAATGCTCCGTCAACGGACGTGGTGTCTGCGAGGAAGGTTTACCTGGAGATGGATTTCATCACCAACTACGCTTGGGCGCGCGGCGATGAACGGTTCGCCAACTATTTGCCGCGTGCAGTTGTCGGCGTCGGCAAGAACATCGAGGTGGGCGCTAACGTCTCGTACACCCGCGTACCGGGCGGCGGCGAGCCGCTCGAGTTACAGCCGAATGCCAAGTGGCAGTTTTACAGTAACGAAGAGAAAGGCCTGGCCGCCTCGGTTGGCTGCATGTGGTTCGTACCGGTTACTCATCGATCAGGGACCGACACCTTCGGGCAGTGTTATTCAGTTGCGAGCAAACGATTCAAAGGCGACTACGGTCCACGTTTCACCGGTGGCGCTTACACGCTGATCGCGGCGAGCAGAGATCAGGGCACCAGGACCGGAGCCATTGCAGCGTACGAGCAGCCACTGGCAAACAGGCTTAGTTTCATTGTGGATTGGCAGACCGGCGACAATCGGTTTGGTTTTATTAGTCCCGCGCTGAATGTTTCGACGCCGCGCAATGGCAATTTGTCGGCGGGTTATGCAATCGCCAACCGCGGCCGCGGCCGCAACTGGCTGTTCCTGTTTTACGGGCAGCAGTTCTGAGCTAGTGCTTCCCTCAAAAGTCAGGTTGGCGTGCGGGCTCGCCCTGAAACTGGGCGTAGCCCAAGAGTCTTTCAAGGGACTCTCGGAAGGCCAAAGGCCTTCCGCACATCAGGCGGCAAAGCCGGTTCTGAAAACGACTTTGGAAAGCTGAGAGAACTGTCTTAG
>DATENS010000391.1:0-3880 GCA_035274925.1 Pyrinomonadaceae bacterium | reverse complement strand
TTCAAATCAAAGGACCCGGATCGGCTCCGCGAGTGGTACCGCAAACACCTCGGGATCAATGTCGAGAGTTGGGGCGGTTACGCATTCCAGTGGAAAGATGACCCGCGTCAAAGTGATGGCTCGACCGTCTGGTCGATTTTTTCGGCGGACACGAAATACCTCGATCCGAGCACCGCGCCCTTCATGATAAATTTTCGGGTTGCCGACCTGGCTGTCCTGCTTACCGAGCTCCGCGCCGAAGGCGTCGAGGTCGATCCCAAAATGGATGACTCTGAATTCGGAAAGTTCGGCTGGGTCATGGATCCTGACGGCAACCGAATTGAACTTTGGGAACCACCCACGCCTGCAAACCCAGCCGGCTGAAATGTGAAAGACGTTGCCGCAATCGTGTTGGCCGCCGGCCGATCCCGGCGCATGGGCGCGTTCAAGCCCCTCCTGCCTTTTGGCGACCGCACGGTAATCGAATCGTGCATCACCAACATAACTTCGGCCGGGATCGAAAGCGTCATAGTGGTGCTCGGCCATCGCGCAAGCGACTTAAAAGCAAAGCTCGAAAACTATCCCATTACTTTCGTGGTAAATCCGGATCCTGACAGCGAGATGAGTGTTTCGATCGCTCTTGGAATCGGCCGGCTTCCTGTAGAAGCGAAGGCCGTACTGATCACTCCGGCGGATCATCCGGCCGTGCCGGCGGAGATCATCGAGGCAATCGTCGACGAATGGAGGCGCTCCGGGGCGCGCCTGATCCGGCCCGAATATGAAGGTCGCGGCGGGCATCCGGTACTCATTGATCTGATTTTTCGGAATGAAATGCTGAATCTGGATCCCAAAACCGGCCTGCGATCCCTCTTCGACCGCCACCGTGAACAGGCGCGGCGGGTGCCGGTAGGCTCCCCGCTTGTTGCGCGCGACATGGACACGTGGGAAGATTACCGTGACTTGCACATGGCCGTATTTGGCCGGAAACCTGAACAAACAACTGGAGATGAACCGCAGCAGGCGGCAACCAACGGTAACCGGCCAGGCCTCATCTAAGAGGGTGTTGGCCGTCGCTCAGAGTCGACGGCGGAGGAAACGAAATGTTATCAACCACCCGAAAAGCCGCTGTCATCGCGGTCTTTATTTTTGTCGCTGGTTTTGCGTCCGCGGCCCTGGCCCAGCCGGCGCCCGAGTTTTCCCTGCGCTCGATTGACGGCGAAGCAGTCACGTCTCAGAACTTGCGCGGTGAAGTTGCCGTGCTCGCGTTCGGCGCATCGTGGTTACCCTTGTCACGAAACCAGATGGAGAGCGTCAAGAAACTTGCCGATCAGTACGCCGGCAAAGGCGTGGCGGTTTATTGGGTGAGCGTTGACTCCGAAAACCCCAAGTCCAAGAATTACGTTTCGGACGACCAGTTACGCGACCTGGCCCGCAAGTACAAAGTAACCATCCTGCGCGATTCGGATGGCGCTCTTTCGCGAAAGATGGGTATCGATCAATTGCCTTCAGTGGTCATTCTCGACAAGCAAGGCAATATTTCCAGCGCTCTCGGCGGTATGGATCCGAATGCCAACCTGACCACGCAGTTGGCGGCGCGACTCAACAAGATCCTCTGAGGTATTGAAATACAATCTGATGATGATAAGTGAATCGTGCCAGTGAACACTGTCTCTGAAGCGACCAGCCAATCTTTACCAGCTGAACCATTTCGCCGCACCAGCCCGCCCTCGCTGGCTCCCAGACCGCTAAACATACCTGAGCCGATCGAAACGACGCTCGCGAATGGGTTGCGGCTGGTGATCGTCGAGGACGCGCGCCTGCCGTTAGTGAGTTTTCGACTGGCTTTTCGCAGCGGCGACGCCAACGATCCTCCCGACCTTGCCGGGCTGAGCGACATGATGTCGCACCTGATGACGGAAGGGACAGAACAACGCACCAGTTTACAAATCGCCGAAGATATCGAGCGATTGGGCGCGACACTGGCAATCAGTTCGAGCTCGGATTTCACCACCGTGGGGGCCTCAGCCCTTTCTATTTATGCGGACGAAATCCTCGATCTGTTGGCGGACGTCACTCTGCACCCGTCGTTTCCCCAGAACGAAATCGACCTGGCGCGTGAGAACACCAAACAAATTCTTATTCAGCAACGCGCGCAGCCGAATTTTCTGGCTTCTGAGCAGATGGCGAAGGTGATGTTTGGCGATCATCCATACTCACGTATCTCGCCCACGCCGGAATCGCTCGACGCGATGACGCGCGAGCGGTTTGTCAGCTTTCGGCGCTCGCTCATGCTGCCCAACAACGCGGTGATGCTGGCGGTCGGCGATATCCAAAAAGACGCCGTGGCCAGGAGTGTCGAAAAACTCTTTGGTGATTGGGCGCAGGGTGTGCCGTCGGTTCCGGAATATCCGGCCCCGCCGTCTCGTGCTAAGCGCGGGATTTATCTGGTCGATCGTCCCGGCTCAGCCCAGTCGAACATCGTGATTGGCAACTCCGCGATTAAGCGGACCAGCCCGGACTACTTTCCCATGCTGCTGCTGCACACCGTCTTGGGCGCCAACGCCTCGTCGCGGTTGTTCATGAATTTGCGCGAACACAAGGGGCTGACTTACGGGGCTTACTCGAGTCTGGACGCGCGCCGGCTGGCAGGTACTTTTCGGGCCTCAGCGGAAGTGCGCTCGGCCGTTACGGGAGCTTCGCTGCACGAATTTTTCTATGAGCTCGATCGCATCCGCAACGACAAGGTTCCGGACAATGAACTCACCAACGCGAAGGCCTATCTAAGTGGAGTTTTCCCCATCCGCATCGAAACCCAGGACGGGCTCATCGATCAATTGGTCAGCGTCAAAATGTACGAACTGCCGGCTGATTACCTGAATACTTATAGAGAGCGAGTAAACGCAGTCACCGCCGAGGATATTCAGCGTGTTGCACAGCAGTATGTCAATCCTGACCGCGCGGCCGTAGTTATCGTCGGCGACGCCAAAGAAGTAGAGCCACAGATTAAGGAATACTCCGAGGCGATCGAGGTTTACGATACGGACGGGAGAAGGAAGGCAGTAGGCAGTAGGCAGTAGGCAGTAGGCAGTAGGCAGTAGGCAGTAGGCAGTAGGCAGTAGGCAGTAGGCAGTAGGCAGTAGGCAGTAGGCAGCGAAAGCCAACCAACTTCACAGGTCAAGCAAAAAAAGCAGAGACTCGGACAATCAAGAGTCTCTGCTTTCTGCTTTCTGCTTTCTGCTTTCTGCTTTCTGCTTTCTGCTTTCTGCCTTCTGCTTTCTGCCTTCTGCCTTCTGCCTTCTGCCTACTGTTACACCGCGCCCTGCATGCGCTCAACATCCAGCACACCCGGCACGTTCTTGATCGAGCTCGTGACCTTGTCCAAGTGCTTAACATCAAAAACTTCTACGGTAACTTCGATGCGGCCCTTTTGATCGGGGCCGATTGAGGCTCGCGCATCGCGAATTCCGGTTTTCATATCAGAGATCGCGCCCGTGATTCCCGCAATCATGCCGGTTCGATTCTCAGTCGTCGCCAGTAGTTTCACCGCATAGGCAGTCTTTTCCGGCCGCGAAGCCCATTCGACACTCACGATCCGTTCGGGATTCACCATCAGCTGCTTGACGTTCTTGCAGCGCGTGGTGTGGACAGCGACTCCCTTGCCGCGCGTGATGTAGCCGATGATTTCCTCGCCGTGAAGCGGATTGCAACATCGCGCGCGATTGACCATCAGGTCCTCAACGCCACGCACGACAATCGCATCGTCTCCCGTGATGAACCGCTTGACCGCACGCACGCCGGTGCGCAGGCGCGATTCCTTGGGGAAACGACCCGCGCGCCGCGCGAGTCCCGGCCTCCGAGTTGGCCGGCGGTCCGCCGTAGGCGGTGGGTCATGACCGAGCGA
>DATENS010000390.1:0-23690 GCA_035274925.1 Pyrinomonadaceae bacterium | reverse complement strand
ATCACGACCGTGCAGCGGTCTTACTGGGATCTGGTTTTTGCGCTCCGCAATCTGCAGATTCAGCGCGACTCGCTGACTGACGCCAGAACGCAGCTCGAACACAATCGCCGGATGGTAGCCGAAGGATCGCTGGCGCCCATTGATGTGATCGCGGCGGAAACGCAGGTGGCTAATTTTGAGCAGGCCGAGTTCACTGCCCTCGAAGATGTTAACCGCGCTGAGAACCTTTTGAAGCTTTTGATTGCCGAAAACCGGCAAGCCTCAATCTGGAACACTTCGATCGTCCCGATTGATGATGTTGACCTCACTATTCCTTCAGTCGCTTTGCCTGATGCCATGCGGGCCGCGGTTGAGAACCGTCCTGAGTTGAAAGAGTCTGACCTGGCGCGCGAGATCAACCAACTCGATCAGAAACTGTTTCGAGACCAAACCAAACCTCAGATTGATTTGGTGAGCACTTACGGCGTGGTGGGAAACGCCGGGCCGTTGACGTCCGCGGTTAGCCCGTTCACAACCAGTAATGATGCCCTGCGGGCGCGCGTCAACGAGCTGTCGACGCTGAATGGTTTGCAACCGTTGCCGGCCCCGCCAGTCGCCACGGTACAGCCGAACCTGATCGGCGGTTATCCACAGTCGATTGCCAATCTCGCCTCGAATCAATTCAACAACTACCGTGTCGGAGTCTCGATCAGTCTGCCCCTGCGAAATCGCACAGCAGAGGGACAACTGGCGCATTCCCAAATCGAAGGCCGTCGCATTGCCACGCAGCGTCAGCAACTCGAACAACTTATCCAGGTCGAAGTGCGCAACGCACTCCAATCCGTCACCACCACCCAGGCAAAGGTTCGCTCCGCCGCCGTGGCGCGCGAAAATGCCGAGCAGCAATACCTGAGCGAGCAGCGGAAGCTGGACGCGGGTGAATCTACTGTCTTTCTCGTGCTCGAGCGGCAGACCGCATTGGCCGTGGCTCGAGGAAACGAGTTGCGGGCTCAAACCGATTTGAATAAGGCGATTGCCGAGCTCCAGCGTGCTACCGGGAATTCGTTGGCGGCGAATAATGTGAACATTACCAGCCACTGAGTGGCACGCGCATCTTTGCGCGTGATCTCACGGGCGGGACGCCCGTGCCACGGCTTCTCACCCGACAAAATTCAGGGAAAATGTTGACGCCAGTAGGCGCGAGCTACTAATATCGTTGTGCGCCCTATTGCCAATCCCATGGCAGGCCAAACCCGAAGTCCAAAGATCCTCGCGGTGAAACTCAATCGGGGTTAATGAAAAGAACGGAACCACTTCAGGAATCATTCGAACGCTCAATAGGCCGGAGAAAATCTATTCGAGTAAAAGTCTTCGGCATCGGACTGCTGGCGGCATTTGCTTTGCTGGCGGTCGTCTCGGCGTTCCGTTATTCCCCTGCGGCGCAGGCCCAGGATGCAAAATCCAATACCATCCAGTATGAGCAGGATTTGCAGCAGGTTTTTGCCACGCATGTAGATTTTCGGATCGATCCGCAGGCCGTGGCCCAGGAAGTAAGAAATTCGGGCCGATTGTCGCTGGTAACGCTCGCCCATCGCTTTGACCTTCAGCTTCAGCCTCACGATATGCGGGCTCCGGATTATCGCTCTCAAGTGATGACCGAGGACGGCGTTCAGGAATTACCGCGCGGACCGGTGAACACATACAAGGGGACCGTTGACGGCATATTCGGGACCGACGCGCGATTCACCATCGACGATGCGCGCATCGAGGGCATGATCCTGACGCTCGACGAAACCTATTTTGTGGAACCGGCAAACAAGTATTCGGCGGTCGCGAATGCGGGAGACTACGTTCTCTATAAGGCTTCCGATGTGCGCTCGGATCTTACTCAAAGCTGCCCTGACACTTTAAACGAACAGATAAGTCTTAAAGCAAAAGAACTGGCGCCGTCAGCCGAGAACCAGACCGGCTTAAACGTTTTTTCTCCTTTGAGGGTTGCTGAGATTGCGACCGAGGCTGATGACCAGTACGTAACCCAGCTTGGCACTCCCGCCGCGGCCAACAACGAGATCCTCAGCATCATGAACCAGGTGGATGCAATTTATCAGCGGGACATCGGGCTCACTTTTAGCATTGTCCTGCAGAACGCCTGGTCCGGTAACAACGATCCCTACGTCCAGAATGGTGATGCCAACGCTGTTCTGAACGAGTTTATGGACTATTGGAATAGAAACGTCACCACCCCACGAGATCTTGCACACATGTGGACGGGACGCAGTCTGGGCGGCGCTTCGGGTTATGCCTTTACCGGGATTGTTTGTCGCGGCAATGGCGTCGCATCCTACGGTGTAACTATTCGCGAGCAAGTCGCGCCTTTTCGTGCAGGTATTCCGGCGCACGAGATTGGACATAACTTTGGCGCGAACCACGCTGATGCGGGCGCCTGCGCCAACACCATCATGAGTTCTCTGCAAACTCAGTCCACCCAGCTCGTCTTTTGCCAAGTCTCGATAGACGAGATCACCAATTATATAAACGCGAATGGAGCCTGTTTGGCGGCGGCCGCCGCTGCGACCATTCAACTGAATGCCAGGTCGTATGTCATCAACGAAGATGGCGGACGAGCTACGATTGTGATCAATCGCACCGATAGTTCCGGTCCTGCGACGGTGAACTATGCGACCTCGGACGCCGCAGGCGGCAATGACTGCAACGTTAACACTGGCGCGGCCTCGCAGCGTTGCGACTATGCGATCAGTATCGGCACGTTGAGATTTGCGGCGGGAGAAGCTTCCAAGAATTTGACGATCCCGATCGTCGATGATGTTTATGCGGAAGGTAACGAGAACCTCAACTTCGCCTTGAGCAGCCCCACGGGCGCAACCCTGGGAGGGATGTCGAGCGCCACGATTACAATTCAGGACAACGACGCCGCGAACGGTTTAGTCAACCCAATTAACGACACCGACTTCTTTGTGCGGCAGCACTATATTGACTTTTTGGGCCGCGAACCCGAGCCGGGAGGTTTGGTGGCTTGGCGCAATCGTCTGAATGGCTGTCCAGCCGGCGACATCAGCTGCGATCGAATCGAAGTAAGTTCGGCCTTCTTCCGCTCGCCGGAGTTTCAGGATCGCGGACTATTCATCTACCGCTTCTATCCGACGATCGGTAAGGTTCCCATCTATGAAGAATATATGCCGGACCTGGCCAAGGTAAGCGGATTTCTGACCGCGGCTGAATTGGAAGCAAACAAGGCCGCCTTTGCGGTCGAGTTTACCTCACGCGCCGCGTTCCAGGCGCGTTACGCCGGTCTTGGTAACGATGCGTTCGTAGATACTTTGTGCAGCACAGTCGGGTTACCTAACCATCCGGGCAAGCAGACTTGGAAGAATGCCTTGAATGCCGGCAGCATGACGCGCGCGCAGGTTACCCGCGCCCTGGTGGAAAGCGGCGAGATGGCTCAAAGATATTTCACCGAAGCGTTTGTGATCATGCAGTACTTTGGCTATTTACGACGGACGGCCGACGCATCCTACCTCGCGTGGGTCACAACCATGAATGCAGATCCCAACAACTACCGGGTGATGATTAGCGGATTCCTCAACTCTCTCGAGTATCGAAGGCGATTCGGGCCGGCTTAACTGGCCGGGAGTTTCACTACAGTCCACAGTGGAAAGTGATCTGAAACCTTCAGGTTGCGATCTATGCCGTACGCCTGCGGCGTCAATCCCCGCAACCAAATCCAATCCAGTTTAAGTTTCAAATCAAATCCGAGGATCTTCCGGACGAAGGTAGATTCATCATCCGGCAAGGGAGTGACAAACCCGGCTTTCGTGAAAAGCTCGCGCACATCTTCGATGTTCGGCAATTCCCAACTGTTGAAATCGCCGAGCACAATCGCCGGAATATTCTTTGGAGATCTTGCCAGATCGTCGAGCACCACTCGCCACTGATCGAGTTTTTGCCATAAGGGCATGCGGTTTTCGGCGTGCACGGAGTAAACGCGAATCGCTGTGTCCCCAATCTTAATCGTCGCCCCCAACGCCACGCGCGATCTTCCGTCGGGGCCTTTCGTGGTCAATACGAGACGAGTGATTTCCTCGAGCGGGTACGGGCTCAAGATTTCGACGCCGGTCTCCTCCTCTTTCACCTTGCGGGCCTCTTTCTTTGACCGCTGTGGTCCGGCCCACGCGTAATGCATGCCCAATTTCTCTGCGAGAGCTTTGGCGTGATTTTCATGACCGGTGCGTTTCTTTGCCCGATCAACTTCCTGCAAGCCGATAATCGTCGGCGCCAGAGCCTCGCCGGATTTCAGCCACTCCACGATTTGCTCCAACTCTTTTCCACTTCGCCATCGAATGTTGTAAGAAACGATTTTTATTTCCCGCGCCGGGTCGGGAGTGAGGATCTTTTGCGCGCGCCCGGCCTCCAGAAAAGGGTCACCGTCCGGCAGTGCGCGTTGAGCATCGGCAATCACTGAGGTGAAAAAAACCATTGTCGAGACAATAACCAACCGGATAAAAAGCTGGCGAAGAAAGTTCTTGAAATAAACCATGTGTGATTCAGTCTTTGATTTCCAAACGCAATCCATCACGCGCCGCGATGGTTTCACCGGACCACAATTCCCGGGCCCGCGCCTCGATGTCGACCCCGTCCCATTCGGGATACAGATGCGTCAGCAGAAGTTTGCGTGGCTCAGCCATTCCGGCCAGGCGCATCGCCTCGTCTAATTCGAGATGCTTGTGCGTGGGTTTGTTGCGCTGGAAAGAACATTCGAGAATCAGCAAGTCGGCGCCGCGCGCAAACGCGGCCAAATCCTCGGCATAACCCGTGTCAGAAGAATAGACGAGCGTGTGCCGTCCGTCCGTCAGGCGCAGCGCGAGGCTCTCGCGCGTGTGTGGCGTTGAGAAGGTGATCGCCTCAGTGTTTTTCAGCACGGCAAAAGCCTCAGCTTCACCAGGTTCGTAGATTTCGATCGGAAATGGCTGCTTAAATAGTCGGTAATCATTCGCATCGTCGATTGCCTTCAAGACGCGTTCCACGTCTTTGCAGCCGAAAATCTTCAGCGGCTTTTCTCGTGATTGGGTCTGCGGCGCCCACTTCAAACCAAACAGCAACGGCGCCAGCCCGCCGCAATGATCCAAATGCAGATGGCTAATCCAGATGGCGTCGAGATTGGGCCAGTCCACGTGCTCCGCGGCCATGTGATGGGGCGCGTCCGCGCTGCAATCAAGCAAGAGCGATCCGTTTTCGGTTTCGAGCCAGAAGGCGGCTGCCGCGCGGTCGGGATGAGGAACCGATGTGCCTGAGCCGAGAACAACGAGCTTCATATAGAATGAGTTAACTTAGGACACTCGCGCGCATGTTAGCAACTTGCGCGATGCCTGTTGTATTCTGGCGCGCTCTTATTAACTAAAGCGACGGAAGAATTTCCGCGCAAAAGCCGACCGGGAAGATCACCGCGCATGAGCATAAAATCTGACAAGTGGATCCGCCGCATGGCCCAGGAGCACGGCATGATTGAGCCTTTCGAGCCTGGCCAGGTGAAGGAAGTCGACGGCAGAAGAGTTGTTTCTTATGGAACTTCCAGCTATGGCTATGATGTGCGGTGCGCCGATGAATTTAAGCTTTTTACGAACGTGTACAGCGCGATTGTCGATCCTAAGAAGTTTGACGACAAGAGTTTCGTCGACATGAAAGCCGACCACGTGATCATCCCGCCCAATAGCTTCGCGCTCGCTCGGACAGTGGAATACTTTCGAATACCGCGAAGCGTGATGACCGTGTGTCTGGGGAAAAGCACCTACGCGAGGTGCGGAATAATAGTCAACGTAACGCCTTTCGAACCTGAGTGGGAAGGGTACGTGACACTGGAGTTTTCCAACACTACGCCGATGCCGGCCAAGATTTACGCCAATGAAGGAGTTGCCCAGGTGATTTTCTTCGAGGCGGACGAAGTGTGCGAGGTTTCCTACAAAGACCGTGGGGGAAAATATCAAGGGCAACAAGGTGTCACTCCCCCTAAGCTGTAACAACCCGGAAGAGCTAGTTAATGAGTTCTCCCGGATCAAAAGAGCACCGGTGATCGCGCCCCATTCTCATCGTTGGTAAAACACCGAGTTCCAAAAGACTTCTCATCGGCAAGATGCACGATATGTCTGAATCGGAGCTTCTACGCTTTAAGAGTCTTCATCCTGACGCAATCCTGCCAAGCCGCGGCAGTTCTTCCGCAGCCGGGCTAGATCTTTACTCGATCGAGGATGTCCACTTATCGCCAAATGAACGGTGTTTGGTCCGAACGGGTCTCGCGGTCGCAATACCAGATGGGTATTACGGTAGGATCGCGCCTCGCTCTGGATTAGCAACAAAGAGCGGGATCGACGTTCTTGCCGGCGTCATCGACTCCGACTATCGCGGTGAGATTCAATGCTTACTCCATAATGCTGGTCAAGAAGTGGTGAAGTTGCCGGCGCAAACCAAAATCTGTCAGCTGATAATTGAAAAGATAATAACGCCCACCGCAGTTTGGGTCGACAGCCTCACCGACACAACCCGCGGAAGTGGAGGCTTTGGTTCCACTGGATGAGGTTGCTGTTTAGACCGGACTGACATACTCGCGGCTCTGATTGCCACTTCGCCAGGCGCTCAGGTTGATCCAGGGCTTGTCACCGGTCCGCTACGGCTGCACCTTTTCCACACTAAATTTCAATTGTTTCAAGCAATGACCGGGCCTCACCCGGGCGTTGCAACCTGTCAAAAGTACTAATTGTTGACAGGTTAAACACCGGCTAACATGCACGATCCAGTTCATGGTTTCGCACGACACCCGCCTGACCGCGACATGGTCCCGGAGCCTCGACACTCCGCTACATGAAATCAGTCCGTCCAGTGGTAGCGCCGGAAACGAACGCGACGTCCGCGATTATCTGGCGCCGGTAGTCAGACACAAGTGGCTAATTCTGACGATTGTGGTCGTCGCCACTTCGGCGGCCGCCATCTATGCTCTGAGACTGCCACCAATCTACGAGTCGACCGCGGTCCTGCAGTTGGATTCGAAAGAATCCTTGTACATGGAAGACAGCCGCGGCCGGGTCATACGCACCTATAGCGACAATTACGATTACCAGAACACGCAAGTACGTCTGTTGAGTAATCCTCACTTGATGCGACAGGTGGTCTTGAAGCTCGACCTTGAACACAAACCCGGGTTTCTGAGCGATCACCAAGAATCGAATTTCTTTAGCAGTATTCGCAGAATGTTTTCGCGGCCAGCCGCGCCGGCGATTCCTGTCCCTGACGCGATTGCGGAAACCGACGTTAATGAGTTGAGCCAGGCACGCATTCGTCAGCTCGAGCCTTACGTGGCCACGATCGCGGCGGGCCTGAAGGTCCAGCTCGTTGACTCAACAAGTTTGGTTAACGTCACGATGACGCATCGAGACCCCCAGCTTGCTATGGAAGTGGTCGATACGTTGACTAAGGTTTTTGTCAGCCATAGCAGCGAATATGAAAACCGGGGGACTCAGGAGGCGGCAGAAACGCTGAGCCACCAGATTGCCGAGCTCCAAACAAGGATTAAGGAGGCGGAAGATGCGCGGCTGAATTACCTGAAGAGTCACGACTTGCCGCTGGCAAAAGGCGATGGCAGAAATCTAACCGCTGACCGGCTTGGAAAACTTAGTTCCCAACTGCTCGATGCGGAAAATGATCGCAAACAGATTGAAGCAGCGTACGAGTCAGCAAAGGGAACGACTGAGCTATCAGCTCTGCCTTCGGTACAAAGTAGTGACGAGATAAAGGAATTACGGAGAACGATTAATCAGCTCCAACAAAAACGAACTTCGCTTCTGCAAATCTATACAGCCGACTGGCCTGAAGTGAAGAAGATCGAGTCAGAGATTCGCCAGGTCCAGGATCTTATCGCGAAATCATCCAGTGAGGCCGTGGGCGCGCTCAAAGCAAAACTGGACGCAGCGGTTGGGCGGGAAGCAAAACTGCGCGAGGCGTATTACACCGAACGAGCGTCAGCCAACGATCAAACTCAGGATGAGATAGCGCTTTCCAGCCTGAACCAGCAGATCGATATTAATCGCCAGGTCTACAACATGCTCTTTCAGCGCCAGACGGAAATGCAGGTTAATGCGCAGGACAAGTCCATACGACTTGGTATCGTCACTCCGGCCGTCGTCCCCAGCGTGCCGGTCGGTCCTCAGCGGGCCAGTAAGATAATCACGGCCTTCCTTTTTTCGCTGATGTTTGGCATTGGTTTGGCCTTCGTCGTTCATCAATTCGATAACACACTCAAGTCGGCGGACGATGTAGCGGCGCACCTCTCGCTGCCGACGTTGGCTTTGATTCCCACGAGTGAGGCAAATGGAAATGGCAGCTTTAGAAGCAAAGTCCTGCGACGCGTGCGGACACACGGAACCAGGGTCACTCCGCTTGCGCTAAGTGCGGATCTTCGCTCGCCTACCGCCGAAGCCTACCGGCACTTGCTCGCTTCTTTGCTGTTTACCCCCGGCAGATCTACTCGCACGATCCTGGTGACGTCGGGAAGCTCGCTGGAAGGAAAGACCACGGTCGCCACCAACGCCGCGATTACTTTGGCGCAAAGCGGGGCGAAGGTTTTGCTGATCGATTGTGACCTGCGCCGTCCGCGCGTGCACCGCTATCTCGGGCTTGAAAACGCAACTGGTTTGACCAACATGCTGTCTGGCGGCCAAGACCTCGACTCGTTGATTCTCAGTCATGAGTTATATCCGAACCTCAGGATCATTACAGCCGGGCCGACTCCTGCAAATCCCGCCAACTTCCTGGGCTCTGCCGAGATGCGAGACCTGGTGAAGCTTGTCGGCGAGCGTTTCGAGCATGTGGTCATCGACTCGCCTCCTGCCAGTTCGTTCGCCGACGCCAGCCTTGTCGCAACGTTGGTCGATGGCGTGGTCATCGTGGCCCATAGCAATCGCAGTTCGCGCGGTGTGGTGAGGCGAGTTATTCAAAGGTTGGAAGCCGTCGGCGCCAACGTGTACGGCGTCGTGCTGAATCACGTTGATCTCCGCACCGACGAATATTATTCCGGGTATTACAACAACTACGACGGCGACTAATTGGGTTAACAAATGATTTCAGTCCTGCGAAAAGGGCCGACGGCGAGTTTGCCTCGTTACAAGAATGGTTCTTCCTGAACGAAGAAACTCGACCGCCTCGGGTGGGCGGATGGACTCGCATTTCGTTCATACGGACTTCGCATTGGCGTGCGCGTTACCGATGCGCGCGTCATGCAACAAGTGTTGGATCTTCTGCCGCCGGGGTGGAACCCTGCTGCTTCGCCGGTTGTCGACCATTTGTTTTCGTTGGTCATCGGCGGCGCGGATCCAAATTTGAAGCTTCAGCGGTTTAATCTTGCGTATTACGACGCGGTTAGGTTTGGCCGATCGAAGGATCTGGACTGTGTCCTGGGCGCTTTCGAATCCGAGTTGCTTTTGCTGGTGGCGGACAACGCGCGCCGGCGGACCTTTGTCCACTCAGGTGTGGTGGGCTGGAATAACCAGGCAATATTAATTCCGGGGAGAAGCTTTAGCGGCAAAACCACTCTGGTGAGCAAGCTGGTCAAGGCCGGCGCGAAATACTACTCGGATGAATATGCAGTGCTGGACGAACGCGGCCGAGTTCATCCTTTTCCTGTCCGTCTCGGCATACGGCGGGAAGGCGAAGTCGACGCCAATCGCGTCGATGTCGCTTCGTTAGATGGCGTGTCGGGCGCAAGTCCACTCCCGGTTGCCCTCGTCATTTCCACGAATTATCGGCGCGGCGCCACCTGGCGTCCTCGTGAGTTATCGCGTGGAAATGGCGTATTGGAACTGTTGGCGTATACAGTCTCAGCGCGGTCACAAACCAGACTCGCGCTCGCGACTTTACCAAAGGCAGTCCGCTCAGCGACGGTACTCAAGGGTGTTCGCGGTGAGGCCGATGATGTGATCGAGGCCATTCTCAAGCGAGTCATTTAGAGAGGTGTTTAGTTCCAGGGACCGTTGGGCAAAGTTCGAGAAAAAATGAAAAAACAGAATGAAATCTTTCTGCCAAAGGCGCGAAAGGCTGATCTGGTTACCAGACAGATGCCGGGAGAGCTGCTGGTCTATGATCTGAAACGACACAAAGTGTTTTGTCTGAATGATATGTCGGCAAGAATTTGGAGATGGTGCAATGGTAAGAGAACAGTTGCCGAATTGACGGCCGAACTGGAAAACCACTTTCAATTGCCAATCGATGAGCGGATTGTCTGGCTGGCTCTTAATCAACTCGAAATGTTTCACCTGTTGCAGAGGGTATCAGGAGTAAGTTTTTCCCGTCAGTTTTCGCGCCGGGCATTAATGCGTGCCGGCCTCGCCACAGCGATTGCCCTCCCCATCGTTACGATGATCGCAGCGCCAACAGTTGCGGCCGCCGCCAGCGCTGTTACTGCGCAAGCTTGTGGAACCTTTACGCCCCCGTGTCCTGGTGGTCCCTGTATCAACCAGGGAAGCAAACTTTGCGTGCTCTCTCCGAACAAGAATATTTGTAAGTGCAGATAGGTTTCGCCTCTCGACCGCTGGTGAAGGGTTGACGGCTCGATGATCCAACCGACTTCATTGAATTCAAATATCTCAAAGAGCCATTTCGGCGGCTGTTTGATCGCGAGAATGCTGGAAAGATCCTGGCGGGCAGTCCCGGGACCTCTTTCAATTTCTCCGGAAGACATTCATGAGGTGGCGCCTCAACTGTTGGCGACCGGCACCGGTGCCCTCGCATGGCATTGTATTCAATCACTCGACCCGCCTTCGACAGGACCATTTCTGGATTTGAGAAACGCGTATCGCCAGCACGCAGCTGAATCAGCAGTCCATCAAATAAATACGTCCGACATCTTCACCCGCGTGCGCGCCGCCGGGATTGAGCCGGTTCTTTTCAAAGGCTGGGGGCTGGCGCGACTGTATCCGGACGCGGGTTTGCGGCCGTATGGCGACATCGACCTTTGGGTGGAAGATTTGCAGGAGCTATCTGCGGCGCTGCCGTCAGGCGATGAGCGCGTGTACTGCGTTGACCCTCACGTGTCTTTCTATCCTCAATACGAGAGATCGTTTGACGACGTAATGCGCAATTCCCATCTCGTCAACCTCGACGACGTCCGGGTGAGAGTACCCGCCGATGAAGATCAGCTAAGATTCATCTGTTTACACTTCCTCTTTCATGGAGCCTGGCGCCCGCTCTGGCTTTGCGACATAGCGCTCATGGTTGAATTAACAGATTCAAAGTTTGATTGGGACCGTTGTCTCGGTGGAAAGCGGAAGCATGCTGATTGGATCGCTTGCGCGATCGGGTTGGCCCATCAACTACTGGGGGCAGATGTCAGCGGCACGCCGGTCGAAAAACGCGCCCAGACACTCCCTCGGTGGCTGACAACTGCGGTGCTGAAGCAATGGGAAAAGGGAAACGGCATGAGTCTCGCAGAGAGCTTATCGTTCTCGTTACCGCGCCGGTTGCTTAATCCCAGGACGCTCGTGAGCGCGATCAGCGAACACTGGCGAAATCCAATTCAGGCCTCGGTAGAAGTGAACGCGTGGTTCAATGAATCACCGCGTTTGTTTTTCCAATTCGTGTCGGCCTTCCCACGCATTCCCGAATTCATCAAATACTTCGGCACAGAAATCCGCAGAGCTTAGCGCCCATCAGTTTAAGTTAGCCTCGCAAGTCGAGATTTTTTCCGCTCGCGGATTTCTTTCGTGATAAAGTGCGCCTGCCGATCGCGGCAGAAAATATCAGGGACCAACGGGCCTGCTTATTCGAAACTCAAGAACCCCAAAACAATTGCTCAATTCACGGAGACCCTCATGAATCGAATGGATTCTTCTATACCATTGTGGCGGCGGGTGACCTCAGTAACGCTGCTCGCCATTCTGCTCGCCAGCTCGTCGGTTATCTGTTGGGGGCAGGCGGTCGCGCCGGCGCCGCAAGCCGAACTCTCGGCGGCGGAAAAGGAGCTCGCGGCCCACGTCAAAACCGAAACCATACGCGAAGTAGTGACCGCGCTTTCGGCCGATGACATGCAAGGTCGCGGCACAGCCCAACCCGGCGGCGAAAAGGCAGCCAAATATCTCGCCGACCGTTTTGCCAAGCTGAATCTAAAGCCGCTGGGTACAAAGAATTCTTTTCTTCAGCCAGTCCAGTTCAAGGACTCTGAGTTTTTGCCTGAGACGAGTTTCAAGCTCGGTGATGAAGCTTTGAAGATGGGTTCGGAGTTTGTGATTGCGCCACCCTACAGCGGCGACAAGAATGCCAGTGGCCCGCTCGTTTTTATTGCCTATGCGCTCCGCGCGGATCAGCCGAAACGCAATGACATCGCCGGTCTCGATCTAAAGGGGAAGATCGTAGTGATGCTGGAAGGCCCGCCCGAGATCGTCGCCAAAGAATCGTGGAAGCAAGCAAAGGCCAGCATGAGCATCGTTATTGGATTGGTCCAGTCCGGAGTTGCGGGCATTGTCTTTATCAGCCATGGCCGAGAAGAGCATCCGTATTCTGAGCTGGCCGACTATCTCACGCGCCGCCAGGTTGAGCGCGCCGATGCTGAAGAGTTGCCGTCGCAGGTTCCCCCATTCGTGAACCTCAGTAACGAAGCCGCTGACAAGCTGTTTGCGAAGTCCGGCACCACGCGCAAAGAGGCGCTCGCCAAAGCGGAAACTGACGCCTTTGCTCCGATTGATCTAAAGCAAAACGCTAAGATTACCGTGCGCCTAAAGAAGGGCAAGGGCACGGGAAATAATGTAATTGGGTTAATGGAAGGCTCCGATCCGTCTTTGAAGAATGAAGCCGTGGTTTATTCAGCTCACTATGACGCTTACGGACTTTCTTCAGACAATCGTATCTATCATGGCGCTGCGGACAATGCGCTCGGGGTGGGCGAGATGATTGCCGTCGCTGAAGCTTTCTCACAGGCTGCGACAAAACCCAAACGCTCGATCATTTTTATGGCAGTGACGGGCGAGGAATACGGAGGGCTCGGTTCAGACTACTGGGTGAAGTACCCAACGTGGAAAATTAAGCAGACGGCTGCCAATCTCAATCTTGATGGGATGGGCACGGAGGTGTATGGGCCGGTAAAAGTGCTGGTAGGCTTTGGCGCCGAACACTCAACATTGGGAAAAGTGTTGGACGAGGTGGCAGCCGCCACCGGTTTGAAGGTCATTCCTGATCCCATGCCTGACGAGAAAGCGTTCTATCGATCCGATCACTACTTCTTTGTGAAAAAGGGGATTCCGGGAATCATGCTGCTGGGCGCGCCGGCCGGCGAAACCAAAACCTGGATCGATCGCATGAAGCAGTGGGAGAAAACCGATTACCATCAACCGAGCGATACGATTCGTCCTGAATGGAACTGGGACGGTCCCCAGGTGATTGCCCAGGTCATGGCGGTGATGGGTTATCGCGTGGCAAACGATCCAAAAATGCCATCGTGGATCGCGACATCGCCGTTCAATCGCGAGCGCGGCACGACCGCTGAACCGCCGCCCGAGCCGTGAATCTTCCTGGCGTGCGCATTGCCCTGCGCTTCCCTAATTCTGCATGGCCTGGCGCAGGGCCTCGGGCACCGGTGCCCCGCCGGTAAAGGTGCGAAAGGCGCTGCCGAACTTTAGAGCTACGAACAACCTGCCGCTGGTCGAGTCGATCACGAGAATCGCCTCTTCGATTGTGCACTGGTGGGCTTTACACCCGCGCGTTACCAACATGTCACCACTCTTCTCGATGGGCGTTTCCACCTGCATGCGTTCGAAAAAGTTGCGGTAGTTAGAGCCGAGCAGCCCACGCAAGCGAGATTTGATCGCCGGCACTTTTCGAAATAGTTCGCTGGGATATTTCCCCACGTAACTTTCCAATTCAGACGCCGGTGGATTTGATTGACCGGGTGGAAGAATCTCGACCGTCAATGTGAAACGGCCGCGCCAGGAATTAGCCATGCTGCTTTCGGTGACACGAATCCGATAGTCACCGTTCTCGTCGACGACTCCATCGAAGATCATCCCACCCGGGCCGCCATCCTGCCTGCCGGACGGAAACACCAAAACTCCGCGCGTCGGCCCGAGGCCTTTGATTTCAATGCGCATGTGTTGATTGGCCCGGGCGCGCAGTGCGAACCACTTTTCGTCACGAACTCCGCGCAGGTAACCGCTTGCCCGCGCGACAGTGGCGCGCCGCGCAAAGGTAATTCGTTGTGGCGCGCTCTCAGTCTGCGCAGATGAAGAAAGACAGGCGAAGGCGAGAACCAAAGCCGCTCCGAAGAGTTTTGGTTTGACTGTCATCGGGGTATTCCTCTCTTCAGACAACTGCTTTTATTTGTGACTGACAATGACCCTCTGGATCGTGGGAGGCAGTTCGTGCATTTCGCTGCGCGCAAAACCCGCTTTGCTTAACATCTCGTCGAGTTCGGCAAAAGTGTAGGCGTCACCACTCGGCGTAACGCCCAACATGGTCATGCTGAATGCCGCGGCTTGTGGCGGTGTCACGCGGTCCTCATTGGGGACAAACTCGAGAGTGACCGCGCGACCGCCTTCTCGTAAACACGCATGGACTTTGCGCAGCAACGTGTCGCAGGTGTCTTTGTCAAAGTGATGCAGGAAATTCGTGAGCAACACGACGTCGTAACCGGCGCCGTAATCGACATCGAAAGCGCTGCCGGGTTTTGTCTTGAACCGGTCCTCTACACCAGCAGTCCTCGCGTTTTCCTGAGCGACTTCCAAAACGTTGGGCCAGTCAACCGCGGTAACTTCCGCTTGAGCGTTCTGTTTCGCGAATGCGAGGCCGTACAGGCCATGACCGGCGGCAATGTCCAGAATCTTTATCGGCTTGTCGGCGCCAGGATCAACCAATCGCGCGATCAATTGCGAAGGCATGATCGTCATGGGCGCCATGGCGCGCGCGAACCTCACCCACATCGGGTGGTCGGGCTCGAACGGTTTGGTGTCGCCGGCCGTGCCACCTCGCCTTACTGCTTCAGTCAGATGATCAAAATTATCGACAAGATGTGGTGAAAGAATGAATTCGGTTACCGAGCCCATGTAAGCCGGCGAGCGCTTATCAAGAAAAGCGGCCGAATCCGGGGTGACGCCATATGCGCCATCCTGTTTGGTAAGAAAGCCGATGATGACGAGATAGTCGCAGAGAATACGTATCCCACGTTCAGACGCCCCACACGCATTGGCGATTGCCTTAGCAGTGGTATTGCCTTCGGCAATGATTGTGAACACACCGAGTTCAATGCCGGTTTTGATCGCCTGGGTCCGTTGGTACGCATTGATGGTATCGAACAACAGCGCCGGGGTGGGCTGCTTTCCCGCTTGTGCTTCTATAGCCATGACTGTTCCTTTCGCGAATATGATCTGATTAAGAATGCCGAAAAAGCCTACTCGAACAGCGCTTAAAAAGTCTAACGAGTGATTGGGTTGAGGCTAATTGAGGTTGAGGGACACCGGTTGGGGGAGCCCGGCGATCGTCAATACCAGATTGGGAGGAGACGCCACCGGATCTTTTTTTGCGGAAAGGAAGATCAAAAGACCCTCACGCCGTCCTTCCGCGCGGGTTAGCGGAGTCTTTAGATCCAGTTCATAGGCGCGAAATTCCTTCTCAAAGGTTTTGCGCGAATGCGGATTGTAAAGATAGATGTCATTCGCTTTGAGGATGCGCGAGATTGCCTGCTTCGCGGAGATGACTTTCCACTCAGCTCCTGAGGCATCGTGTAACTGGAAACGGAGCTTCTTCAACTCGATCGGATCGCCGCCATTGTGATTGATCGCGATGCGCACCGGCAGCAATCCCGCCAACTGAAGATTCGACTCAAACAATTCCTGCGTTTCTTCATCGGTGAGCAGCGGGGCGGCCTGAAAAGAAACTGATCCGAGATTCACACTGGCGGCATTGGATGGCATGCGGGACAAAGCAGCCGGTGGTTTGACCTTATAAAGCGAGCCGGTGCACGCCGCGGTGGCAGACACCAGGGCAACAAGCAGAACGCGAAGGGCGGTTTTGTGGACGTACGTCATTAAAGGAAATTTTCGACGATGCCTGCGCATCTTGCCTCGACGTTCACAGGCTGTCAATCGCGACCAAGGCAATGATGGCTGAGTCGGGAACTGCGCGATGGCCCGGAAGGGTCTGCCTGACGCAAAGACGGCGGGACCGTCGGAAGTCCCGCCGTCATACGATGGACGCTTCACCGAGAACCAGCCTAACGAACTATAGCTGAATCAGCTTCGCGCCACCGCCCTCCCCGGTTTAGGGTGAGAACTAATGCGGTGCAATCTACTTCAACCATGAGGTTTCTGTCAATAGCAAAAACCTCTGCGGACTTACTGAAACCCCAACCCGAAGATGGTTTTAGGGGAAAACTGCGCCTGGGAGCCGAAATCTGACCTAACGCCTCTTCATCACCGATTTTCGACGAACTCGAATCGGCGCGCGAGCGTCCAGCAGACTCCGATGACGATGGTTGATGATGTAGCAAAGTCCCTGATGGGTGAGCCCCAGAATCTTTGCGGCCCGGGTGACACTGCCGTTTGCTTCGTCCAGGGCCTCTCTGATGAGCGTGCTCTCGCATCGCCGTACCTCTTCTTCGAAGGAAGTCCGCGCGACGCGCGCTGGCGCCGCGGCCGTTTGTGAAACCGGACTAAGAAGCCGCGCAGAAGCACGGAGACGAAGCATGGTCTCGTGGCTGAGGTCTTCGCCCAAACGGCGATCGGCCTCGGCGTACATTGCGCAAAGTTCATTAGCCGGGAGGAAGGAATTCAACTCTTCAAGAATCGCAAGATATACGCGGCCTGAAGACTCGGGATCGCCGGCGGTCTCAGCGACACTGATGGCTCGTTGTAAAGTTGCGAGCGCCGGCTGAAATCGCTTTTGCCGCGCCTGCGCGATACCCAACGTCTGCAAAGTTTCGACTAAGAGCGATTGTTCGCCGCCGCGCTCCAACACCGATGCGGAAGCTAAGGCAATCTTCTCAGCGTCTGCATATTTCTGTTTGGCCAAATAGACTCGAGCGCGCGTTTCATTGACCTGGGCTACCGCGCCCACATCGTTAAGCTCAACAAATGTGCGGCGGGCGTCTTCGAGGCTGTCCAACGCTTCGTCATAGCGTTTTAGATCCAGCAATGTGCCGCCGATATTGTTTTGCGCTCGCGCGAAATAACGCCGGTGGTTAGCCTTTTCGAAATGGATACGCGCTGCCGTGTGATCGATTAGCGCTCGATCGAGGTTCTCAACGCCACCCAGGCGCCGGTAAACAATACCTCGCTGCATGTGAAAACGCCCCAGCGAAGCTGTGTCCTCAATCCGATCCAACAACGGCGCCGCCTGGTTCAATAAGGTCAGCGCTTCATCCAGATGATTCGTGGAAACCTCAACGGTGGTGCTATTTACCAGGCTGCGAAGCTGGTTGGTGGGATCGGTTGAGAGGGCGAGAGCTGACTGAAACCAAACTCGAGCCTCGTCCATGGCGCCTTCGCGCCAATAACACACCGCCAGGTCTGTTTGCGCTTCAGCGACCTTTTCCGAATATCCAAGTGCCTCGAACGAGCGCATCGACTCTGTAATCAGATCCTTCGCGAATTGTTGAGCTCCCTGGACTTGACCCGTACTCCCGAGCCAACCCGACAACGCTCCCGCACGCAACAGCAACTCGGCCTGATCTACTGGCGCTAACCCTTCGGTCCGGGGACGTTCGCCGATGTTGTCCCAAAACCCACGCAAGGCGTTTTTGGCCGCTTCGTATTCGCCAATGTTTGAAAAATTCCATGCCGCTCGGAAGGCCGAGCCCGCGCTCTGCTGAGTGTTAACAGCCACTCCATTATTCCTTAGCAGGGTTTCGGTCGCCATGATTTAAGTCCTCTCCTTGTGGATCCTTAGTCTAGCAAGAGAGCTTGCTAACGGTGATATTATGCGCGCGACTTTACACAATTTAGGCGGTTGCTTGCAAGACAAATTGCGGACAACGGCCAACAAAAAAGGAAAACACAATGTCAAAACTCAACCGTTTCTTCGCCTCTTGCCTGTTAATCGCCGCAATGTCGACAGTGTCCCTCGCTGAGGGTGGCGATACTCAGGGACCCAGTAATCCGGCGCCTCCGCCTCCGCCACCGCAGGGGCAGACTTTTCAAAATGAACTCAACTACACGGAAACTGAGTCATCCGGATCGTTAGATGCGCTGGAAACAGCCGAGGCGATTGGGCTCTGGCTGCTGTCAGAGATTTTCTAAGGCCGCAAAACCTGACTCCCGGCTCGTTAGCCCTGCAGTGTTGGTGCTGAGGCGCGAGATGCCCGAAGTCTGCATCCTGAATTCACTTATTTAGGTCGCGGGATTTATCCGTCTGTGCCCAAACTTAGCCGGGATCGGGGCCGCCAGCACCTGTTGCCGAATGCTGGGCTGCCACTCGCTTTACCTCGCTTGAGGACGCGGTTAAGGCGATCTCTGGCGAGTTCATTAGATCCTTCAGGGGCGCCGGATGAATCCCGGCTTGAGCGCCTAAAGAACTTTATCCCAAAGGCTAAGGGCGCGGATTCTAGCACTTGCGCTGGAGTGTGCCAAGAATATATGTATATCTTGCGTGTACGCACCGGCAAGGATGTGGTATAGTCCCGCCCACGCTGAGGAATTGTTCACGGCCTTGGCTTCCCTTGCTATCGTTTCAATCGTTATTCGCCAGCGTCATAGGACCCTGCCTGTTGCTGGTTCTCGTCGTGCGCGACGTTTGTGTTTTATCAGTGACTTAAGCGAATGAAGATCTTACTTTACAACCCGGACAATGGCGTGACTCACAACTTCATGCCTCACCTTTGGATGTTCCTGCTGAAGACTTTGACGCCGCCGGAACACGAGGTGCTTCTAATCGACGGCAACGCGCGTCCGATGAACGAGAAGCAACTCGTAAGTTTTATCCGCAAGGAAAAAATCGGACTCGTCGGTATTGGTGCGATGACCCGGATGATAGCCCGGGCATATCGCATGGCGGATGCTATTCGCGAAGCCGGCATACCGGTGGTGATGGGTGGGCCGCACGTGACTGAGGTGCCTGACGAAGCGCTCGGCCGCAATGGCGGCGCTCGTCACGCGGATGCGGTCGCTCTTGGTGAAGCCGACGAAACCTGGCCCAGGATCGTCGCCGACGCTGCGCGCGGTGAACTGAAAGACATCTACGCGCCGCTGGATGAAAACGGCAAAGAACGAAAGCCGAGCCTGCAACCCTATCCGGAAATTCCCTGGGACACTATGGAGCTGGATCAGTTCAACCTGGTTCCGGGAGTCTTGCGGTCTTTCGGAGAAAAATACGGAACCGGTTGGGGCTCAGTGCACATGATTCCAATCGAGTCCGGTCGCGGCTGTCCGTACGGCTGCGAGTTTTGCACAGTCACCGGATTCTTTGGAGATTCGATCCGCTTTCGCTCGAACGAGAGCGTGGTGAACGAGCTGCTCCGTCTGAAGAACAGCGCGCGAGAAAAGCGCAGCCAGGCGATGGTCTTCTTTATCGACGATAATTTCGCCATCAATATCAAGAGAACGAAGTCACTGTTGCGGGACATTATCGCGGCTGGGGCGCAGCTTCCGTGGACCGCGCAAATTAGCTCGAACCTTTTACGCGATGAAGAGCTGGTCGATCTGATCGCGGCGTCGGGTGGCAGATGGATCTTTATCGGCATGGAGTCGATCGATGCCGCCAACCTGGCGGACGTCAATAAGAACTTCAACAAGCCGGCAGAGTACGGCGCGGTGCTAAACCGGCTCGCGCAGCGCGGAATCTACGCGATTACGTCGTTTATTGTCGGACTTGATAATGACACTGTGGGAGTTGCCGATCGCATGCTCAAGGAGATCGAGTCGTGGCCTCCGGGGCTGCCGATCTTTGGGCTCTTGACGCCATTTCCGGCAACGCCGCTCTACGACCGTTTGTTGAAAGCGAATCGGCTGACGAGGCCGACGCACTGGCTGGACTTTGCGCCATTCAAGATGGCCCACACGCCTTTGAAGATGAGCATTGAGGAAGCGCAGGAGGAAGTGCGCACAGCCTGGACCAGGTCCTACAGCCCGGAACGCACTGAAGCGGCGATCAATTCAATCGCGGACAAGCCCTATGACCATCGCCTGATGCACCTGATCAGCAGACTAACATTTCGCGGCATTTACTTTCCGCAAATGGGTAAGCGCGCCTGGGCAAAGGTGATCTTCGAGAATCGACGTTCGATCATTAAGTTGGTGCGCGACGGCTTTAGCCTTTGGCGAAAAGCGAAGCCGGCGGCCAAGCCTGCGACGGCTCCTCACGGCAATAGTGAGCTAACGCCTAACGTAGTTGCAGAACAAAAGTTCGCGGGATTCCCTGCAAGTCAGTCCTGATCTCAATTAGATTCCACACTCCGTTGTCGATGAGCTGCTCAACAGTCTCGCGCTGACCAAAGCCTATCTCAAAAACAAAATAGCCGCCCGCACTAAGGTGTGACGGCGCGTCCCTGAGCAACATGCCAACGTGCGCGAGACCATCTGCGCCCGACACCAGCGCCGCTCGCGGTTCGTAGTCGCGCACCTCTGGTTGCAGGTTCGTAAACTCGCGTTCAGCGATGTAGGGCGGATTGGAAACAACGAGCGAAAACTGCGAGTGTCCCGCGGATGGAAAACCATCGGCCTCGACCAACTCCAGGCGATCGTTGACTTTGTGACGCCTGGCATTTCCCTGTGCAACGCGCAACGCGCTCGGCGAAACGTCGGTGGCGATGGCCCTCGCGCCGGGAAGTTCGTGGAGCAGGGAAACGACAATGCATCCTGACCCGGTTCCAATGTCAGCGATGAATTGAGCCGGACGTTCTCGGGAAAGATCGAGCGCGGCTTCCACGAGAACCTCGGTCTCAGGCCTCGGAATCAGTACATCCGGTGTGACTTCAAAGTCGAGCTTGAAGAATTCCTGGTGGCCCGTGATGTACTGGAATGGCTCGCGTTTTGCCCTCCGCCTGACTGCTTCCCGATACACTCGCCCTTGATCATCACTCAGTGCTTCCTCGCCATGTGCGATCAGGAAGGTTCGATCGCGCTCTAAGGCCCAGCTCATCAGCGAGGCAGCTTCCATTCGGTCGTCAGTGATTCCGGCTTCCGCCAGTATTTGCGCGCCCTCGTTCAGTGCATCCCGAATAGAAGTAGCCATCAGTTCCTTGCCGGTTGGCGGGTCCTATATTACGCTTCGCATCGAAATCCGAAGAATCTTAGCGCCGGTCGGCAATCTGCAAAGTTCGCGAAGGCACGCGTTGTGCTGGCCTAAATAACCGGAACTCGGCAGAGATTGAAAGTTTAATTGGGATAGCACGAAGCGAGTCTCGTTTCTTCCCGTACGGACGGCGGAACCTCCGAGCTTCAGCGCTCGGGGGTTTCGCAGTTCGAAGTCCGAGCCTTGTTGTATTCACGGATAGAGGAGATCACTCTTCAAAACAAAATGGGTGCACTGGCTAAAAGCGTTTTCCTCTTTGTTCTCAACTGGGTCGATGCCCAACTCACCCTGTACTGGGTTAAATCAAACATTGCCTCAGAAGGCAACCGGCTAATGGCTCAACTGTTGAGCATTGGCGATGGGCCGTTCTTGTTGTTTAAGCTGGCTATTGGGGCGTTTGCCGCTTACACCCTTTACCGTTTTGCCCACCTGCCCATTGCTCGCCGCGGAATGCAGTTAGTTCTGGCCGTTTACGTCGCCTTGATGGTGGCGCATCTGGCCACCGGGCTGTCGGCCTTGGGCTGGTCCAGACCGCTGGCGATGGTGACTTTTGTGACTAATATCCCCTCGACCTTCCTCGCCCTCTTTTCCTAAGAATCTCCAAAACCTTTCGAATGCCCGGTTTTCGGTGTTCTTACCGGAACCTTGCGGCAGCTTCGCGCGTTTTTGCAATTACCACTTGCGGAAACTTAAACTTAGGCAAACGCATCTCAGTCAAGACGTCAAACTGACAGACGCATCGAAGGAGAAGTAAATTCATGTACCGCATCACCGCACGTCAGATTTTCGTTATTGCGCTGGCTTCGGCAGTATTTGCATCGGCTGCAGTCCTCGGGTTTCAGAAATTATCCGATAAGTTCAACCCGTTCAGCTCGGCACTTTCGATTTCCGAGACGCCGAATATCACCGACCCCACCACGGCTACCGACGAACAAAACAATATCGAGGTTTACCGGGCTGTCTCGCCGGGCGTGGTTTACATCCAGTCGACCACCACGGTGCGCGACTTTTTTGGCATGTTTTCCGAAGCTCGTGAGGGTTCAGGGTCAGGTTCGGTGATCGACAACGAGGGAAATATTCTGACCAACTATCACGTGATCGCGAATGCCGAGAAGCTTACGGTGAACTTCGGCGGCAGCCGCACCTACGCTGCCCGCGTGGTCGGGCGCGATCCGGATACTGATCTCGCGGTGATCAGATTGCTCGAGACTCCGAAAGAGCCAATAACCGTTGTGCCTCTGGGTGATTCGGACAAACTTGTGGTGGGGCAGAAAGTCCTGGCGATTGGTAATCCGTTCGGGCTTGACCGCACGTTGACGACGGGTGTGATTAGCGGACTGCAACGACCGATTCGCGCGCAGAACCAAAGACAGATTGAAGGCGCGATCCAAACTGATGCCGCGATCAATCCGGGAAATTCAGGTGGTCCCTTGCTGGATTCACATGGCCGCATGATTGGCATCAACTCGCAGATTGAATCGCCGTCCGGCGCATCGGCCGGCGTCGGCTTTGCCATTCCCGTAAACATCGCCAAGCGAGTCGTGCCGCAACTCGTAAGAAACGGTTATGTGCAGCGGCCCAAGCTGGGCGCAACCACTCGCGACGTCGAGACGCTGGGCGGTGTCCGTTTGCCGGTCACGTACGGCACGATGATTTGGAACGTCATGCCGGGTGGCCCGGCCGCCAATGCCGGCCTGCGTGGTTTGGTTCAGACGGAAGATGGTGAAATCGAGCTGGGCGACATCATCATCGGAATTGATGGCCAGAAGGTTACCAACTACGACGATGTTTATCGGGTTTTGGACAAGCATCAGTTGGGGGACACTGTCACGGTTGAGGTAATGCGCAATGGCCGCTCGATGCGAGTGCCCTTGCGCCTCACCGATGTCCCGCAACGGCGCGGGGTCAGGGAATAGTTTTCCGAAAGCATTAAAAACCAAAGCGCGCGTCGACTAATCGGCGCGCGTTTTTTGCGCGGCACGCGCATCCTGCTCGTGATTGACTGATTTTCATTGACCTGTGTTGTGCAAAGCAAGCATAAGACTCGCGATTTCATGAACTCCCGCCGGTCACCCTACCGGCATGTTCAAGGAGGCTCCCAAATGATCTCCCCCAGGCAAATCAGACTCATGTTAGCTGTAACTCTAGCTGGCGCGTCCGCTGTTCTCGTTGTTGCCACTTTGAATGTCAGCGGTACTACTTCAACTCCACCAAACCCTATCAAGGCGCGACTATTCCGCCGTGAGGGTAGGACGAAAGAAAAACCGACTGCTCAGGAAAAAACATACTTGCGAGCGCATGTGCAGGAAGACAAAAAGGAGGAGCGAGTATTTGAGAACAAGATACCGGGCCACTTGCCGATAAAAGTGAAGTTGCGCGCCGAGAAGGAGAAGGCTGCGAAGGATCTCGCCAATGATCGCCGGCATCGCGATTTAGAGCTTGAGGTA
>DATENS010000389.1:0-6561 GCA_035274925.1 Pyrinomonadaceae bacterium | reverse complement strand
GTTTCATGGTGACTTAACCGAACGACAACATGCGCAGTCGGTTTTTATGTACATCTTTCCTGTTGGTTGCTTTGCTCTTCAGCGCGTGGGGCAACGTGATTGCGGCCGCTTTTTGTCCGCGTTACACGTTGAATCGCGACTGTTGCGTGAAACATCCTTCTCAGCCAAAGCAGCTTGAGAATCCGTCGTCATGTCATCAGGAGATGGCTGGCATGGAAATGGGCGACATGGAGATGGGGACCGAAGTTTCTCCGGATTCCAAAAACGATTCCAACGCTCAACCCTTACAAGTAGCGCTGACACCTGAATCTTCAAGCGATCAAGTTGCTTTGGATCTTCCAGTCGAGCAATGTGCGCATTGCTGGACTCATTCACAGCCAACATCGAGTACGGTTTCTGTTGCTGCCGTTGATCCGTCGAAGCAAATGGTCGACACAAACCCGCCAAGCGCGGATTTTGCAGTGGCTTTGCCTTCCACTTTTCCTATTTCAATTACACCTTCAGAGCACAGCCCACCGGGTATTTCGCTCCCCCGCCACGTTCTGATCAGCGTTTTCCGTATTTAGTACCCTTCGAAATTTGTTTATCGCTAACTCGGTAGCGTGGACGTGTGCCTTTGTATGCCCACGTTCTCGCAAGCTTTTGATTTTGTTTTGTAGGCGAAAGAGTTCGAAGGGGAAATCATGCAGAAGTTCACTCGTGGTGTTTTCATCCGTTCATCCGGATTAAGCGCGCTCATTATTGTTGGTCTCATACTTACAAGTTCTACTACCGTCGTGGCCCAAGACCATGACATGAAAAACATGCCTGGGATGAAGATGGAAAAGCCTAAACCGAAGGGCAGACAGAAGGCCGCACCTAAGAAAAGGAGGGTGGCTTTGAAAAAGAAACCAGCGGCCAGGAAACACGACATGGGCAGCATGACCGGAATGAATATGCCCGGTATGAAGATGTCAGGGATGCACAAGCACACGCCGAGAAGAAAGCGCACAGCGAGAACACGACGTTCCACGAAGAAACAGCAAATGGGCAATATGCCGGGAATGAATATGCCCGGTATGAAAATGCCTACAACTCAGCAGTCACCGACCTCTCAGCCTAAATCCCAACAGATGAACATGCCGGGAATGAACATGCCTCAGACGACGCCATCACCATCGGCATCACCGCAGAAGATGGAAGATATGCCCGGCATGCAGATGCCGTCAGCTTCGCCAAACCCGCAGGCATCTCCGCAACAAAAGATGGATATGAATATGCCGATGCCATCGGCATCACCTGGAGCGTCTCCGCAGAAGATGGACATGAACATGCCCATGCCTTCGGCGAGTCCCTCTGCAAGTCCGATGGGTCAAATGCCTGGCATGGACATGAGTGGAATGAATATGAATATGGGTCCGCTGATGGTGATGATGGGAAATGACATGGGCATCCGCGTGGGCTCAAGCGATACCAACGTGATGTCGATGGGTGCAATGGGATCGGGAACTTCATGGCAGCCTTCATCTGGACCAATGCACATGTATCACAAGGTAGCAGGTGATTGGCTGCTGATGTTCCACTACAACATCGTGGCCGGAGTGAATCGACAGGGCGGGCCGCGCGGGGTAACGAAGGCTGAATCAGCAAACTGGTTTATGCCGATGGCGTTTCACAAGCTTGGCAAAGGTACTGTGCAACTGCGCGGCATGTTTAGTTTTGAGCCTTTTACCTTTCCGCCAGGAGGTTCGCCTCTTCTGTTTCAAACCGGAGAGACTTACAAAGGACAACCGCTGATCGACAAGCAGCACCCGCACGACCTATTCATGGAATTGTCGGCGCAGTACACGCTACCGCTCGGTGAACGGGGAACATGGTTCACTTATTTTGGTTATCCCGGCGAGCCGGCCCTTGGCCCAGTGGCATTCATGCACAGACTGTCGGCCTCGGAGAATCCTTCGGCTACACTCGCGCATCACTTGCAGGACTCGACGCACATCTCATTCGGCGTTTTGACCACCGGCTTCACCTATCGTTGGCTAAAGCTGGAGGGTTCGATCTTCAACGGCCGCGAGCCGGACGAGAACCGTTACAACTTCGATGCTCACAAGTGGAACTCCCGATCGGCTCGGCTCTCGATCATGCCCAATTCTAATTGGACCATGCAGGTTAGCTATGGCTTTCTGCGCAGCCCCGAAGCATCCGAGCCGACCACTGACATTCGCCGGGCAACAGCTTCGGTGCAATACAACAAGCCGTTTGAGCATGGCAACTGGGCCTCTGCTTTTATTTGGGGACGTAATCACACCAGCAGTCCCGGTGAGACCCACAATCTCAACGGTTATACATTCGAGTCGACAGTTAACTTCCTCGACAAGAATTATCTCTACACGCGCCTTGAACTGGTCGACAAGAATGAGCTGTTAAGACCAGCCGACCGAACGCTCCTCGGAATAACCGACGATCACCCTTCATTCCGCATTGGCGCCTATACGTTTGGCGGAGCTCGAGACATCTGGGAGAACAAAAAGGTTTCGATGTCGATTGGCAGTGATCTGACCTTTTACTCGAAGCCTGCAATTCTGGATCGAATTTACGGAAGCAATCCGGTTTCGTGGAAACTATTCTTCCGCTTGCGACCCAGCAAGATGGACATGAGCAGCATGCACAGCATGCATGGAAACATGGGAGAAGAGACCAAACCCTCGAATCCATAATCGGGCATGCCAACTCATGTTCATCTGTAGGGAGGATTGAAATGCGTTTGACCGAGAAAAGAACTTTCTTCGCCGGTATTGGTCTGGTGTTGATGCTTGTGGCCTTGTCGCCGGTCGCATTTGGGCATGCGATGCTTATCCGGTCACAACCCGCCGCCAAGGCAAAGTTGAAAGAGGCGCCAAAGACCGTCGAACTGTGGTTTAGCGAGGAACTTCAGGCCGGTGTCAGCACCATTGCGGTAACCGATGAAAGCGGAATGCGTGTTGACAGGAACGACTCGACAGTTGCGGATGGGAACAAGAAGCTGCAGGTCAGCCTGGAGGACTTGCAGCCTGGGACTTACACAGTCGATTGGAAAGCGCTTTCGACCGATGAGCACACGATGAAAGGCAAGTTTGCTTTCACCGTCGTGGCAAATCCAGCGGCCACTCCAACGCCGCAAGCTTTACGGACCGTAGCAACGACAACACCGTCAGCGTCTCCTGAACCGTCGATGGCATCTGAGACCTCGTCAACTCAGGAGTCAACTTCAACCTGGGCGCAGAGTCTTGTGCGTTGGCTGCTGTACCTGGGAATGATGACGCTCTTTGGCGGATTCGCCTTCTATTTGTTTGTACTTTCTCCCGTCTTTCAACATGCCGCTTTCAGTTCCAACGCCTCTGTAGATCAGGCGGCCCGATTAAGCGTGCGTCGGACGCTCTTTTTGTCATGGGTAAGCATCGCTCTGATCTTAGGAGCGTCGGTTATTGCTCTGGTTCAACAGGCGTCGTCGGTTTTCGATAAAACGATACCCGAGGCTCTTTCTCCGACTGTGTTAGCAGACGTGCTTGCTAAGACAGGCTACGGCAGAGCATGGTTTCTTCAGGTGGCAGCTACTGCAGCTTTTTTAATCATCGTGTTGCTTCTCAGCGTTCGAACGAAGAGAGCAACAGCAGGGAGTGGCAAGGCACTGTGGTGGATCGGTCTGTTGCTAGGTCTCGTCCTCTTGGTAGCCCCGAGTTGGACCGGCCATGCTGCAGCGGCAATAAAGGATTTTCGTCTGGCGGTGATTACCGACTGGCTGCACATCGTTGCTGGAGCATTTTGGGTGGGCGGCCTCTTTCATCTCGGGTTGTCGGCACTCCCAGGATTGTCTCATCTCGATTCATCCGCACGCATTCGCGCTGTTAGTCAATTAATAAGGCGGTTCACGCGAATAGCTATTCCGAGCGTGATACTGCTTGTGTTGGCGGGGCTCTACAACACGTGGGTTCACGTCGAAAGCTTTCAAGCGTTTTGGTCCACGACTTACGGAAGGACGCTGCTCCTCAAGCTTTTGCTGGTCGGCATTATGCTCGTGCTGGGAGGTCTCAATAATTTCCATTTCGGAAAAAAGGCTACGCGACTTTCTGAGAGCGATTTCGAAAAGCTGAATGTTTTGGAGCGAGGATTTGGCCGCTCGGTTTTCGTGGAAGGCGCCATCGGCGTAGCGGTGTTGTTAGTCACAGCCATTCTGGTTTTCTTAACCCCTGCTCGGAGTCATCCACAAATGGCCTTGAATAAAACCAACTCAACCAGCATTGAAGAACGGAGATAGGTAATGAACAAGAAGCCAATCGTTGTGTTTTTGATTGTGGTCGGCATTGCTTTCGCGGCATTCATCCTAACGCGAAAGCCCGAAACGCCACCACAAAACAAGAAGCCAGCTCTTGCAACTCATTCACCGGTTTCACATCCGCCGCTGACTGCTAACGTGCCGGCGCATTACGAAACAGCTCCGAGTTTGAGCAGTCTTGCGCCAACGTTGGCGCCAGAACAATTCAGCGGCAAGGCGCGGGAGGCATATCAGGCTGTCAAAATGATTCCGCAAACCATCGCCCAGATGCCTTGCTATTGTCACTGCGATAGAAGTATCGGGCACAAGAGTTTGCATAGTTGTTTTGAGGATGGACATGCAACAAGTTGCGCGACATGTATCGACGAAGCTCTGCTGGCGTTTCGACTCCAAAAGCAGGGCCTGTCACCTGCACAGATCCGCGAACAAGTCATTGCGCAGTTCGGTGACTAATTGCCCCCCCCACGACGTGAAGTTTTCAGTGAAAGGGGATTCTCATGATGCACCATTACCGACGGCTCTTAGTAATGATTGGGCTTCACTTCATTGCGATGTACGTATTCATGTACGCGATGGTGAACGCCTTTGCCAATGTCTATAACAGTCTCAATCAAGTGTATATGGCTGCGCTCATGACTTCATCAATGGTGTTGATTGAACTGCCGCTTATGTGGTCAATGTACAAATCGAAGAAGGTTAACATTGCGATGATTGTGGTCGGTGTCGTCGTGCTGATCGGTTCGTGGTTTGGAATTCGGCAGCAGCTAGCGATTTCCGATCGCCAATTCCTACGGTCGATGATTCCGCACCATGCCGGTGCGATTCTTATGTGCGAGAAAGCTTCACTCCAGGACCAGGAAACCAGAACGTTGTGTAAGAAGATCATCGCAGGGCAGCAGGCAGAGATCGATCAGATGAAGGCAAAGCTCGACCAATTGGCCAAATAGGCCGCATATCTTGAGAGGAGCACACCGATGATTCAAAGAAAGATGACCAGCGGTTTGGACGTAATGATGATTGCCAGTTTACTAGCGCTCACGATCACAGTCGTTATTGCAAATGAGCGCGCGGCGATCGCCCAGGCAAATGAAGAAACGGCTGTCCGCGACACGCTTATGAAAAGCGCTTCAAGTTTCGAGACGAATGATATGCCAGCTGCTACTCAGGTCTGGGCGAACGATGAATCCCTGACGGTCTTTGAAAGCGGTCACGCTAACTACGGATGGAAGGATTACCGGGATAATCATCTTGGCCCAGAGATGGCTGAGATGAAGAACACGAAATATGCGTTCAGTGACATCCGTGTTCATTTGGCGGGCAAGACCGCCTGGGCCACTTTCAAGTACACGATTTCAGCCGATGTGGCGGATAACGGCAAGCAACGTCATGTTGATGGCGCCGGGTTGGGCACGGCGGTGCTCGAAAGCCGTGATGGTCAATGGCGGATCGTACATTGGCACTCCAGCGCACCACGACGTGCTCCCGCTGCTGCGCCGACGCCGGCGGCAAAGCCGTAAGAAAAGAAGTTTGGAATCTCTCTCGAAATCAAGATGAGCAAGGAAAAAGGAGAAATGAAAATGAGTTTTCTTAAATCAATTTCAATGTTAGTAGCCTTAGTTGCCGTTCTGGCAGTCTCAATGACGACGACTGCGCAGAATAGCAATAGTAAGACACCTGAAACCTCAATCGTCGGTTACATCAGCGACAACCATTGTGGTCTGAAACATATGGCAGGCATGGGAGACGATAAGTCATGCACGCTCATGTGCGTGAAGAACGGCAAGTTTGTGCTGGCCGACCGCGACCACAAGCGTGTCTATCAACTAGACAAGGTTGGACAAGAGAAAGCTCGCGAGTTCGCCGGTCAAAAAGTGAAGGTAACAGGACGCAAAACGGGCAGGACAATCCGTGTAACTATGATAGAGGCTGCTTAGGATTCGAAGACTTAGACCCAGTTCAGAAAAGTTGGCCGCAGAAGGTAGAAGCTATGACAAAGCATGGCGGCGAGCCGAAGTTTTATGATCGGGTCGGTGCCATCATTTACGATGTTGGCAGTCGCGCCGTCTTTGCACCTTTTGGAGGCCTTGATCGCTTGCGCGAGGAAACCGTTGACGCATTGGAAGTTGAACCGGAGTGCAAAGTTCTGGAACTTGGTTGCGGAACTGGTGGGTTGACACGAGTCTTAGCTCGGCGTCGCGCCAAGATTGTTGCAGTTGACCAATCGGAAGGAATGCTTCGCCGCGCACGGCGACGTGCGCCAGACGCGAAAT
>DATENS010000388.1:0-10555 GCA_035274925.1 Pyrinomonadaceae bacterium | reverse complement strand
GCCCATAATACCGTAAAGTCGCTATCCTTGTCGCTTCTAAAGAATGCGGCCCTTCGCCGCCCGTTTAGGATGCGCCCTTGTCTCGTCCAGGTGTCCCGGCCATTTGCGCAGCATACTTACGCCTTCTTAGATGCCGATGTTCTGATTTTGGGGAGAAAAATTAACGCCTTACCGGACCGAGAGACGGTCGCGCCCCCGGGTAATTCCACGATGCGGCCGCCTCGATCTCCCACCAGCAGGTTCTCGACCGAGCGGATATGCGTTAGTTCCAGCCTGCGCAGCCCGCCGCGCTGCGCCCCCAACCAGCGTCGCAGGGCCCGGCGGCGCAAGGCCGGACGCGCCGCAGCGAGAAGATCAATGCTCACACTCGCACGCCTCGAACCGTTTTCCGACAACTCCAACAGTCGTTCGGCAGCGCCTTCCAGCGCGCGGCTATCGTCCCGCAACAATTCCGCCGTGCGAGACAGTGCTTCCACCACGCGCGGGTTGAAACTTTCCATCATCGGCAGCAACCGGACGCGGGCGCGCACCCGCGCGAACTTCTCGTCCGAATTCATTTCGTCACTTAGAAATTCGACACCGCGCGAGGAGCAGTACTGTTCCGTATCTCTTCGCCGCGCCCACGACAGTAG
Organism: Pyrinomonadaceae bacterium; assembly: GCA_035274925.1. GTDB lineage: Bacteria > Acidobacteriota > Blastocatellia > Pyrinomonadales > Pyrinomonadaceae > UBA11740. Next base: position 9,923 of record DATENS010000388.1, on the reverse strand, counting down.
CGGCCGCACGAGCTTGGTTTTGCTGCGCTCGCTCAGTAAACGAACCGGCTCAATACCACCCAAGCCGTCCGAGCCGCTGCCTCTGAGGAGGTTCATCAAAACAGTTTCTGCCTGATCGTCCATGGTGTGTGCGGTCAAGACGAGCCCGGCGCGTTGTTTTTGCGCGGCGGCGGCAAAGCGGCGATAACGCGCGTGACGTGCGGACTGTTCGAGATTGTCGCGCGTTTTTTTTGCCAGACTCTTCACGTTGACTCGACGGATTCGGATCTGGAGACCGAGACGGTTAGCCAACTCGCTCACCCATCGCGCATCCGCCGCGCTCGTTTTTCGCAGGATGTGATCTACATGAATGACAGAAATCCGGATGTTTAGCTTTCCGGCTCGGATTAATTCGTCAAGGGCCAGCAAAAGCGAAACCGAATCGGCCCCGCCCGACACTGCAACGAGTGCTCGGGCCTTCGCACATGGCAGCTCCAAATGCTTCCATTCCTGCAAGAGCGAGCGCGCAAACCTTGTCAGGGCCGGCGGCCGTCTTCGCAGGCTCGTTTTGTCAGTCTTCGTCACCATCGCGAGCTATTTTAGCATTGAAATTGCGGCGATCTGGTTTGAGTTCCAGTTGGCCAAGCCCCTGCTTGCTATCGACTGTGGCCAAACGTAAGATTCGGATCAACGAATGGAATTAACAGTTGCAATTACGGGAGCCTCCGGGGCCATCTACGCGCAGCGAACGTTGGTCCACCTGGCGGCCAGCGGCACGGTCGAGCGGATTAACTTGATAGTGTCGGACTCGGCAAAAACCGTAGCCATGGTCGAGTTGGGTTTCGATCTGCGCAACGCTGATGAGAAAAAGATAAATGAATGGATTGGACTCGCGCCGGACGCAAAGATAGTGCGGCTGCACCGCCTGGATAACATGGCGGCGACGCCTTCTTCAGGATCCCATCCGCAGGCGGGAATGGTTATCGTTCCCTGTTCGATGGGGACGCTCGGCGCAATCGCGTCAGGCGCCGGCACAAACCTGATACATCGGGCGGCGGATGTGACTCTGAAAGAAGGCCGCAAGTTGGTGCTGGTGCCGCGCGAGACTCCTTACAACGCGATTCATCTCGAGAATATGTTGAGGTTGTCGCATGCCGGCGCACAGATTCTTGCGGCCAGTCCCGGCTTTTATCATCGGCCACAAACCATCGAGGGTTTGGTCGATCACCTGTGTTTCCGCATTCTCGACCAGTTCGGAATTCCGCATTCAACTGCGACACGCTGGAAAGGCGGTGCGAATGCCGCGACAGTTTAGAGGCGGGCTACTGCCCGCCAGTCTCTTGGAAGTACCGGGTGGGCGGTAGCCCTCCTCTAAACGATTTCTAACGGCGATGTAAATGGCCACTCTGACCCGAAACATCCGTACTACGCTCGAGATGATCAAGATCGAGCACACGCTGTTTGCACTGCCATTTGCCTTTTTGGGTGCGGTGCTGGCCGCGAGAGGAATTCCCACCGGTTGGCAAATTATCTGGATTACTCTGGCAATGGTCGGTGCGCGTTCTACGGCTATGGCCTTTAATCGCATTGCCGATAAGGATTTCGACGCCCGAAATCCGCGCACAAAAATGCGTGCGATTCCGGCAGGCGCCTTGTCGTTGACTTTCGCGTGGGCTTTCGTGGCCGCCAGCGCCGCGCTCTTTTTCTTTGCCGCCGCAATGCTTAACCGGCTGACACTGGCGCTGTCGCCCATGGCGCTGGCCAGCGTAATGCTTTACTCGTACACCAAACGCTGGACATGGTTATCGCATTTGATTCTGGGGTGGTGTCTGGCCATAGCACCGACCGGCGCATGGATCGCGGTGCGCGGATCAATCGACAGTCCAATTCCGCTGCTCCTCTCACTGGTGGTGATGCTTTGGACAGCGGGGTTTGATGTGCTTTACGCCTGCCAGGATTTCGAGTTTGACCGCGGCGAAGGTCTGCAATCAATTCCGGCGCGGCTGGGCATTGCGCGTTCGCTTTGGGTCTCACGCCTTTTGCACGCGGGCGCGTTCGCGGCGCTCGTTGCGCTATACTTCATCACGAACCTTGGTATTCTGGCGGCGCTGGGTGTGATCGCCACAGGCGCACTGCTGATTTACCAGCAGACGTTGGTGCGGGCGAATGATTTGAGCCGGCTCAACGCGGCATTTTTTACGACGAATGCATTTGTAAGTGTAATTCTGTTTCTGACATTTGGGAGTGCAGTATTTCTTAGAGTGGGACAATGAGTTTTTCGCACGATACAAGACTGAACGACATTAGCGCCAAGGTTCACACCGGCGAAAGGCTTTCCTTCGCCGACGGCGTGGCGCTTTTTGGCACCGATGATCTGAATGGCCTGGGCAAACTCGCCGACTCAGTGCGCCGCCGCATGCACGGGCGCACGACGTACTTCAACGTCAACCGTCATCTGAATCCCACCAACGTTTGTTACGTGGATTGTAAGTTCTGCGGTTTCTTTCGCACGCCGCGCCAGCCCGACGCCTACACGCACAATATCGACGATTCATTGCGCGTGGCCGGCCAGGCGGTCAGTGAAGGCGCGACCGAGCTGCACATCACCGGCGGCTTGAACACCAAACTGCCTTTCAGATATTTCACCGACTTGCTTTCGGGCTTGAAGCAGCAGTATCCGCAGCTCCATTTAAAAGCATTCACGATGGTCGAGCTCGATCACTTCGCGCATTTCTACAAAATGAAAGACGAAGATGTGCTGTCGCAGCTGATCGAAGCCGGTCTGGATTCATGTCCGGGCGGCGGCGCGGAAATCTTTCGCGAGCCGACCCGCTCAATGATCTGCGCGCACAAATGCGACGCACAACGATGGCTGGATCTGGCGGGAAAAGTTCACGCGGCGGGTTTGAAGACGAACGCAACAATGCTCTACGGCCACATCGAATCGATTGAGGATCGCGTCGATCACCTGATCCGGCTGCGCGAGCAGCAGGAAAAGTCCGGCGGCTTTCAGTGCTTCATCCCCTTGGCGTTTTATCCTGAGAAGACGCAGCTCGCTCATCTGCCCGGGCCTTCCGGAATTGATTCGTTGAAAACTATGGCCGTGTCGCGTCTCATGCTCGACAACTTCGCGCACATAAAGGCCTACTGGGTTATGCTCGGAAAACGCCTCGCGCAAGTTGCTCTTCACTTTGGCGCAAACGATATCGACGGCACGATTACCGAAGGCGGCGAGCTGACAGAGAGTTATTCAGTCGAATCGAATAACGAAGTGAAGATGACGAAGCCGGAACTGATCGGTTTGATTGAAGAAGCGGGCTTTGAAGCAGTGGAGCGGGACACGGTTTATAATCGCGTGGAAACCGCGGCTATCGCCTAACAGACTTTTTTCTTCCTCGTTTTGGGAAGTGGGAACAGAAGGTACGAATTCCAATGTCGACAATGGAAGCAGTTAAACAACGAACCATTTCTCTCGCGCACTCGCCCGATTCGGACGACGCGTTCATGTTCTACGCGCTCGCCACACACAAACTGGAAACGGGCGGGATCGAATTCGATCATGTTCTGAAGGACATTCAAACACTCAACGAAGAGGCCGGCAAAGGCACGTACGATGTCACCGCGATCAGCTTCCATGCTTACGCCTATGTTGCTGATAAGTATGCTTTGCTGCCGCATGGCGCTTCGATCGGAGATAACTATGGGCCCATCGTCGTCTCGAATGCAGAAATTGACGCTTCGGAATTATCAAATCTGACGGTGGCCGTGCCGGGGACGCTTACCAGCGCTTTCCTCGCGCTGCGAATCTTCAATCCGGATTTCAAATATGAAGTCGTGCCTTTCGATCAGATCATCGAGGCCGTAAACAATGGCCAGTGTGACGCGGGACTGCTTATTCACGAAGGCCAGCTCTTCTATCACAATCTCGGCCTGCATAAAGTGCTCGACCTCGGAGAGTGGTGGCACGAACACACAGGCGGCTTGCCTTTACCGATGGGCGGCAACGCCATTCGCCGCGATCTGGGACCGGAAGTTATCAGCGAAGTCTCGGCTTTGCTGGAAGAGAGCATTCGCTATTCGCTCGATCATCGCGAAGACGCTCTCCAGTACGCGTTGCAGTTTGCGCGCGACATGGATCCGGCCCTTGCCGATCGATTTGTCGGGATGTGGGTGAACGAATTGACGCTGGACTATGGTGAGCGCGGGCGCGCCGCCGTGCGCCGTCTGCTCACTGAAGGTTACGAGCGCGGCATCATTCCGCATCAAGTGGACGTCGAGTTCGTTAGCTAGTTAGAAGTGGCGCAGGCGTCTCGCCCGTGAACAACGCGCAAGATGCGCGTGCCACAACGAATCTTCTAAAATCGTTGCGGCTGATGCTTCGGTTAATTTGTTGTTGACACTGTCTAAGTGTCCTGCGGAAAATGCTCACCTGATGAAAACTCCTCGATTCCTACTGCGTGGATTTCGCCGGCCCCGCGAGGTGGCTTCACTTGCCCTCGGCAAGTTAGAGCGGCAGGTGCTCGACGAAACCTGGTTACGCAGCGAAGTCACTGTGCGCGATATCTTCCTCGCCTTCGACGAACGCATTGCCTACACGACATTGATGACGACGCTCGACCGGCTTTTCAAAAAGCGTCTGCTCGAGCGGCGCAAGGACGGCCGCGCGTTTCTATATTCGCCCGCGCTTACCCGCGAAGAATTCGAACATGGCATTCGCGAAGACGTGATTGACGGACTGCTCGGGCCCGGCGCGGATTCAGTGCAACCGATACTCGCCTGTATTGTCGAGACCGTAAGCGAGCGCGATCGCGAATTACTGGATGAATTGGATCGGCTCGTTAAGGAAAAGAAACGAGAGTTGGAAAGACGTCCGGAATAAACATGTACGAACTGCTGCTGATATGCCTGACATTGAGCGCGTTGCTGACCGTAAACGCGCTGATGTCGCTTGTGACAGCAGCCGCGGGGCGGCTGGTTGAGCCGGCCCTCCGCAAAGTTTCTGCCGGTTTACGAGCGGAAATTTTGTTCACCCTGCGCATCTGCGCGCCGGCAATTTCGATTGTCGCGATCGCTGCCGTTTTCGTCCCTTCGTTTCTCGCTCATGAGCCGTATGGCACAAAAGAAACGGTAGGCTTCAAACTGGGCCTGCTCGCTTTTCTCTCTGTCGTTGGCGTCGGGCTGGCGCTTTCCCGGGCCATGAGATCATGGTTGGCAACGCGTTCGCTTTTGCAGAAGTGGCTGGGCAGCGCGACTCAAATCCAACTCGGAGAGGTGCCCACGCCTACTTTCCGTTTGCCGCACGCGTTTCCGATTATCGCAGTCGTCGGCACACTCCGGCCGCGCCTGTTCATCGCCGAACACGTGTTGCAGTCACTAAGTGGTGAAGAATTGAAGGCGGCAATCGCCCACGAATGCGGCCACGTGAACGCGCGAGATAACCTCAAGCGCACATTGTTGCGGGCCTGCCGCGATGTGCTGATGTTGATACCGTGCGGCCGTTCGCTGGATCGCGCGTGGGCCGAAGCCGCTGAGTGCGCGGCGGATGAGCACGCCGCGAAACAAAGTTCCGAGACGGCACTCAATCTCGCGTCATCATTGGTGAAAATTGCGAAGATGATTCCGGCCGGCGGGCATGCCGCGATGCCGGTGGCAGTGTTTCTTGTGGGAGAAGAAAGCCGCGGCGTCAAAGCACGCGTTCGACGTCTTCTTGATCTCGCTTCAAACGATCATCGCCGGCGAAATGCGCACTCCAATGCCGTCAAGATTCTTCCGGCTCTCGCTATCTTCTCAATGCTGGTGGCCGGCATCTCGGCGGCCAACCACTCGCCCGTTCTAATCAACGCGCATAATCTGATTGAGCATGTGGTGCACCTGCTCAGCTAACCTTTCCATTTTGCATTGCGACGCTTAGCGGGCGATGCAGCCACAAAAAGATAGCGGCGGAAACTATTTGCAGAGTTACTCCGAACACCACCAGTGTGATCAGCGAATAATCGTAAAGCATTCCCATTGAGACACTGCCGAAAAACCAGAGCACGCCGTACACCGCGTTGAAGACTCCGTAGGCACTTCCCCTTTTATCCATGGAGATCAATTGCGCGATGCCCGCGCGCAATGTTGCTTGTTGGGCGCCCAGCCCGATTGCCCAGCACGCGACGCCGACAATCACCATTGTTGGGCCGCCGAGAAACCCCAGCGGCAACGACAACATCGACACCACGATTCCCACAGTCAAAATTCGAATGCCAAATCGATCGAAAAGTCTTCCGAAGAAAAGAGCCGCCAGGCCATTCAGTCCCATCGCGCCGGCATAAAAGAGGGGAATCGCCGCCGGCTGCGCGATCGCCGTGTTTTGAAAGTGATAGGCGAGCAGCGGAAAATCGACGAAGCCTCCGGCCAGCAATCCCGCGCCCGCCACATAAAACCAAAAGACATTGGGCAGCTTTTGCGTGTGCGGTTGTGTCTGTGGCTCAGTGGAAACGGTCGGCCGTATCGCCCGCGCGCCGATCAGCGCAATGAAAGCAGCAATGGCCGGCGCCACCAACCACAGAATTGCCGGACCGAAACTGTGCTCGCGCGCGACGACCAGGGCAATCAGCAGCGGGCCCAACACTGCTCCCATCTGATCCATTGCCGTGTGCAGGCCAAATCCCCAACCATGCCCCACCACTCTGGTTGCGTCAGACAGCAATACATCTTTCGCCGGTCCACGCAGTCCTTTTCCAGTTCTTTCCGCAACCACAAACAGCGCCGCCATCTTCCAGCTTCCGGCGAACGCCAGGCCTGGTACCACCACCAGATTCACAAAGTACCCAATCGTGGTAATCGTCCAGTACGCCCGCGTCTTGTCCGCCAGTCTCCCGGAGAGCACGCGCAGCGTCGCCGCGATCATTTCCCCCAGCCCGGCAACAATGCCGACTTGCGTGGCGGTCGCGCCTAGATCTTTCAGCAACGGACCGATGATGCTGTGCGCGCCTTCGTAGGTCATGTCAGCGAAAAAGCTGACCACACCCATGGCGACGATGAAGCGAATTGCTCCCTGACGTTCGGTCCTTATCATCGGTAACTTATCAACGAAGCTTAGTAGTAGTTCGTGGTTGCGCGTAGGCTAACTGCGTTTCCACGTTCATCTATCTCTTTGGCATCTTTAGCTTTGAGCAGTCTCAAGGATTTCTCAAGCACGATCAAGCACTATTAGCCCTGAACAGTGAGATTTTTGCGATCACGATCTCGATAGGAGTTCATTATGGCTCGGATTGACGATTCCCGTTCCTCACACCGTTCCCGCGTTGTCTGGCTGTTGATCTGCCTCGTTATTTTTGCGGCGTCCACCGGCATTAATGCGCAGAGTTCAAGCGGCAGCATAACCGGCGTGGTTAAGGATTCATTCGGCGCCGCCGTCAGCGGCGCTGAAGTCACGTTGCGCAACGCGCAGCAAGTCGTGATCAGCGACACGCGCACCGATAGCAACGGCAGTTACACGCTTAAAGACATTGCCACGGGCTCGTATGTTCTGGTCGTTTCCCGCGCCGACTTCAGCGTTCAGCGCCAAGCCGTGCTGGTCACCTCCGGACAGAATAACCTCGACGTCGTTTTGAACCTCAATCAGGTTAGCGAGGTCGTTACGGTAACCTCGGAAGCCGGGATGGTCGCTGAAGCACGGAATGTGGCCCAGCCTCTCAACCTGATTCCTCAAGACGATATTATTGAGCGCGCCACGGAAGTTGTTGCGCAGGTCGTCGACGAGGAACCGGGCGTGACCCTGCAACGTACGGCGCCATCACTCAGCGCAGTGTTTGTGCGCGGGTTGACGGGCCGCAATGTCGGCGTCTACGTCGACGGAGTGCGCTACACCACCAGCGCCCAGCGCGGAGGCGTCGGCACATTTTTCAGTCTCATTGAACCTTCCACACTTGAAGTAGTTGAAGTATTGCGCGGTCCCAACAGTTCACAGTACGGCTCGGATGTTCTGGGTGGCGTGGTTAACTTTGTTTCCCACGCACCCCGGTTTGGCTCGAATGACAGTGAGTGGCACGGAAACACGAATGTGTTCTATTCGTCTGTGGCCCACAGTTTCGGCGGCAACCAGCTTCTCACTTATGGAACGCGAAGATTTGGCATTCTGGCCAACGCGAATGCTCGCCGAATTAACCGCGTGCGTCCCGGAGAGGGCCTTGATTTTCACTCAGCCTTAACGCGCTTCCTCGGTATTCCGTCCAGCCTTTTCGGCAGTCGTCTTCCCGATACGGGCTTCACCCAGTACGGCGGCATGGTCAGGACCAACTTTAATCTCGACGATAACACCCAGTTGTTATTCAGCTACTCGCGTAATCAACAGGACGGGGGCAAGCGTTACGATCAACTCCTGGGCGGCGACGGCAATCTGATCGCCGACCTTCGGAACCTGATGACCGATTTCTTTTACACTCGGCTTCACCGGCAGCGGTTTGGCTGGTTTGATAATGCGTCGTTCACCTTCTCGTACAACAGTCAGCGGGAAGAACGGGTCAATCAGGGCGGACAGGGAAACCCAGTCGGGGCGATCACTTTTCAGCCTGAGCGCACCACGGTCTATGGCTTTAATTTTTATCTCGATAAGCAACTCGGCGATCGCCACACCGTCCTGTTTGGCGCCGACGTTTATCGCGATCACATCGAGGCCCCGTCAGTCAGCCTCGATCCGGTGACCCGAGTATTTACCGCGGCGCGTCCGCGTATTCCGGATGGCGCCCGTTACCTTTCGTATGGATTTTTCGTGCAGGACAGCATTGTCGCAATTCCGGATCGACTGCGCCTTAGCGCAGCGGGCCGTTACAGTGTGGCGTCCTACAAATCCCGCGCCGCCAACGCCGCGATCGGACCTGGTGGGCGGCCTCTTTTTCCGGATGATAGCGCGCGTTTTGGCGCTTTCTCAGGACGGCTCGGCGCGGTAGTGAATATTGGTGGAGGTTTCGATTTCGCGGTGAAATTCGCGCGCGGTTTTCGCGCTCCCAACACCACCGATCTCGGAATTCTCGGACTGGTCGGTACCGGATTTGAAGTTGATGCCGGCACCGCGGCGTCCCTTGGAGGATCGATCGGCACAACCGCCGGCGCCGATGCAGTTTCCACGGGCATTCCCGTGACCCGGCTCGGTCCTGAGACCACTGATAGTTTTGATTTCAGTTTGCGCTACCACCACCGGCGCGGAAAATTTGAAGTCACCGCATTCACCAGCAAAATCAAAAACATCTATTTTGATCAGGCGCTGGTGTTGCCCGCAGGAGCAGTCGGAAAGTTTCTGGGAAGCGAGCAAATCACTTCACAAAACGCCAACGGTCTGGTGTTTGTGGCCGCCGCCACTAACCCAGTGCTGGTGCGCGTGAATTTCGACGATGCTCGTTTCACTGGGGTTGAGCTTCACGGCGAAGCGCTCCTGAACCGCGAGTTCAGTGTTAACGGGAATTTCACTGCGATCACTGCGCGCAGCCTCTTTAACGGCGCGCCGCCAAACGTTGAAGGCGGAGTGCCGCCGCCGACTGCGTTCCTTAGTCTGCGCTACCAACCACGCTCAGCTTTCTATCTTGAGGCTTACTCAACCATCGCCGGTGACCAGGATCGACTTTCGACACTCGATATTGCGGACCGGCGCACGGGCGCGGCACGTTCACGGACTAACATTCAAAACTTTTTCCGCCGCGGCGCGTGCGTGCGCGGCGTCACCACGCCGGGACCGACGGGATGCGGGTCGGCTTCGGGAACTGCGGTCGTAATTTCCACCGGTGAAACTCTGCTGCAGGTTCAGAATCGTTTGCTGCCACTCAACACGACCATCAACGGAGTGTTCGTAGCAAATAACGACACGGCAGTTCCGCTATTCACCAAAGTCAAGAACTACGGTCTGTTCGGTCTGCGAGGCTCCTACAAGTTTGGTGAACATTCGGAAGTCTTTGTCGATTTTGAAA
>DATENS010000387.1:0-7389 GCA_035274925.1 Pyrinomonadaceae bacterium | reverse complement strand
CTGATGTACAAACGGGCCGGCCCAGCCACCGAGAAACAGCGTCGTGGCCAACATTGAAACGGTAAACATGTTGACGTACTCAGCCAGGAAGAACAGCGCGAATTTCATGGCACTAAACTCAGTGTGAAAACCGGCGACCAGTTCAGTTTCGGCTTCAGGAAGATCAAAAGGGACGCGATTGGTCTCAGCGATTGCCGCCGTTAGATAAATCAGAAAGCCCAGGGGCTGCGCCCAAATCAGGTTCCAGCCCGTGATGCCGAGGTGACCGGCTTGTTGCTCGACGATGCTGTACAGATCGAGCGTGCCTGACTGGAGAATCACACCGATCAGCGCCAGTCCCAGCGCGAGCTCGTACGAAATCATCTGCGCCGAAGAACGAAGCCCGCCCATCAAACTGTACTTGTTATTGGAAGACCATCCGGCCAGGGCGATTCCGTAAACTCCCACAGACGTCACACCCAGAACATAGAGAAGGGCAACATCGAACCGAGCAATTACAAGCTGGACCGATTTATTTATGAACGGCAGTTGGACTTCCGGACCGAATGGATAGACCACGATCACCATGATGGCCGCAATCGTGGCAATCAGCGGCGCGAGAAAATAAATAAACCGGGTCGACTTGTCGGGAACAATATCTTCTTTGAAGATGAATTTGATCAGGTCCGCGAGTGGTTGAAGGAAACCGCCGGGACCGACCCGGTTCGGACCGAGGCGGCCCTGAATAAACCCGAGCACGCGCCGCTCAGCCAGAACGGTGTACGCGACCATCGTCATGACGACGAAGAAGGCGACGAAAATCCCGAGCGAAATCAGGCCGACTTGTTTTAGATCTTCCATTCCTAAAAAGAAGCGTTTAGAGGCGGGCTACTGCCCGCCCTTATTTCCCTTACGAATTCGGCGGACAGTAGCCCGCCGCTAAACAACTATTTAGGCAACCGCAGGCTCGCGCTTCAACTCTGAATCAATCGTGATCTGATACAACGGCGAAATGTTGAGGCTTTCCGGCTTCGGATTGCCGGCAGCCAGCAAATGAAACTGCGGCACCTTCTCAGTCAGCGTGCCCAGCTTGAACAATTCATGGCCCACCGGCGGCGTCAACTGCTCTTTCTCTGACGTCTCGTTCATCGCCTCGACTACTTTTCGAATCTCGGTCAGCTCGGACGAGAGATCACGCTGCGGGGCTACGGCATGTTTCACCTGGACCGGATTGCTTTCGTCTTTGAGCAACGGAAAACGAAGACCGGCATAGGCGGGCACTTGTTCACCGATCTCACGAAAGATTCCGCTGGCGGAAATGTCCGCGCCAAAATCACCGCCCAACGTTTTTGCCAGCTGCGCAGCGATGAGCCAGTCCGGTTTTGACTGATGGACCGGATCGATTGACTTGCGCACGCGTTGCACAAAACCATCATTGTTGGTGAACGTGCCGTCCATTTCGGCAAATGAAGCGGCAGGGAAAACAACCTGTCGTTCAAAACTGGAAACAGCGCTCAGAAAAAGCTCGAACAGCACTGAGAATTCGCGATTGGGCACGCCGCCTTCAGCATCACCGCCGGGGCTGGAAAGTAACGGCTTGCCCGCGATGATTAGCGCGCGAATCGATTCATCCTTGATTAATGCTCCCGCATCCTTTGCATTCCCCATCATGTCGTGCGCGCCGACGCTGTTGTTGTAAAGAGGAAGCGGGTGCAGAAGAATGCGCCGGCCTTCACTGCCAAGTTGATGTGGTAATTGGGCGACGACAGTTTGTGCGGCCGCGCTTAGCTCGCCGCCAAACATGATTACGACATCACCCTGCGTCTCGAGGATTGCCTTGCGCGCGGTTTCAATCTCGGCCGCGTCAATCCCCATCTTGCGGGCGGCGAGTTCAGCATCGTCCGCACTGAACAACGCAAGCGCAGCCGCGTCTTCTGTGCCCCGGCTAATGTGAATGAACTGCGCCGCCGATTCGCGTAAACGAATCCGCACAGGGTTAATAAGAATCAGGTTCGCGCCACCATTGCGCACCGCCTGCCGGATTTGCTTGCCGGTGAGTGGCTGTAACTCTTCCGGCTCGCCGCCAATCACCACGATTGTCTTCGCGTAACGAATATCCCGGTGAGTAGCGAGCGGGCCTCCCAAATTTTCGAAAAAAGACTTGAGACTGAATGCATCGGACACGGCATAGTTTTCCGTGCCGACGACATCCGTCGCGAGTTTCTTTAAGCTGAACAAAGACTCATTAGCGAGGCGAGGACTCGCGAGCACGCCGATCGAATTCGCGCCATGTGCTTCGCGAATCGACGTCAGGTTCTCAGCGGCAAAACGAAGGGCTTCGTCCCAGGTCGCGGGAACCAGGCGGCCGCCCTCCTTGTAGCGAATCAGCGGTGTGCGAATTCGCTCTTCATGATTTACGAAAGGATGACCAAAGCGTCCTTTGATACACAGAAATTCACCGTTGAGGCCGTTCACGTAACGATCACGCGCGACAATGCGGACCAATTCATTTCCACGCGAGCCCAGGGACATCTGGCAGCCGTCTGAACAATAGGTGCAGGTTGAGATCGTTTGTGTTAGTTCCCACGGCCGGTGCTGGTGACGATAAGTTCCGTCCAGCAATGTCCCCGTGGGACAGACTTCGATACAGTTGCCGCACTGCGAACAATTCAACCAGCCGCCGTAGGTTCCGATCACCGTGCCGGCGCCGCGATTACCAGCCTCGATGGCCTGCTCGCCCATCCATTCGTCGCACACGCGGGTGCAGCGCTTACAGAGAATGCAGCGCTGTGGATCGTTGGCCACCATCGGCGAAAGATACTTTTCGGGGTGATAGTTCTTCTTTTCAGTAAACCGCTCTTCGAGATTCCCCCAGTCGAAGGTTTGTTCCTGCAGCTCGCATTCGCCGCCACGATCGCATACGGGGCAATCGAGCGGATGATTGGCCAGCAGGAACTCGAGCATTGACCGCTGGGCTTTTTCAATCTCTTCACTCTGCGTGGTTACGATCATTCCATCGGTGCAGATGATCGTGCAGGATGTTTGCAGTTTCGGCATCTTCTCGATGCGCACCAGGCACATGCGACAGGAAGCCTGCAAAGCGAGGTCGGCGTAGTAGCAGAACGAGGGGATGTCGAAACTATTGTCTCGACAAACATCGATTAGCCGCGCGCCTTTGGCGACCTGAAAATCCCGGCCGTTGATCGTTACTTTGATTGAGTCTGATTGATCCATTAGCTCATTGCGTCACTGGTTGTTGAATCAATGAGCAAATAAATCAACTTCCGAGGTGCTTTTCAAAATCTTCCGGGAACCTCTTTACTGCCGATTGAATCGGCCAGGCCGCCGCATCGCCCAGCGGACAAAACGATTTGCCCTCGATGTTGTCACAAAGATCGAGCATTAACTGCACGTCTCCCGGCCGGCCGCCGCCACCATCTATTCGTTTGAAAATCTTCACTAACCAGTCCGTGCCTTCCCGGCAAGGAGTACACCAGCCGCAGGACTCGTGTTTATAGAACTCAGTCAGATTCTTGGTTGATTCGAAGACATCGACTGTCTCATCCATCACGATGAAGCCGCCTGAGCCGACCATCGATCCGGCAGCGACGAGCCCCTCGTAATCCATGCGCACGTCTTTTCCGATAATTTGATCCGCGCGCATGATGTAGACCGAAGAACCTCCGGGAATCACCGCTTTCAACTGTTTGCCATTGGTGATGCCGCCGCAATCTTCGAGGATAAACTTCTCCATATCGTCATAACCCATTGGCAATTCGTACACGCCGGGCTTCTTGACGTGGCCTGAGACCGACCAAAGTTTCGTGCCGCCACTCTTTTCCGTCCCCAATTTCTGATAAGCCTCGCCGCCCATCCTGATAATGTCCGGCACGGCGGTGAGCGTCTCGACGTTGTTCACGACCGTGGGCGAAGCATACAAACCCGAAACAGCAGGGAAGGGAGGTTTCATGCGCGGATGACCACGCTGACCTTCCAATGAGCTCAGCAGGGCGGTCTCTTCACCGCAGATGTACGCGCCCGCGCCTGTGTGCGTGTGAATCTGTGAAGAGAAGTCAGTGCCGAGAATTTTCTCGCCCAGCAGTCCGCCCGCGCGCGCCTCTTCCAGCGCCACATCCATAATGTCGATGAGGTATCTGTATTCGCCACGCGTGTAGATGTAATTTGTTTTGGCGCCCAGGGCGTAGGCCGCGATCAGCATCCCTTCAATCAGCAGGTGCGGATCGCGTTCCATCAAATACCGATCCTTGAAGGTTCCCGGCTCCGACTCGTCCGCATTGCACACCACGTATTTCGGTTTCGGAGAGTCTTTGGGAACAAAGCTCCACTTCATTCCCGTGGGAAAACCCGCGCCGCCACGTCCACGCAACGCCGACTTCTTCACCTCGTTGATGACATCGTCCGGCGACATCGAGTCGAGCACCTTCTTGAGCGCTTCGTAGCCGCCGTTGCGCCGATACACTTCGAGCGACTGCGAGTTCTCGAGATGAACTCGGCGGAGCTGAAGAGGTTCACACCCGATGGCGCCTATGAACATTGCGAAAAACTTTCTCTAAGTTTAGAGGCGGGCTACTGCCCGCTTGTCTTCGGAGCTGAAATGGCGGGCGGTAGCCCGCCCCTAAACCATCAAGGCAACGAATCCAGAATCTGATCGACCTTCTCAGGCGTCAGGTTTTCGTGATAATCAAAATTAAGCTGAAACATCGGCGCGGTGCCGCACGAGCCCAGGCACTCGACAAGTGAAACCGTGAATCTTCCGTCAGCAGTGGTCTCGCCCGGTTTGATTCCGAGCTTCCGGCACACGTGCTCGGTGATTTTCCCCTCACCCATGATTTTGCACGAAAGCGTCTTGCAAATCTGGATGTGATACTTGCCGACCGGCTTCGTGTTAATCATCGAATAGAAGGTCGCAACCTCCCAGATGTCGGTGATGCGCAAGCTCAATCGGTTAGCAAGATAAGAAACGCCGGGCGGATCGAGATAGCCGCGCTCGCGCTGCACGATGAACATCAAAGGCAGAATCGCTGAACGAGTGACCGGGTACTTCGCCAGGTGACGATCGATTTCCGCTTCGACTTCAGGCGAGAAAACGGCCATTTCGCCCGGCATGGCGACCGGCTGGGACAAAGGCTGAATCTGAGTCAGGTTTGCCGACATGTTCTAGCGATCAATTTCTCCGAGCACGATATCAATCGAACCGATAATGGCGACCATATCTGCGATCATGCAGCCGCGCGACATATGTGGCAGCGCCGAGAGATTAACAAAGCTCGGACCGCGAAAATGCACGCGCGCCGGTTTGGGTCCGCCCGTGGACTTGATGTACACGCCGAGCTCGCCTTTCGACGATTCGATCGGGTGATAGACTTCACCGGGCGGCACGTCCATTCCTTCAGCAACCAAAAGGAAATGATGAATCAGAGCATCCATGTGCGTCTTCATGGCTTCCCGATCCGGAAGCACAACCTTGGGTGCGTCAGCCTTGATCGGGCCGGGCTGCAAACGTGAAAGCGCCTGCTGGACAATCTTGTGCGACTCTCGCATCTCGCGCATGCGCACCAGGTAGCGCGCCCAGACGTCGCAATCAGGCTCAGTTATGACCTCGAAATCATACTTTTCATACCCGGTGTAGGGATTGTCGCGCCGGATATCAAGGTTCACTCCGCTGCCACGCAAAGATGGCCCTGACAATCCCCAATCGATCGCGTCTTCAGCCGAAATGTAGCCGACACCCTGCGTGCGCTTTTGAAATATCCGGTTGCCGGTAACGAGCTTGGCGAATTCATCGAGGGCGTTGGGCAGCTCGTTCTGAAACTGCTGCACGCGCCGTTCAAATCCCGCCGGCAGGTCCATCATCAAACCACCGACGCGGAAGTAGGACGGGGTCAGCCGGCCTCCGGAAGCAGCCTCGATCAAATTCATGATCTTTTCGCGCTCGCGGAAGCAGTAGAAGAAAACGGTCATGGCCCCGATGTCCAGCGCGTGCGTGCCGAGCCAGACCAGGTGCGAAGCGATTCGCTGTAGCTCGCACGTCATCACGCGAATCACCTGCGCGCGTTCGGGGATTTCGATCTGCAAAAGCTTCTCGACGGCCATCACATACGCGAGGTTATTCCCTAGCGGGTTGAGATAATCCATGCGATCGGTGATGACGATGCCCTGTTGATACTTGCGATATTCGAAGAGCTTCTCCATGCCCGTGTGGAGATAGCCGATGTCGGGCGTAGCCTTGACCACCATTTCGCCGTCGAGCACCAGTTCGAGGCGCAGCACGCCGTGAGTCGAAGGATGCTGTGGCCCCATCGAGATCGTCATCTGCGTGTCGAGCGGGCGATCGACAATCTCGAACTGGTCAGGAATGTTGGCTACTGAAGTGCTCATTTATTCCAGGCTGTACGGTTCGTACCCTCGCAAAGGAAAATCTTTTCTGAGCGCGT
Source organism: Pyrinomonadaceae bacterium (assembly GCA_035274925.1). Taxonomy (GTDB): domain Bacteria; phylum Acidobacteriota; class Blastocatellia; order Pyrinomonadales; family Pyrinomonadaceae; genus UBA11740. The sequence goes on along the minus strand of DATENS010000387.1, from coordinate 955 downwards.
GCCCCTGCCAATCGTCCGGCAGAAGAATCCGGCGCAGATCCGGATGGCCGTCAAAAATCACGCCCACCAGGTCGTAAGTCTCGCGTTCGTGCCAGTTCGCCGTGCGCCACACATCCGTTACGGTCGCGATGTGCACGTCACTCTCGTTGAGAAGAACTTTCAAGCGCAGCCGGTAATGGCGCGTCGTCGAAAACAGATGATAGTTAACTTCAAACCTGGGCTCTTCTTCCGGCCCGCGATCAAAACCGCAGAGGTCCGCCAGAAAATCGAACGCGTAACTGTCCGGCGATTTGAGATACCGACAGACGTCAACAATATGTTCACGGGGAACAATGATGGTCGTCTCGCCAAGAGCCTCGATTATTTCGCTGACCCAGTCAGCATGATCAGACTGCAACGCCGCCGCGATCTGCGACGGCGCCTGAACTTGTTTTGACTGCGGGGGTTGAATGCCGGCGACTTCCTGCTGGTTTGATTCAGTCATCCCGTCTGGACCTTTTGCGTTGGAAGTCTGCTAAAACGATCGCCTTTTTTCGTGCGTTGAGGCGATTGTGTATGGCCGGGGTTGGTCGCTCTCGGGGGTGTTTAAGGTTGAGCCGTCGGTCACCGGCAAAGTTCCCGGCGTAATCGCCGCGCGTGATTCGCTCTCCGGCGCGTCGCGACGGTCCCGCACAGACTCTTTCATAACTTTGTCCTGCAACATCATCACCGCATGAATCAGCATCTCAGGCCGTGGCGGACAGCCGGGAATGTAAACGTCTACCGGCACGACTTTATCCACACCCTGTACGATTGCGTAGTTATCAAAAACTCCGCCTGACGTGGCGCACGCGCCCATCGAGATCACCCACTTCGGCTCAGGCATTTGATCGTAGATCCGGCGGAGGACCGGCGCCATTTTGCGCGAGACTCGGCCCGAAACAATCATCACGTCCGCCTGGCGGGGCGAGGCGCG
>DATENS010000386.1:0-3674 GCA_035274925.1 Pyrinomonadaceae bacterium | reverse complement strand
AACCCCTCAAGCCTTTTTTGCTTTTTTGGGGAAACCTGCGAAACTTTCTTCGGCTAAGGGGTTTATCCTTTTGGATTTCTTAGCGACCCGTGCCGCCGAGCCGGAAAGAAGCTTGCGATTGCTATGGAAAGCGCTAAGGATCAAGTACTTAGGAAATCAAATATGATCGGCATGAAAACGCGTTTGGCAACAGCTCGGAACCGCGGCGGCTTTACCCTGGTGGAAATCATGATTGTGGTGGCCATCATCGGCCTGCTCGCTGCGGTCGCAATCCCCAATCTCATCACTGCTCGCAAAAAGGCGCAGCGCCAGGCCTGCATCATGAATATGAAGGCCATTGCAGGCGCTAAGGAGAATTGGGCCCTCGATTATAAAAAGGGCGATACGGATACGCCCTCCGACACCGATCTGTTTGGCCGCGATAAGTACATCGAAAATAGGCCTGTCTGCCCGGCGGGTGGCACCTACAACATCGGCCCCGTGAGCGAAAAGCCGACCTGCAGTGTCGCCACGCACACTCTGGACTAGCTCACAGAGCCGCGACCGTGAGGGTACGTCTCGGGGGAAGCGCCTCGCGAATCCTGTTGACTGAGCGGTTTGACGGCCTAGCCTCTGCCCGCAGTGGGCTACACACCTCCACCACTGCTGATCCTTCCGTTCATCGCCTTGTTGGCGTTGATTGCGCTCGGCCCCTTACTGTTTCCCATTTGGTGGGGTAAGCACTATCCGAAAGCGGCCTTCGGGTTGGCCGCAATCACGCTCTGCTATTACTTGTTCTTTCTTCCGCCGACAGCGCGCGAAACCGTCCAACACACCGCGTTCGAATACCTGGGATTCATTGCACTGATAGGATCGCTCTATGTCGTCGCGGGCGGTATCCACATCAATGTCAAAGGTGAAGCGACTCCCGGCAAAAATGTTCTGTTCCTTGCGATTGGCGCAATCGCTTCAAACCTGCTCGGCACCACCGGCGCCTCGATGCTGATGATTCGCCCATGGATCAGGATGAACAAATACCGCGTCACGGCTCATCACATCGTCTTTTTCATTTTTATCGTATCGAACGTCGGCGGGTGCCTCACGCCGATTGGCGACCCACCGTTGTTCCTGGGCTATCTGAAAGGCATTCCGTTTTTCTGGGTCGCCGAACATTGCTGGCCTATGTGGCTCGTCGGCACTGGCCTGCTGTTGCTCATGTTCTACGCAGTGGATCGCAAGAACTATGTCAAAGCGCCAAGGGCCGTTCGCGCTGAAGCGGCCGAACCGCCAGACGTATTTCGCGTTCAAGGGCTGCCGAACATGCTGTTTCTGGCGCTCGTTCTATTGGCCGTGTTTCTTCCGCCTTTTATTCGTGAGGGCGTCATGCTCATCGCCGCCCTCGGATCATGGTTTTGCACGCATGAGCATATCCATAAAGCGAACCATTTTGATTTTCATCCGATCAAGGAGGTCGCCATCCTTTTCATCGGCATCTTCGCCACCATGATGCCGGCGCTCGACTGGCTGCAGCGTAACGCCCATGCTTTTGGCACGCCCACGCCAGCGCTCTATTATTGGGGAACGGGGATTCTTTCCAGCACGCTGGATAACGCGCCAACGTATCTCAGTTTCCTAAGCGCTGCTTTCGGTAGCTTCGTGGACGATCAGGCGATCACACAGATTCTGCATCTCGTCCAAAGCGGGAGTGTCGACTTGTCGAGCGCCTCAGAACAGGTACGAGCAGCGTATGGCGGGCTGCAGAAATATTATCCCGCCGCACTCGCCGCAAAAACGGTTTCGCGCGAACAGGTTGAAATGGCCTTCCTGCTCGGAAACGCCGGCCTGAACCAATACATCGTCGCGATCAGCGTCGGCGCCGTGTTCTTTGGTGCCAACACCTACATCGGCAACGGCCCGAACTTCATGGTCAAAGCCATCGCCGATCAACAAAAGGTCCACACCCCAACCTTCCTCGGTTTCATATTCAGGTACACCCTCCCGTACATGTTGCCGATTCTCCTCCTTATTTGGTTGATCTTCTTCCGGCATTGATCCCTTGCCCAACAGAGCCGCGACCGTAACTGAGCGATCAAATTATTCCGAAATTATTTTCGCAAACAGCGCCGGATCCACATTGCCGCCGCTAATGACGCAGCAAACCGATTTACCTGCGAATGTCTTCGGTTGGGCCAGCAGCGCGGCAATCGCTAGCGCACCTGTGGGTTCAGCTTTGAGATTCGCCAGGTTGAACAACAGCCGCATGGCTTCCGGAATCAACGGTTCGTCCACCTCCACAATGCTGGCCAGCCCATCGCGCAGGATTGCCCAATTATGATCACCCACGCTCACGGTTCGCACCCCGTCCGCGAGTGTCTGTGGTTCTGTGTCGTTGCGCACGAGCTTGCCTTCGCGCAATGAACGCGCCGCGTCATTAGCGATGGTCGGTTCCACACCGATCACCGGCGTAACACACTTTCCCGCGCGCAAACCCGTGATCAACCCGGACGTCAACCCACCGCCGCCGACGGGCGCCACAAAACAATCGACTTTCAAATTTAACCCGGCGAGTTCCCGTCCGAGTGTCGCATTGCCTTGGATCACCAGCGGATCATCATAAGCGCTCGCCATATACGCATCCGGATTTTCACGACATAGTTGCGTCACCCGCTCAGCGCGGCTCATCTTTCCCACATCGATCATGTCCACCTTCGCACCATGCTCCCGCACGGCCGCCACCTTTGCTGGATCGGATGTAGCAGGCATCACGATGATGCAGCGCTTCTTCAAAAGCTTGCACGCATACGCGAGCCCTTGCCCGAAGTTCCCGGAAGACGCGGCAATAATCAGATCGTTCGGCACATTCGCCGCCACATTATATCCCGCGCGAAATTTGAAGCTGCCCGTGTGTTGAAACGCCTCCGACGCCAGCACCAGTCTTACCCCCACTCGCTCTCCCAGCCGCGCAGGCTCAATGATGGTGGTCGGCCGAAAAACGTTGGAATGCATGCGCTCAGCATGGCCGTTGCCCACCCGAGTGTCGATGCGCAAATCCTTGAAAGGCCGAGCACACTCACTGTCGCGAGGTCCCCCAACTTCTTCTCCCCAATCGCCATCCAGAGGTGACGCGTTTCTTTTGTGGGCGGGCGACGGCTTGGTGCAATGAGCCGTCGCGTTGTAGACCGCTTTAGCGCGTGATTCCCATGGCGCTTTCTCATTGGGGTGCGGTAAGATGCGTCAAAGATGAATAGCGATCCCTGTTAGGCAGACGTTACCCGGCATGCGCTACAAAACATCATGTCCGACTTGTGGAAGCAGAGTCGCCAGACGGTATATCTTCTGCGAGCCATGGCTTCATCACCGATGCCGATGTTGCGGGGCAAAGCTTCGGATGACGGCTATAAGCTGGACACTGATGTTTCTTATCATCGCTGTTGACCTCGTGTGGGTGGTCCTGTATCGCCAACGCCTCCTTTCCACATTTACGGCGCTCGGGCTTACGGTGCTGACGCTCGCTGTTTCGATTTGGCTTGTTCCATATCTCGCCCCAGTGCAGCTCGTGCAGCCAGACCAAAAGCCATGATCATGGCAGCGGTGCGCTTCTTCCTCTCGGTCCAGCATTGCAGCCGCCGATATCGTCTTTGACCGGCTCCGCATGGGCGAGTTACGATGACAAAGATGAATAATAACAATCCCGG
>DATENS010000385.1:0-9941 GCA_035274925.1 Pyrinomonadaceae bacterium | reverse complement strand
ACTCGTCAACGTCCTACAGCGGAGGTGGTGGGTTCTTTGACGGTTTCTGGGGCGGCGGCGGTTCGAGTCATGACGAAAGCAAGCACAGCCTGAACATCACGACGGACCAGCTTGAAGTGACCTTCAAGTATTGCATCGTAGACATCAAGCGTCCCTGGTTGGACAGCTCGTTGTTGAATCTGACTAATTGGTTCATCACCGGCGACTACCAAAAGAACTGCATCTCGGATGGGACGATGAAGCAGCAGGCCCCGGAGGGAGGAGAAACTACGTTTCTTCCGTCGATTGTGACCAGCCTGATTCTGATCAAGGACCTCAAGATTTACTGGTCGACCTACACGGAAGATCAAAACAAATTTTCAGAAGACACGTCGGGCTCAGTCTCGTTTGGCTGGGGATGCTTCGGTGGCAGTTCGTCCTACAGTCATCACGATGACAGCAGCGATTTTGTCGGCAACTTCACGGATGAAGGGCTGGAGGTCGCCGGTATCCAATTGATTGGGTATGTCTCTGCCATTAATCCGCCATCCCCAGCGGTTGATTCGTCGGACTACATGACGGCAACGAAGACCCAGGCCGCGGGTCAAGACAGCTAGTTGCGCCGGCCGCGTTCAGGGGCTGGTCGTAGTGAAGTGGTCGATATCATTTCACCAGCCCTTGAACGATTCTTTTAGGAGGCTTTTCCGCAGACTCCGGCAGTCAGTAGTGTTTCGTTTTCGAGAACTTCACGTCGGTACAAGTCTATGCCTCTCTCACTGAATTCAATTTACCAGCCGCTGAACGAGTTCTTTATGAATCAGTTCGGCATCGACGCGGTTACTATGGTCTTTCGCTTAGAAAAACTCGGGCCGGCAATTTCCGACAAGGATTTTTTCGGCCCCGCCAACAGCTACTCCAAAAGTGTAGCTATCGAGACCTTCTCGAATCTGGTTAACAACGTGCCGGTAGAAAGTGCCGATGGTTTGAGTGTCACTGATTCAGAGATCCAAATCGATGACTCGTACTCCGCAATGCTCACTGGGGCGCTTCCTTATGTTGATCCGGAAGTAGTCACGGACGTTCGCGAAGAGGTGCTCGGTCAGATCAGTTCAGAGTTGGCGACGGCCAGAAGACACTTTCAACAAATAACCGCAGAGTCGAGTACCGGAATAATGATGGAGTTTAAGCCCAGCCTGGCACAACCAACAGATTGGTACGATCAGACAAACGCCAATAATTGGACGCGGCAGAATTTTGCGATCATTCAAACCGACGAAGGGCCAGTAGCTATTAATTCCCAGTTGTGGCAAATGCAGGGAGAACCAGCCAGCAGTGACGCGGAAAACGTTTCAATTATCTTTGATTGTTGCGTCGTGAGAATTCGGCGTCCATGGATGGACACTGCCTTTATCAACAGCAGGGATTGGTATATTCCGGGCAAAATAATAGGAGAATTGACGACACCCTCCAGCCGCCACATCAATCTCACGCTCCTTCCAACCGCGATGATCGTTATCAAAAACCTGAACATCCAGGCAAAATGGACGGATGCCGACAGGCAAATCGCCGCGAACGCGACGGCATTTGGACCTTTTAGAATTACTTCCGGGATTGTTAACGAGTGCCTGACTCACACAGGAATGCAAGTCATCGGGTGGCTGCTGGAAAGAATGCCCATGTTACCGCCAAATGCCCCGCCACCAACGGTTGAAGGCTGAATCCGCTAACCGCCATTATACGCGGCCGCTGCTGCCGATTGAATAAGCACCGGTGAGAAACGGATTGGTGCGACGCTCTTCGCCAATAGTGGTAATGGGTCCGTGACCTGAATGAACTTCCACATCGTCGCCGAGTCGCAGGATTTTGTTCATGATTGAATCCATGAGTTCCTCGGTCGAGCCTCCGGGCAGGTCAGTCCTGCCAATCGAGCCTGCAAACAGGCAATCACCCACAAACACTTTCCTTTCCGTAGGTTCGAAAAGCACGACATGACCTGGGGTGTGTCCCGGACAATGAATAATCTGGAAGCTCAGCTCGCCGACTTTGTAAATCTGGCCATCGCTCCAGTGTTCGTCGACTTTTGGCGGCTGCTCGAAATCAAAACCGTAAGCGGCGAATTGCGATTCCGGAATACCAATCCAGGCCGGTTGCTGCGGCAGGGCATCGTAGATGAACTCGTCGGCCGGATGGATGATGACTTTGGCGTTCGGCTTTCTTTTCTTCAGCCCCGCGACGCCGCCGATGTGATCCAAATGCGCGTGCGTGCAGGTGATCGCCTGTAGCTCAAACTCGTGTTTGTCGATGGCTTCGACAATTGAATCCGAATCATCTCCCGGATCGATACAGATGGCGCGCCTGGTTTTCTCGCAGCCGACCACGCGCGTGTGCTGTTGAAAAGCGGTGACGGTTATTTGTTCGATGATCATTTTTTGAAAACCGTTCTTTGTTCTTAGTGCTTTGTACTTTGATGTCAATTCATTGGTGCCCCCGGGAATTTACCGGGCTCGCCCCACAAAAAGGCAAAGCACAAAAGCACCAAGTACAAAGTACGTCTTTTCCAGGAGTATAATTCCTCAACGGAATTTCCGCATTAATTGCTTTATGCCACTGAGCACCACAGCTGCTTCACTCGCTGAAGTTTTGGACGAGATGACCGCCGAAGGTGCGCCGGAATTGATCGAGCACCTCGAAAAGGGCGCGCTCAAATGCTTTGCGTGCGGACATCGCTGTCTAATCAAAGAAGGCAAGCGTGGTATCTGCAAAGTTCGCTTCAACGAGGGCGGCCATTTGCGCGTGCCGATGAATTATGTGGCCGCGTTGCAATGCGATCCGACCGAGAAGAAACCTTTCTTTCACGCCCTGCCCGGATCAGACACGCTTACCTTTGGGATGCTCGGGTGCGATCTTCACTGCGCTTACTGTCAGAACTGGCTGACGTCGCAAGCACTGCGCGATGACCAGGCGGTGGCGCCGCCGAACGTGGTCAGCTCCGAAAGACTGGTGGCCATGGCAAAGGCTTACGGCGCCTCTCTGGTGGGCACCAGTTACAACGAACCACTGATTACGGCGGAGTGGGCCATTGAGGTTTTCAAGAGGGCTAAACCTGAAGGCTTTCGCACGGCGTTCATCTCGAATGGAAACGCCACGCCACAGGTGCTGGATTACATCCGGCCGTGGACCGACTGCTACAAAATCGATCTGAAATCGATGAGCGACAAGAACTACCGGCAGCTGGGCGGCGTGGTCGACAACATCCTCGACACGGTAAAGATGGTCCACGAGCGCGGTTTCTGGGAAGAGATTGTGACGCTGGTGATTCCCGGCTTTAACGATTCGGAAGACGAGTTGAGGCGCGCGGCGGATTTCATTGCGTCAGTCTCGCCTGACATTCCCTGGCACGTTACTGCGTTTCATCAGGACTACCGCATGACTGAGAACGCCAACACAACGGCGGCGCAATTGATGCGCGCGTGTGAAATCGGCCGCGACGCCGGTCTGCGTTACATCTATGCCGGAAATCTTCCAGGCAAAGTCGGGCGTTGGGAGAATACCTACTGCCCGACTTGTGATGAGTTATTGGTGGAGCGTTTCGGTTACCTTATCCGCCAGGTGAAAGTAACCGCCGAAGGTCATTGTCCTTCCTGCCGGACAAAAATCCCCGGTATCTGGTCCTAGTCTTTGCAAAGCTGCCGGCTTGCGCCCATACAGGCTGGCAGCCTGTACTGCATGCGCTATTTAGGTTTAGCGGCTGGGGTACCGTGATGAAGCAGGGCCATCCACTTCCCGTTGCGATTAGCCCAGATGGTCGAGTGGTACTCCTTGTCGCCTTTGTAGGCAACTGTGTAAGTCACAATACCCGCATCATCATCGAGCTTCGTGGCTTTCCAGTCGCTCAGCTCGAATCCCGTCGCGTCCATCTGCTCCACGCCTTTGACTGAACCGGCCTTGTCGTAAAACCCAGTGGGTTCGATTTCGACAAATTCGGGCGCCAGCAGCGCTGCAAACCCGTCGAAGTTACGGCTCTTGAACAAGTCCCAAACAATCTTTTCATTTGCGATCGTGTCTGAACTGGTTTCGGCGGACTTGGCTGAAGCGGCGGGAGAGGCGGCGGGCGCTTTTTTCTCAGCTGGAGTTGCTGAAGTCTGCGGCTCTTTCGCAGCCAATGTCTCCTGGAAGAAAATTGCCATCCACTGGCCATTGCGATTAACCCAGACGGCTGAATCTCGATACGGACCTTCCGGAATAGTCTCGCCCTTGAACTTAGCCTTCAATGTCGCGGTGTAAGTAAGGATGACGGCGTCCTTATCGATGGGGGTCATTTTCCAATCGGCATAGGTGATGTCGGTTAGCTCAAGGTCCTTAACGCCGGTAAGAGCGGTGGCCTTATCGTGCACGCCCATGTCCAGAACTTCGACGAAGTCGCTGGCCATCATGCTCGCAAACGAGTCCCAGTTCTTCTGTTTGATGGCGTCCCAGGTGGCCTTCTCTTTCGCAATGATTTCAGCCTCAGAAGGCATGGCCGTAGATTTTGTTTCCGCGGGTTGGTTGGCATTTGCTACTACGTCCTTATTACCCGTCGGTTGCGGCGTACACGCACAGATCGCGGTCAGAAGAAAACAGACAAGTACCAGAAGTTTTTTCATTTTCGGCGCTCCTTGTGTAGCAATCAGTAGGTCTTTGGCTGCTGCTTCTATAACAAAACCAGGCGCGAGTCAACGAAGCCCGCTACTGCGTCGGCGCAGGTACCGGAGGCACGGGTCTCCGGGTAGGAGCAACCTTCGGTGAAGCCTTCGGGGCCGGTGAAGTTTTGGCCGCCGGCGAAGGTGATGCCGCCGGCGAGGCTTTAGGACTGGCCATCGCGGCCGGGTTGGTAATCGGAGTGGTGGCTGAACCAACGAGCTGCCATTGACCGTTACGGCGTGCAAAGGTGTCCACCGATCGGTACTGGCCGCTGATGTCTTGAGACTTGCCATCAGGTGTCTTGAACTTGCCGTTCTTAACGGTGATGTGCAGGCTGGCGACTGCCGCGTCCGCGTCAATCACAGTGACTTTCAACTCAGAGATTTCCCAGGACTCGTAGGTGATGTTGCCGGCCTCGATGTCCCGGGCGTCCTGCTCCTTGTTTCCGATTGAGCCGTCGGGATAGACAACTACAAAATCGTCAGCTTCAATCCGCCTGACCGCGGCGCCGTCGCGTTCCTTGATAATGCGCGGCCAATCGTTTTCGATCCGCGTGATTTCACCCGTAATCGCATTCTTGTCGGGTGTGGCCTCAGGTGTGGCCACCGCCGTAGTCGTGGCCGTGTTGGTATTTTGAGGGGTGGCACAGCCGATTTGGACGAGGGCAATCGCCGTCATTGCCAGAAACAACCGGAAGATTTTTGACTTATTCATAGCAGAACTCCTTGGAAATATTTGCGAAAAGCCGTTTCAAACTCACAAAAGGGACACAATGCTTCTATGCCAAATTCCGGCCCCAGTCAATAACTTCCTTCCGCCCGCCTGCCTGGGGGGAAGACTATTGACTTGGAATTCCCGGTTATCATATTGTCTTTCGCCAAAGAAGGCGGTTTGTCAGGTATTCAGTTCGTTCGACGCCGTCCGGATATATCCTTCCGCTGCGTATTTCTAACGTGGCAAGGAGTTGTTAAGGAGGACCCACAATGGTTCGCATTTGCCTCAAATTGTTTTCGAGTCAGATTCAGAGCCTCTTCATTGTTGGTTTCGGATTAGCGGTCATCCTGCTGGCGCCGGCCGCTGTCAACGCGCAACGGTCGAAAGGCGCACTGGATTCCGGGAACGAGAACCAACCAACAATCAGCCAGTTCAAAGGCGTGACGATCGGAATGGTGGCCGACGAAGCGCGCAAGAAGTTGGGCCCACCGAAAGAAAAAGGCGCCGAACAGGATTTCTACCTGTTCAACGAGAATGAAATTGTGCAGGTTTACTACAACAAGGGCGGCGCGGTCAGCGCTATTTCCATCGACTTCATGAGCGGAGCCACCGCGATTCCCACAGCAAAGGACGTGTTGGGCGTCGAAGCTGAAGCAAAACCGGATGGCTCGATGTACAAATTGGTTCGTTATCCCAAAGCCGGGTATTGGGTTTCGTACAGCCGCACCGCGGGCACTGAACCGACTATCACGATCACCATGCAGAAAATCCAGTAGCCGGGGCCAGCTTAAGTAAATTGATAAAGGGCCGGTCGAGAATTGTTCTCGGCCGGCCTTGCTTTTTGCGTAGTTCACGAACCCAACTGGACAGAACGACGCGGGCAGTGTAGAAAAGTTGGTTTCGCATATCGGAGGAATTTTTAACTAATCATGCTGCAAGCAGGTTTTGTCGGTCTCCCGAATGTGGGGAAGACCACACTTTTCAACGCGGTGACGGCACAATCGTCAGCGCTGATTGCCAACTACGCGTTTTCGACCAGTAAACCCAACGTAGGGGTGGTAGCCGTTCCCGACGAACGTCTCGCGCCCTTGGCCAAAGTGGTGAAAACCGAGGTCATTGTCCCGGCCAGCGTCGAATTCGTGGACATCGCCGGATTGGTGCGCGGGTCGTCGCAGGGCGAAGGCATGGGCAATCAGTTCCTGCACGCCATTCGCGAAACCGACACGATGGTCCAGGTGGTGCGTTGTTTTGAGGACGAGTCGGTCGCTCACGTGGAAGGCTCGATCAATCCGCGACGAGATATCGAGACCATTCAGATCGAATTGGCGCTGGCGGACCTGGCCACCGTTGAGCGCCGGCGGGAACGGGTTCAGAAGACGGCGAAGAGTGGCGACAAGACCGCCAAAGCTGAACTCGAGGTACTGGATAAGCTGCAGCCGGTGCTGGAAGAATTTCAGCCGGCCCGCAGTGTGTCTTTCAACGAAGACGAGCAGGCAATTGCCCGCAATTATTTTCTGTTGACCATGAAGCCGACGATTTATGCGGCGAACGTCAACGAATCAACTTTGAATGCCCCGGATGAAAACGAGCACGTAAAGACGATGCGTGAGATCGCCGCGACTGAAGGCGCCGAGTGCGTGGTCATCTGCGCCCAGCTGGAAGCCGATCTGGTGGATCTTTCACCGGCAGAACGCGTCGAATACCTCGAGTCGCTCGGAGTGAAGAGCAGTGGCGTCGATCAACTGATCAAGAGCGCATATCGCGTGCTGGGCCTGATGTCCTTTCTGACCGCCGGCGAAAAAGAGGCACGCGCCTGGACCATCCCGCAGGGCTCGCGCGCGCAGGATGCCGCCGGAGCCATTCATTCCGATATCGCACGTGGTTTCATCCGCGCTGAGATTGTCAGCTACGACGACCTCGTGCGCGCAGGTTCGTACGCTGCGGCCCGGGAACAGGGATTGTTAAGATTGGAAGGGAAGGACTACATCATGCAGGAAGGCGATGTAGTGAATTTCAGATTTAATGTTTAGAGTTGGCCGGATTCTCAGAGCCTCCGTTCTGCCGTTCCCGAACGAGACGCATTAAGATCTCTAGTGTTTTATCCGTCCGCTGACCCAACTCTTTGAAACGAGCGTCGAACTTTGCAAAGCGTTCATCGTGCTTCGCAAAGAGTACATCATACCTGGCGCATCGCTCGTCAAACTTCGCGAACCTCTCATCGTTCTTCGCGAACCTCTCGTCGTTCTTCGCAAACATCTCAGCAAACCGCGCAGATTTCTCATCATTTCGAATCTGCGCATCGATCATTATGTTGATCTTCTCGCTCATCTCTCGGATAACGCGACGCTGGCGCATGCCCGCGCGAACGAATAGTTTCGCGATTTGTTCCAGCCGGTCTAATCTTTGTTCGCTAGTCACGACGGCATCTTCGCGCGCAGATCGATGCCTGTCAAGCAGGAAAATTTATTGAAAAGGAGAGGAAGATTGCTGCAGGTTGGGCTAGCCCCAGGAACCAAAATAGGTTCTCTAATTTAGCCCCTTGGAGTTACTTTAACACCGCGCGAATGCCGGCCACGATCAGGTAAATCACGGCCATCACAATTGCGATCTTGATGACCCAGACTGCCAGGGTAACGAGAAAACCAAGCACCACGCCGGCCAGCGCCAGGACCAAAGGCACCCCGACCGCTAACACAAAAAGCGCCAGCAAAACCATTCCCACTGTTTTTAAAACATCCGTTGTCTCTTTCATCTTCTTGACCCGATACCCTTCGTTTGCGCTGTCTTTTCCGCCGTCTTTCTCGGCCTGTGTTCAATATACGAGGGGTCGGTACGATTCGTTCCGTCGAAGTGGTACAGGCCTCCGGCCCATGAAAACACGCGCAAATGCACGTGCCATAAGACAACAAAAGGGGCCGCCTGAGAACAAGCGGCCCGTAGAGTTGATGGTCTAAAGTTGAGTTAGGGAACGAACGTAATCACACCGACACGGTGGCCGGCAGGTTTGATTAGCGTTTTCGCCGTGACCAGGTCTTCGGTTGTTAACAGCAGACCGAAGTCATTGAAAGAAACGGTTGACTTGATTTCCTGTTCGTTGTGGGCCTGTACGTTAACAATAGTGCCCAGCTGCTGGAACTGATTGTCCGGCGAAACCGCCCAGAGCGTGTACGCCTGACCGGCGGGCGCATCCTTCAACTCGTGAAAACGCATGCGGACATCCGTGAGATTGTCTTTCTTGCGCTCGATAAAGACGTTCGCGCGCGCACCCTCGAGCGGCCCACTGAAGTCCAACTTCAACTTCGTATCGTCGCCTTTCTTGAACGTGGCCATGCCGAGCATCGGCACAGTGTAGTCTGATGTGGGCGCGGTCACCGCTGCTACTGTTTCACCTACCGCTCCCGAAATGGGAATGACGGAAAGGCCTTGTGGCACTGCGCTGCGGAAAAACACTTTCGTGTTTGTGTCGTAAGCGGTCAATGTTCCATCCGCGGCCGTGAACAACATGAATTTACTCAACGGAGTTGTCGCGGTAAACGTACCTACGCCATTGGCAAGTTCAATTGGACCCAGCAGGCTGACTGCCCCGGTTGGATCGACGGCGTAGAGATTCAAAGCCGTCAGGTCAGTAGGCAGGCTGGTTAGGTTTACCCGGATTGTGGTTCCGTCCGCGGCGCGCAAAACGGTTGCGGTGCCATTGGCTCCCGTGATGCCTACCGGACTCAACGTGACAATGGTTTCTTTGCCGACGGGATATTCAACGATGGTGTACGTGCCGTCGGGATTCTGGACTGTTTGTGTTTTCGTTACGGTAGTTGTTTGAACCTGGCCGCTGCTGACGACCGCCACTGAGAGTAAGAGCAGTGCTGCTCCGAACACTGCAATCAGACGTCTGCTCATAAATTCTTCCTCCTATTAACCATGGTTATGTCGGGATTATTGTTGAGGCTTCGCGTGTTTACGCGTTTGAATGGAGCAAGCGTTGTGCCGACCTATTGCCCAGTCTGGACGGCGTGAATAGCCTGAGATTGTAGGGTTTTCGCGGTGGAAAGCGATACAGGTAGCGTATTACTTCTGATCGCGATGATCCTGTTCAACGTTTTTCCGAACCTGGTGCGAAAGGAGGAGCGTCCGGATCGTAGGGTTTACTCGGATCGACACGCTTTCCATCAACGTACCAGGCGCCCGGGTGAATCTCATCGATGAGTTTGAGTTTCCAACCACCCGGCGCGTTCACCCATGTTTCCCGCTGCACCGCACTGGTTTCCACGCGACGCAGCTTTCCTTTTTTCATCTGCATGCGGGTCCAATGCTGGTAAACAGTGGCGGCTGCTTCATCGCCGTGCAAATCGATCAGCCCGATGTCGATGATCAGGCTAGTCGTCGATTCCACCTGTTCGAATGCGGCCCGCGAGTAATTAGCTGACTGCTCGTAATTCCAGGTTTCTCCGTTGGGCATCTTCACGCGGAAGTCCGCGGTGCGGAGTGCGATGAGCGCCGGCAGATCTTTGTTGATGTTGGCCTGAACGATTTTGGCGTACTGCTGTTCCAGCGCGCGCCGGACCGGTTTT
>DATENS010000384.1:0-7844 GCA_035274925.1 Pyrinomonadaceae bacterium | reverse complement strand
GCCCGGCGCCTCGCCCACAAACATTAGCCGCGCTCGCGGATTTCCGTTCGTGTTCACGACCTGAGTTCTTCCTGCGCACAAGCCGCAGCGCGTGCAATCGCCGATGTCCACCCAAATACTTTCAAGGGATTCGTCCGAATGGGACAAGGCCGGCTCAGGCGAAGCAAGTTCTTCAAACAAAAGATCTGCGGCGGCTTTTGCCGGCGCGGCCTTTGCCGTCGCAGCATGAGCCGGCGGCGAGGTTTGCGGCGGTCGACTAGTTGTTGGCCTTGCCGCAGGGGAGGGAACTTCTGTTTCCACCGGTTGGGATTCAATGATCTCAGTCATCGTCACGGTTTCGATGCCGAGCTCAGCGGAATACTTTGCGTACTCTCGCGATTGCTGCAGCAGTTCTGCCAGTTGATCTTTTGTTGGGGAGGTTGTCATCGGGTTTTTGAAGAGGCCTTGCTCAGAGCCGGACGCTCGCCGCGAAGCTTTACTAGTTCATCCAGGATTCGGTGCGCCGCTTCCGTTTTGGACATCAGGGGCACGTCTACCGTGTCAGGCTTATCACGAAAGAGAATAATCATCGCATTGTTTTCCGAATCAAAGCCCGCCTCGGGCAGGGAAACATCGTTGGCAACGATTGCGTCCAGGTTTTTGCTCGTGAGCTTTTCGCGCGCGTGCGCGGTGACCTCTTCAGTCTCGGCGGCGAACCCGATAACCAGTTGCCCATTCCGCCGTGACTTAGCGACGTCTCGCAAAATGTCGGGCGTCCGTTTTAACTTTAATTCCATCACGTCGCTGGTCTTTTTGATCTTCTGCGACGATAGCTCTGCCGGACTGTAGTCAGAAACCGCGGCGGCCGCAATGAATGCGGTGGCGTCTTTTAAGTGCTCGAACACGGCTCGATGCATTTCGTCAGCAGTGATTGTCTGAATGAGCCTGACATCATTCGGAGGAGTCACTGACGTGACGCCGGCGACCACTGTGACTTCCGCTCCGCGAGATCGAGCGGCCTGTGCCAGGGCGAAACCCATTCGGCCCGACGAACGATTGGAAATGAAGCGCACCGGATCGATTGGCTCGCGGGTCGCGCCGGCGGTGATCAGAATGTGCTCACCGGTGAGATCGCCGGCCTTCGGCTTTTGATTGAGTAACGCAAGCGCCGCGGAAACGATCCGTTCCGGTTCGCTCAATCGCCCGGGCCCGAACGTACCACACGCCATTTCTCCCTGATCAGGTTCGAGGATGTGAACTCCATCGGCGCGCAGCTTTGCCAAATTGCGTTGCGTGGAAGGGTGTTCCCACATCGTTGTATTCATCGCCGGCGCAACCAGGATGGGAGCCGTGCAGGCCAGATAGGTCGAAGTGAGAAAGTCATCGGCGACTCCGTTCGCGAATTTCGCGAGGGCATTCGCGGTTGCGGGAGCCACTAGCAGTAGATGGACAGTCTGCGAGAAGGTGATATGGGCGATCGGATCCGGATTGTCCGGCGCGTAATCGTCTACCAGGACATACGACCCGGATAAAGCGCGAAAGGTCAGCGGCTGAACAAACTCGCAGGCGTGCCGGGTCATCGCGACGCGAACATCGCAACCGGCGCGTTGCAGTCCGCGCAGGATCTCGATGGCTTTATAGGCGGCAATTCCTCCCGTGACGCCGAGGGCCACACGTCTGCCGGCGTAGCTGACTTTGTTGTGATCGCCTGTCATGTTGAAATCGAAATGTAACACCGCTGAATTAGCGGTGCAATATCACTCGACTGAGCTTACGAGTATAATCACGGCGCAAAATCAAAGTGCTCGCCAGCCAGAGTTTTTCTGGCTAAACTACACGGGTTGCAAATCTTTTCGGGCGATCTGTTCCATCAAGGAGGGTAACCTCAATGACTCGGTCAAAATTGTTCTCGCAACTGTTGTTCGCGGCCGTCATAGTCATTTCGCTTAGCGGCGTAACTATGGCCCAGCGTGTTTTGACCTCTCGTGCCGACACTGCCGAGTTTGGGCCGGTCATGCAAGCCTACCTGGGTTACCTGCGCAACGAACAGGAAGTGGTAGACGATCGAGTCAGCCGGCGTGAGGTTAATGCGAGCTACTATCGACGCAATTCAAGCCGGATTCGCGCGCTCCGTGAAATGGCTATTCGTTTGGTTACCAGAAGCGGCAATGATTACGTCCCTGAGCTGGAGGCCGTAACCACGGATGAATTCACAACTCTGTTTGAGAATCCGCCGAACCCGAGGACCTTCCGCGTCAATCAGGTCCTGACCAACACCTTCCGCTATTTGGGTACCGTTAATACGGGCGAAGTCTTCTACATTTTTGCCCGTCTCGATCCGTATGAGCAGGCCGCGCTGATAGAAGGACAGAACAGCCAGTCGGGAAATCCTCAAGACGAGAACGCTACGGCCAAAAGCCAACGAATCGGGCAAACATCAACGCGGCCCCGGCGGACTGGTCCGAAGTAGCTTTTACAACCGGGATTTATCGTCAACCCATCGCCTGACCCTTGTGACCCCTGATTTCAGGGCTCATTTTCGCCATAGACACACAATCTTGACAGCATTTCGGTCAAAAAGGTCTTTACAGGCAGTTTCCAGCGTGTTATGGTGCGCCAAACGTAGCAATCAATGGGTTTAAGTTTTTGAAAATTCAGGTGATTGGCTGTTGACACGGGGGCGTGGTTTCGTGTACAAAAGCCACTGATTCGGTGGCTGACTGCGCCGCACAAGCTTTTTCGCTTTCAACTGATTTCAGCGGGTATGTTAAAGGACGGACAATCGTCCGCCGCGGCGTTATGCCGAATCAATAGCGTTTCTAGGAATCTTGTTCACTTCTCTACGGGAGGAAATGATGATTAGCAGAACTTGGAGCCGCAAGTCGATGGCATTTGCGGTCGCGATTGCCGTACTGAGCGTTTACTCAATGGTGGCACTGGCAGGCCAGGAAAAGATGTCTGGTGAATTGTCGGTATCGGGTCAGGTCACTGTTAACGGCCAAAGCGCGATTTCGGGTGCGACTGTTTTCTCAGACAGCACGATTACGACCGCGGCCAACAGCAGCGCCGTTGTCAGTCTTGGCAAACTCGGTCGCGTTGAGCTGCTGCCCAACACCACGGTCAAGCTCAGCTTCAGTGGCGGCAATATCTCCGCTTCACTAGATTCGGGCCGCCTGCAGGTTTCCACTTTGGCTGGAGTATCCGCCATCGTGACAACCAAAGACGGCGCCGCGGTTGCGGACGCATCTCAGGCATCGGCCTTTATGGTTGACGTTGAGTGCGGAGATACGAGAGTCAATTCTCAGGCTGGCGTAGTGGAATTGCGCGCAGGTGGTAAGACGATCGCGGTAGCTGCCGGATCGACTGAAACCGCCGGCACCCCGCAACCCGGTACGCGCTGCACCAGATTGGCTGCACCCGGTATGGCTGGCATCAGCGGCGGCGCCCTCGCGGCGTTGTTACTGGCGGCTGGTGGCGCCGTGGCTGCAGGCATTATCGCAGCGACCCAGGACGGTGACTTTACATTCGGTGGTAACCCCATCGTAATCAGTCCGGCTCGATAGGCTGCTCAACAATCCGTTGCGTCTGGAAGGTGTAGGCGCGGCGACTATTCCAACCTTGCGGGTCACGCGTTAGAACTGCGCGTGGCCCGCAAGTCTTGATCACGCCTTCCCGAAATATCAGGTAACCAGAATCAATGCGTATCGCCGTTATCGGCTCCGGTTACGTCGGACTTGTGACGGGAGCTTGTTTTGCTGAGTTTGGTGTCGATGTCGCCTGTGTCGATGTCGACGCTGAAAAGATTGCAAGCCTCAGCCGCGGTCAGGCCACCATCTACGAACCGGGCCTCGAACAACTAATCCAAAAGAACCTTCACGCAGGCCGTCTCCGATTTACCACTGATCTCAAGTCCGCCGTTGAACCAGCATCAATCGTTCTACTTGCTGTCGGCACCCCGCCGCGGCCGGATGGCTCAGCCGATCTAACCTTCGTCGACAATGCCGCGCGTGAAGTAGCCCGGAACATCCACCGTTACAAAGTAGTGGTGATGAAGTCGACCGTACCGGTGGGCACGGGAAAGCGTCTCGCCCAACTCATCAAAGAAAACTTGCCCGGCGATGCCCCGTTTAGCGTGGTCTCAAATCCCGAGTTTCTGCGTGAAGGCGCGGCCATCAGCGACTTCATGCGGCCGGACCGCGTAGTGATCGGCAGCAATGACGAAAAAGCGACCGAGCTAATGCGCGAGCTTTACCGGCCTCTTTACCTGATTGAAACTCCTTTCGTGATCACATCCGTTGAAGGCGCAGAACTGACCAAGTACGCGGCCAATGCATTTCTGGCCACCAAAATCTCATTCATCAATGAAGTAGCGAACCTTTGCGAGAAGGTGGGCTGCGATGTTCACGACGTCGCACGGGCGATTGGCATGGATCGGCGTATCGGCAGTAAGTTTCTGCATCCCGGTCCAGGGTTTGGCGGTTCCTGCTTTCCCAAAGACACGCGCGCCCTGGCGGTCATCGGCAATGAATATGGCTCGCCGATGAAGATCGTGGAAACTGTCATCGAGGTAAACGATCAGCAGCGCACATCGATGCTTCCCAAGATCGAAAACCTGGTGGACGGTCTTGCCGGTAAGCGAATCGCGCTGTTTGGCCTGAGCTTCAAACCTGAAACAGACGACATGCGCGATGCGCCTTCGGTTGATATCATCCGCGGTTTGATCGAGCACGGCGCCACCGTGGTCGCTTACGATCCCGTCGCCATGGAAGAGGCGGCAAAGCTGCTGCCGGAGATCGAGTATGCTGAAGATGAGTATGCGGCGGCTAAGGGAGCCGACGCCCTCGTCTTTATCACGGAGTGGAACCAGTTTCGGGCGCTCGATATGGAGCGAATTCGCGCATTGATGAAGACGCCGAGAATTGCCGACCTCAGGAATATTTATGAACCTTCAGACATGCGCGAGATGGGTTTCGAGTATGTTGGCGTAGGACGATAAATCGATCATGTCACTATCAGGCGTGGCTTTGGTTACCGGCGGGGCTGGTTTTATCGGATCCCATATCGCGGCGGCGCTGATTGAAAACGGTGCGAAGGTGCGAATCATCGACGACCTCTCCACCGGCTACCGGCGGAACATTGAACAAATCGGGTCAAACATCGACTTCGTGGAAGGCAGCGTGGCCGACGAAAAATCTCTCCGGCGCGCGCTCGAAGACGTCGAAATAGTTTTTCATGAAGCCGCAATTCCTTCCGTCCCTCGCTCGGTAGAAAAGCCCATTGAAACTCACCAGGCGTCCACCAACGCGACGTTTTCGCTGCTCATCGCCGCGCGCGATCGAAAGGTGCGCCGCGTGGTCTATGCGGCTTCCAGTTCTGCTTACGGCGATCAGCCCGAACTGCCGAAACAGGAAGACATGCGCCCGGCGCCGCTTTCTCCTTATGCGGTGGCAAAGTTGGTTGGCGAATATTATTGCCAGGTGTTCACCCACGTTTACGGGCTCGAGACAGTTTCGCTTCGCTACTTCAACGTTTTTGGACCGCGACAGGATCCCGGCTCGCAGTATTCCGGCGTCATCTCGCGCTTCATGAGCGCGCTGCTGGCCGGAGAGCAGCCTGTGATTTATGGAGACGGCGAACAGTCGCGTGACTTTACCTATGTTTCGAACGTGGTAAACGCGAACATGCTTGCCGCGGAGTCGTCAAAGGCGGTGGGCTCGGTCATTAACATCGCCAACGGCCGGAGCGTTACGCTCAATCAACTTCTCGAGATCATGAAAGAGACCACCGGAAAGTCCGACGTCGCCGTGCAATATCTGCCCGCCCGGCCCGGAGATATTCGCGACAGCCTCGCTGACCTGACGCGCGCGCGGACCTTGCTCGGATACGAGCCAAAGGTAGGACTGGAAGACGGCCTGCGCAAAACGCTGGACTGGTGGAAGACTTCATCCCAGTCCTGAACATCCCTCAACTTCTCCGCGCCCACAACAAAACCATCCTGCGAGAAAAGTGAAACAGACTCGGGTGCTGTTGCCGTAATAATCCCTAAAGGTCAAATCGGCTTAAGTCGTTATCTTTAGGAGAACCGCACATGACCCGAAAGACCAGCGCCCAGCTCGCCGGTTTCATGTTTCTCTTCTACATCGCGAGTGCGCTGCCTCAGATGATTCTGTTCGAGCAGGCTACCAGCGGCGCCGACGTGGCCGCGAAGCTTGCGAGTATTGCTCAGCACGCCACCATCATGCGTGTCGCCGGCCTGCTCTCGCTGGTGACGATCTTCGACGCAATCCTGTTGGGTTTGGGACTCTGGGCGATCACCCGCGACGAAGATCGCGAGCTCGCGACGCTGGCGTTTTGTTGCCGGGTTAGCGAAGGGGTGATTAGCGCGGTCACCACTATCGCGATCGTCGGATTGCTTTGGCTTGCAGCCAACCCCGGAAACGATGCGTCGGCGAATACCCTCGGGTCGTTTCTATTGAAACTCCCAGGCTGGGGCATGTCGGTCAGCGCGACCTGTTTTCTGGTGGGAAGCACAATTTTCTCGTACCTTTTCGTGCGCGCGCGAAGCATTCCCGCACCACTGGCGTGGCTCGGGTTGCTCGCATCAGTGATACTTCTGGTCGCGGTTCCTCTTGAGCTGGTGGCGGTTATCAGAGTCCCTTTTCTCCTCTGGTTACCGATGCTCGTGTTCGAAGTGTCCCTGGGATTCTGGCTCTTAATTAAAGGAGTCGCTGAGCCCGCCGCGGACGCGAGTTAATTATTTCACGTTCGATATGAAGTGTTTGGAAAACAACTAGCTCAAGGCTATGTCCAAAAGCCAGTCCAGTCCGATTTCTTTATCAGAGCGCATTGAGATTCTTGATGTGCTGCGTGGCCTGGCCGTCTGCGGAATTCTGATTGGCAATGTGCAATGGTTTTCAGGTTACGGGATGATGCCGGCGTCGCTTGCGAGCCAGACTCCCATGGCCGATCAAGTCACGCATTGGCTGGTGTGGTTTTTCGTCGAAGGAAAGTTCTATTCAATCTTCTCGTTCCTGTTCGGATTTGGATTTGCCCTGCAGATCGCGCGCGGCGAAGAACGCGGTGACGAGCACGCCTCGCTTTTCAAACGGCGTTTACTTTGGCTGCTCATCATCGGAGTGCTTCACGCCTATCTCCTCTGGGCCGGCGATATCCTGAGCATCTATGCCCTCACCGGTTTTCTGCTGATCCTGTTTCGTCGCAAATCAAACCGATCGCTCCTCAAGTGGGCTTTCGCCCTCATGGTGGTCCCGATTCTGACTTACATTCTCCTGTATGTGTTGTTTGTAGCCTTCGTGTCACCCGAAGCTCTGGCAAAAATGGATGCAGCGCAGATGGAGTTTTGGGCCGGCTCGATCAGGAAGGTTCAGCAAAGCAGCTATCTGGAAATAATCACTGGCTATAACCTGAATTACATCGTGGGCCGCTATGCGAGTCTGATTTTGGAAATGCGGCTGCCGAAAATACTGGCGATGTTTCTGCTCGGCTTTTACGCGTACCGGCGCGGGTTTTTCCAGCACTTGGCGAGTCATCAGCAGTTTGTTCGCCGCGTGCTGGTGTACGCACTCATTCTCGGCGTCGTGGGTAATGCTGCTTTCGCGACCGTCGCCGGAGCGGAAGCGGTCTTGCCGCCCTCGGCCGCCGGAGTCGTGGGCGTCATTAGTTACGCGTTCGGCGTACCCGCGCTCGCGCTTTTCTTCATTGCCCTGGTGGCGACGCTTTGGCAGAAGGCTGGGTGGCGACGAGTGCTCGCGTGGCTGGCGCCGGTCGGGCGCATGGCTTTGACCAACTATCTTCTGCAAACAGTTATCTGCGTCCTCATTTTTTACGGTTACGGCTTTGGCTTC
>DATENS010000383.1:0-40069 GCA_035274925.1 Pyrinomonadaceae bacterium | reverse complement strand
TGTTTTTCCGCGGCCGCATCGTGGCGCTGCTGGGCTATGAACTGGTCGAGGGTGCGGTGCAGGATGGCCGCATTCGCGAGACCCGCCGCGTCAATTACTCGCCGCAACGCACTCAAGTCACGCGTAGCGAATAGCCTGGCCGGGGGCATGCACCTCTGCGGCGGCAGGAACCGACCTCCGCCGCAGAGGCCTTTTTCCTTAGATTGCTCAGCAAACATGCAATTACCTGCCTGTATTTTCATCCAAAAACTTGCAACTTCGCGGCGCCATCAGGCATCATAGACGTCGCTAATCCTTCTCTCGCGCATCAACGGTGATGCGCTCCGCGCACAGACACTTTGCGCCGGCGTTTGGATCGTTCGAGAGCGGGTTCGTTTGAAACACCAGAAGCGCTCTTCTTATTAAGAGCATCCGAACCGGTCCTTCGACTGCTACCGTTCGCCGAAGCCAATCTGATTCGCAGCTTCTTTCATCCCAGAGGGGAACAAAAGGAAAAGTAAGAAATGTCTATGAAACTGTACGTAGGAAACCTCGCTTTCCAGACCACCAGTGAAGAGCTTCAGGAAATGTTCGCTCAGGCTGGCACGGTTGAATCGGCGGCAGTCGTCGAAGATCGTGACACTGGACGCTCGCGCGGCTTCGGCTTCGTCGAGATGTCCACCAAGGAAGAAGGCGCGGCGGCCATTGAACAATTCAATGGCAAGGAAGTAGCCGGCCGTGCGTTGAAAGTGAACGAAGCCAAGCCACGCGAAAATCGTGGTGGTGGCGGCGGCGGCAACCGGGGCTTCGGCGGAAATCGCGGCGGTGGTGGCAATCGCCGGGACTTCGGCGGTGGTCGTAATGATCGCCAGCCGCGCTGGTAGGATTCTTCTTACCGGCGAAATGCAATAACGCCCTCGGTCACAAAATCAACCGGGGGCGTTTCATTATCAGAATTAACCACTCAACACATAAACCTATCAAGGAGCAATATGAGCGACAAGAAGACTTTTACGATTGGTGAAAGGGTCGAACAGATGTGTGTTACGTGCGGCGAAGAACGTGGCCACACTGTCGCGTCTGTCACCAAGAAGGGACGGATTACCCGTATCCTCTGCCCTGTTTGCGGCTCGCGCGTGCCTTACAAGGGCGCCACCGGTGCTCCGCGCGAACGTACTTCGACTAAAGCCGGCGCGCCGTACAATCAAACAACTACCTACCGGCGCGGCCAGACGCTGATGCATCCGACTTTTGGCGTCGGCGAAGTCACGGCCGTGATCGAACCGCACAAGATTGACGTGCTGTTTGCCGACCGCATGCGACGGCTTATTCATGCCGGCTCGCAAAGGTAGACCATTAGCGTAAGTGGCGCGGGCGTTCACGCCCGTGAATCACGCGCAGGATGCGCGTGCCACAATAATTGCTTCTCAGTAAGCTTCCAGAACGATAGAATCTACGCCGCCTGACGGACAACGAGCAGACTTGCTCGATCCGGTCATGGCGGCAAATTTTTTATGCAGACCTTTGATTGTCCCAAGTGCGGTGCCCCGGTTTCTTATAACGCGAGTGCGTTCGGCCAGACGTCGGCGCGATGCTCATACTGCCAAAGCCAGCTCGCACTTCCCCACCACGGCCAACCGGCGCGGATCATCTCGCAGATCGACATCAACGTCAGTCCACACGTAACGGCCACCGCTAAGAAATGGCTCTGGTTTCTCGTGCTCTTCCCGATCGTGATTGTCGTGATTGTTTTGGCCGGCGTATTCGGGGCGCTGGCGCCGTTGATGAGATCAGTGGGCTCGTCGCGGCCGCCGCTGTTTACACCATCAGGCTCAAAAACAACTGACGCTGCAAACGCTTTTGCCAACGAGGTAATGAAGTTTGGAAGCGAAGGCATCGGCCCGGGCATGATGAAAGACGCGCGCAGCATTGCTGTCGACGGCCAGGGCCACATTTACGTAGGTGAGTATCTTGGCGGGCGGATACAGGTTTTCGACGCGTCGGGTAAGTTCATCACGCAATGGACCGTCAATCCGAAAATGCCTTTGCGCGGCCTCGCCGCGGACCGAAAAGGAACCGTGTATGTGGTGCAAAGCGGGGCCATCACGCGCTATGAAGGTGAAACTGGAAAGTCGCTCGGCGAACTGCAATACAGCGAGGGTGGGGGTTTTGACGATGCAGTGGCTACACCGGATGGCGGATTGCTCTGCGCGTGGTATCGGAACCGCGATGATATCGTGCGCTTTAACGCCGACGGCGAGGTTACGCGCACGATTCGCGCGGCCATCAGCACTGCTGCCGATGAATCAGAATTGAACACGCGGGTCGCAACAGATGGACTGGGAAACATCTACGCGCTCGGATCTTTTCGGAACGGAGTATTCAAATTCAGCCCGGATGGAAAATTTATCAACCGCTTTGGAGACAGCGGCGAGCAGGCCGGACAATTCAGCGCCCCGAGCGCAATCGCCGTGGACGGCAAGGGCCGCGTGTTTGTCAGCGATATCAAGGGCGTTCAGGTGTTCGATTCGAACGGCCGCTATATAACAGTCTTTAAGCCTGAGGGCATCGCCTCAGGAATGGTATTTAATGACAAGAACGAGCTGTTCATCGCCTCGCGCACTAAGGTGATGAAGTTTACGTTGAAGGATTGAGACGTTAACGCCCGTGAAGCGGGCGTTTGAAAATAGCCCAGCGATTCATCGCTGGGATCGCGTTTGATGTTGAATCATTAAGTCCGCAACGCGGACGAATGAAGAATCCCTCGTCAAATGCAACTCGCGTTGCGGACTAATTCAGCCGTCCGCTTTCGGACTTAGGATTGTCTGCGACGGTTTCCCACCGATGAATCGATGGGCTACTTTCAATCGTCCGGACTAAAGGAAAAAATCCAATGACCACATCCCGACTTGTTTTAGCCCTGCTATTGATGACCTTCGCCTTTACCGTCACCGCCTTGGGTCAAAGGCCGCCGGATCCGGAAACGCTGCTAAAACCTCAACGTGAAGCGATGGCCCCTCTCTCGATCATGGATGGAGTTTGGCGCGGCCAGGCGTGGATAATTTCACCAACCGGAGAGAAACACGAACTGACACAGACGGAGCGGGTCGGATCTTTTCTTGGTGGGTCGGTAAAAGTCGTCGAAGGCAAAGGCTACGAGGCTGATGGTAGAGTAGCTTTCAACGCGTTCGCCACAATCTTTTTTGACCCGGCGAAGAAGACCTACACGATGCATTCGTACGCGCAGGGCAACGTCGGCGATTTCGCCTTCACACCTAAACCCGACGGTTTTGTCTGGGAGATTCCGGCAGGACCGATGACGTTACGCTACACCGCTGTGATCAAAGACGGCTCATGGCACGAAGTCGGCGACCGCATCGCGACCGGCAAAGAGCCGGTCCGCTTTTTTGAAATGAAACTCAAGCGCATCGGGAACACGGACTGGCCCAACGGCGGCGCCGTGAATCCGAAGTAAACCTCAACAAACCTATCGAGAAGACGGCCCAACACGTCACTCGCGAAAAGAAGGAGTCCCATGAACAAAGTCAGACTAGCTTTTTGTGCCGTGCTTTTTGTTTTTCTTGCTCTAGCGCTTGCCTCGCAGTCACAGGCTTTGCCGAATCGTACCTATGTCTCAGGCGTCGGCGATGACGCAAATCCCTGCGCCCGCACCGCACCCTGCAGGACTTTCGCCGGGGCGATTTCCAAGACCGAGGCGGGCGGCGAAATCAACGCCCTGGACGCCGGAGGATTTGGAGTGCTCACTATCACAAAATCCATCACGGTTGATGGAACTGGCGTGTTGGCGGGTGTAGCAGTTGTAAGCGGCAACGGATTTACCATCAGTAATGCCGGCTTAGCAAACACGTTAAAGATAGTGCGCCTTCGAGGTCTTTCAATAAACGGTTACGGTACAGGCCAAAACGGAATTAATGTCCAGTCCAACTCGAGAGTTGTGATTGAAGATTGCGTGATTGATGGTTTCGCACTAGCGGGGATTAACTGTGCGGCTGGGTCAGTCTTTGTGAAGAACACGACCATCAGCAACAACAAGTTCGGCGTGACGGTAACTGCCGGTCAAGTGGCTCTCAACGATGTGTCAGTGCACTACAACACCACAGGTTTGGTTAGCGACCCCGGCTTGATTGTCATTTACAACAACGTCGTTCTCTGGGGGAACACCAACGGAGATCCGCCGCCACCTCGCAATCGATAGTAAAGATCGCGACTTTCAGGATCTGATTTTCTTCTCGATGCGGCGGTCCGGGACCAGCCACATCACGACGACCAGGATGTATAGCAGCCAGGCCAGCCAGGCTTTCACAAATGCGAGCGGAATAGCGACCACATAAATCAGCATTGAAATCCTGCCCTTGAAATCTGCGCCGATTGCCGTGGCCAGCACCGATTTTTTTGCGTGGATAGAAAGTAAGGTGTGCGCAAGGATGAAATACGCGATTGCCGCGAACAGGAGCACCCCGCCATAAAAAGCAGTGGGTATTGGCGCGAAATGATTTTCGCCGGCCCATCCGGTCACAAACGGAACCAGCGATAGCCAGAACAACAAGTGGAGGTTGGCCCACAGGACGCCTCCACTCACTTTCTCAATTACCTGGAGCAGATGATGGTGATTGCTCCAGTAAATGCCGAGGAACACAAAACTCAGCACGTAACTGAGAAAGACTGGAGCGATCGGTCGCAACCCAGCGAAGCTGGCGTCGTGCGGCACCTTAACTCAAGCACCATAATCGTGATGATGATGGCGATCACCCCATCGCTGAATGCTTCCAGACGGTTCTTGGTCATACGATCTTTTTTCTCATCGGCGCCAAACCTATCGCGATGCCGTCTCCCAGGCTCAACTCAGTTGGTTCCGTTCCCTGGTAACCATTGGCTTCATAGAATTTGATTCCGGGCAGCGTCGCCATTAATTCAAGCGCCTGAAAACCGGCGGCCCGTGCTTCGCCTTCGCAGGCCTCGAGTATCGCACGCGCTACTCCCTTTCGGGCGTGTGCGGGATGCACAAAGAACGCGCGAATCCGGGCCGGCTCAGTTTTGGGATCGAGCTCGCTGGCATCGCGTGTTTTGTATTGATCGCCGCCGAAAAGAGTTCGGCGTTTGCTCCATCCTCCACAGCCAATCAGCTCGCTGCTGTTTTCGACGACAAAGTACGTGCCGTCCTCGATCAAATTCGTGTCTACGCCAAAGACGGTCCTGATCGCGGCCTCAATCTCTTCGTCGGAGTAATCTGCCCGGCTCAGGCCACGTGCCGAAAGCTTGATGAGCTCTTCAATCGCCGGACGATCGGCGAGGGTGGCTTTGCGGAGATTGAAAGGCATGCGCGAAATAATAGCGCATCCCTCTTGTCCGCGAAGCGGACAAATTGAATAGCCGTGGGCAACGCCCACGGATCGATGCATGATTTTTATTCGACTCTTTCAGGGTCGAATTGCGCGTGGATTGTGGTCCGGTGGTATTGCCACCGGCTATGAACTTCGTCCGCTGCGCTGACCTTAGACCTTGAAACAGGTCTCCCTTTCCCTATATCCTCGCCCTACTCGATGCCAGCCAAACACAGTCTGCTCGCAGTGATTCTCGGAGGCGGCGCCGGTAAGCGGTTGTTTCCGCTGACGCGCGATCGCTCGAAACCGGCGGTGCCGTTGGGCGGAAAATATCGCCTGGTTGATGTGCCGATCTCGAACTGCATCAACTCAGACGTGATCCGCATGTTCGTGCTGACGCAATACAACTCAGCCTCTTTGAACCGGCACATCGCCACTACCTATCGCTTCTCGCCCTTTGCCGACGGCTTTGTCGAAGTGCTGGCGGCGGAACAAACCCCGGAGAGCGGCGAGTGGTTTCAGGGCACAGCCGACGCGGTGCGCCAGGTCTTGCCGCACATTCGCGACTGGCGCATCGACACGCTCCTAATCTTGTCCGGCGATCATCTTTATCGCATGGACTATAAAAAGTTTCTCGCCCGCCATTACGAGACGAATGCCGACATCACGATCTCGGTCATTCCCATTCCGCCTGACTCAGCCAGTGAATTTGGTTTGCTCAAAGCCGACAAGGACGGCCGCATCGTCGAGTTTCGCGAGAAACCGACGGGTGAAGCGCTCGAGGCCATGCGCGTCGATACCACTTCATTTGGATTGAGCGAGGATGAAGCACGGGCGCGGCCGTATCTCGCGTCGATGGGTATTTATGTTTTCAAGTACGACCGGTTGGAAGAAATTCTGGCCGAGGACACGTCACGGCTCGACTTTGGCAAAGAAGTAATTCCGGGAAGCATTCACCGCACCAATGTGCAGGCCTATCTCTTCAATGGTTACTGGGAAGACATCGGAACGATTGCCGCATTCTACAAGGCAAATCTGGACATGACTTCGGCGATTCCGCCTTTCAATTTGTTCGATGCGGAAGCGCCGTTGTTGACGCGTTCGCGTTACCTGCCGCCGTCGAAGATCGACAACTGCGAGATCCGCGATTCGATTATTAGCGACGGCTGTATCGTGAACGGAGCAAAGATCAATCGCTCAGTGATCGGATTGCGCGCGCGCATCGGTGAAGGCGCCGACCTCGACGCAGCCTATGTCATGGGCGCGGATTACTACCAGACCATCGAAGACATGCTCGGAGATCGCAACGCGGGCCGGCCGCGAATCGGCATCGGCGAGAACACGATCATTCAGCGCGCTATCATCGACAAGAACGCCCGCATCGGCACAAATGTGCGTTTGATAAACGAGGCCGGGTTGCAGGAAGTAGACGGGCCGAACGGGATGTATTACATCCGTGACCGCATCATCATCGTGCCCAAGAACGGAATGGTTCCGGACGGCACAGTGGTGTGAAGTAAACCGCAAGGCACGGGAGGTTTTTTCAAGTCCCCACCCGAGCAAAACCTACCGATACGTTTCCCTAAATTCCTTTTTCAACACAGGCGCCTTTTGCTGTGGGTTGGTTTGAGCCGCGTTCGCGCCCGGCTGGAACACGTAACTGTCGCGCGTGCGCACCACCAGCTCAGGCCGGTCGACACGGACGCGAATTGATCGACGTTCGCCCGCCACCGGCTTGTTCCTGGGATAGTATCCGAGGCTGTACTGCCGTCTTAACTCTTCCGCCACTGACTGAAAAGCAATGTTGACGTTTTGTTGGTCGGCATTGTAGAGCCGCGCGCCACTGACGCGGGCGAGGTCGTGCAGATAGCGATCGCCTCGCTCATATTCTTCGCGGCTGGTTCCGGCGCCGCCACTTCCACCGCCACCATGACCACCGCCAATATTTATATTGCCGCCAAGAATGATTGAAATCAGATCATCCAGGCCGCCGCGACGCCGGGAGCCACCACCTCCACTACCACCGCCCCCGGGCCAACTACCACCGCCGACCATCTGACCATAGGTGTCGTATTCAACCGGATAGATCAACGCGTCCAGTTCTTCGGCGTCGCGCAGCGTGCTTTCATACGTGGCCCGCTTGCTGGTGGTATCGACCCCATCGGTAAACAGCACCATTGCCTTGCGGCCTTCGATCCGGTTGAAGTACTCGTTGATGATCATGTCGACCGCGTCATACAGACGAGTTCCTGAACCTGGCGAGGTCCGGCGAATCGCCTCGCGCAACTCGGCGCGATCATTGGTCGGTTGAGAGAGTACTTTGAGCTTGTCACTGAACGACACAATCATCACGCGATCGTCAGCTCTGAGCTGTTCCACAAAGGCGATGGCCGCGTCCTGAATCTCGTAGAGCCGTTGCTTGGTCGAACCACTCGTGTCAATCACGAGCGCCACTGTGAAAGGTTTTTCGGTTGAAGCAAAGTAGGCGACTTGCTGCTCGGCTCCGTCTTCCCAAATACGAAAATCTTCCTTGCGAAGGTTGGGAATAAACTTGCCGTCGCGGTCCATCACGCTCACCGGAATGCTGACGAGCGTCGTCTCGACTCGCACGATGTCACCTTCGGCAACCTCTTCCGGGCCGGCATCAGGCGTGGCCGTAGGTTTTTGCTCGTTAGGGTTCCGGTTCGCACCGCCCAACACCGGCGGTTGGCCTGGCCGCGCCGGAGCCGGATTTTGAACCGGCGGTTGCTGAGTGGGCTCTTGAGGTGTTTGAACAGGCGGCGTCGATCCAACTCGCCTGGGCCGGCCCTGGCCGCTGGCCCCGGAGGTAAGCGCTACCGTAAGGCACCCGAGCAGGGTGAAGGTGAATAGCTTTTTCATAACTGAACTCCTGTGTTTGGAGAGCTAATCTCGCATCGTGACACTTCTGACGCACACAATTCACGCCGCACGAAACCTTTGATGCGATCCGGCAGGAAGAGGTGCCTGATTAAAAGCCGGACGGCCAATCTTATTTAGGAAGAGAAAATCTGGGGAGAGTTACAATCGGCCTCGTCAAGATAGCACCGCGACCGCCTGTCAGCAAGGGTGGCAGCTATTTCATAATAAACAAAGGTAAGGCCGATCCATACACCACCGAAAAGCTGCTCATGGAGCAATGGCGAACGGCTTTTCTTGTTCAGTTACCAACATCCGGCATACCACCGGTCAATTTCATGCCAGCTTTGACCGCCATCGGTGGATTCCCATAAAACCCACCAATAGATCGTGCATGGTTCCGGTGGCTGTCCACCGTCGCCGCCATTCCCATCCGGGGTCGGTGTTGGTGACGGGCACTCGCATGTCATCTGGTTGACGCTACTTCCGCCCGGACAGGCTTGAAAGATGCAAACGCAGCAGTCGTTTTGGTTGTTATGTCTGTCAGGCGGGCAACCCGCATAACCAACGGCGCCTGGATACTGCACGTAGTCAGCACCTACACCACTTGAGCAAAATAACCCACAATGCCATTGGGGATCGTAACCACCGATTAAGTACGGCATCGTGTCGCAGAAGCAATTTGTATTGTTCGGTCTTGTAGCTGGATCACATGGTGGCGCTGTTGGTGTGGGGGTAGGTGATGGTGAAGGCGGTGAAGGTGCATCCGTGACGCATACGCCTCTCGCATATTCCGGACAATAAACGCCATTGTCACCACACCAGTGCCCTACCTGCAGCGGTATTCCGCACGCGGCTTCGGGGTCGGAACAGCCAGGATAACTGTTTCCGCGAGAGGCGCCGCAGGCACAACTATCCATGCTTGGCTTCATGAAAAAGCAACCCGATCCACAGCAGATGTCTGGTGCTGGTGTGGAGTTTCTCAGGAACCCGTAACCGCCATTTAAGGCAGAAAAATAACCGGCAGATAGTCTGCCGGTTACCGGAAAGAGCGATTCGTTTCGCACGATCGCCTGAAAGGTCGTTGAGAAGCCATTTACGGGGCCACCTTCCGCGACAGTCGCAGGACCTTCGCGACAAGGAAGAGATGATTTCTTGCCGTTTTTGTATGGGTATTCGTTAGCGTCAATCCCGTCAAACCCGGTGCCATCGCCAAAACTCAATTGCACAAACCAGAGAAGAACCTTCTTCGGATCTGGCGTGTTCTCGTGCTTCTTGTGCGCCTCCCATCCCTTTCGGTCGCGCTCGGGAATCGTAAAGACAAAAGTCTCCCCCGGCTGGATTGGCACGTCGGTCGGGATAGGAACTGTCTTTTGCTCTATAAAGTTCATCCTTCCATACCGTAAAGGAATGCCCACTGGCGCGCCATTCCCGGAGTTTATTTCAGGATAAACGAGCCATAGTTCAAGAAAATAGATTGGTTTGCTCGAAGTGTTAGTAACCTCCAACTCAAAATCGCGATACCATCCCGGATTGTCCAGATCCTTGAACTTCTTTTCCTTGTCAGCCTTTAACTTAATTTTTATCGGAACGTGCTTCGGTATTTCGTTTTCAACTTTCCTCTCTTCCTGAGCTGAGGCGTTCCTTCGTAACAAACTGATTTCATTAGCCGTCAGTTTTGACTTGAGTTGGTCTTTGCGGCGAAGAATCTTCGATTTGAGAGTCGAACCTGAAGTCTGATTCGCCTTGAGCGCGTCGGGCGGCGTTGAACTAGTTCCGCTGACATTGAAAGTGGCAACGACGAGAATTGTGGACGCCATGGCCAGAATTGCCGCTAACATAAGTCGAATTTGTCTGGGGGGAATCATCTGGGAGCCTCCTTTGAGCCGAGTTAGCGAAAGGTGCGGTCGGGGCGACCGCAGGAGTCATGTGAAATCGAAACTCTTATACTCCTCAGCCCTCCGTTAGGTCAACGGAAATGGCAACATTTTAATTGAGCGAGCCGAGGTTGCGTAATGGCTCTTGAACAGTTATTTCGAGGATAGATTAATTGCGTTCCAGATTAGAGGAAAAGTGCCCCAGGTTTGGCCGCGGTGCTGTGGGCGAAACCCAAACAAGACAATTCGGCCCCTGCCCATTTCCACCTCGGCCAGTGCGACTCGATCCTTGATCTTGTCCTCTCCGAGCAACCAACCCGATCGCAGCACATCCGTTTTGGCGTAGCGGCCAACCAGGCGGACAGGCCAGGGCGTTTGGGGACCGTCCGAGACGGGCCGGGGAGTATTAGTAAGTTCGAACGCGGAACTGTTGGTGAAATAGACATCAGTCTCTTTCAACATGGTTCGCGAGATTGGATTCGCGGTGTCCAGCTCGACGCGCAGAATCGATCCGGGACAATAAAACTCCGACGACCGTAGACCCTCTAAGACATTTCGCAACGGCAACTTCCACTGCCGGATAAGCGGCCCACACGATCCGTCGAAGCAAATCAGCGTTCCGCCGTCTTCGACAAACCGCGCGAGATTTCTGTAGCCCGTATCGGTTATCCCTCGCGGGGTTTCCTCGGCAGCGGGTTCCGCCGGCTCTCGGGTTCGATCGGAAGGCAACACGATCACGTCGAAGCGGGCGCGCGGGTTCGCCTCGGTTAAAGTACTGTCACGCAAAGTCAGGAAGGGCGCATTGAAAGTGTCGAACACAAAGCGAGTCCAGCCCTCGTCCATATTTCCGGCTCGTGAGCTCTGGAAGATCGCGACGCGAATTCCTGGTTTGATCGGATTGGCGATCGGCGACTTATCAGTGGTCCAAAGCGGTAGTGCCAAATCACGCCGCACATCATTTTCCCCTCGAATCAGGGTAAGTCTTCTGTCAGCCGATGATTCACGCAGCGACATGACCAGAAGTGTTTCCAGCCCCATCTGCATTGGCAACGTCCATCCGGCCACGTCGTAAGGCCGCTCAGCCTCGCCTGTCGGCGTCAGGCGATCGGGATAGACTTGCGGCTCAAAGAGCGCCAGAACATTCTGACGATAGGGTTGATTGAAAAAGATCAGATAACTTCCCGCTGGAATTTCGGGAGGTGCAAAGCCGGTAATAGTCGACACCCTTCGTACGGGACTTCCTTTGCTCCCGGGATTCCCCGCGGTTTGCAACACCTGCGAAGCAGTTACTCCATGAAGTTCCTTATCAAGACGAAAAACTTCGACGCCCTGCTCGACCAACGCGCCAATTAACTTTGCCAGGTTTTCATCACGGCCCTGGCCGGCCGGAATCACGTAACCCAACGGCTCATCCGGGCGCGCCGGGACCAGATTCGCTTTGCCCAGCTCATAAAAGTTGCGCAGGTATTCGGCGCGATAGTTTGAAGCCAAAGACAAAACGGAATCACAAGCGATCAATTCCATTTGCATGATGTCGCGGGGATGCCAGTCGCCACCTGGCCATGGATTCGGAAAATTCGTCGATACCTCAGTCGCATTTCTCATTCCGCGCGTCGACGATCGTTCGAGCTGCGCGCGCGTAACTGTGGCCGGTGACATCAAGCGTGCGCTCGCTGCTTCGGTGAGTATCCCAACCGCATTGTGGTAATAAGGCGCTGTCCGAAAGCCACCGTGCCACCAGGTGTCGTAAAGCGCGTTAGTAAGAATTCCTTTGAAGCCTGCGGCGGTAACGTCTGCCGCCATCTTGTGACCAATCAGTCCAACCTGTCGAAGCAAAAGCGGCGCGATGTGCGGATTCGGCGGGTCATAAAACGGCGGCACAAAGAAACGCGAACCATTTGAGCCTTGCTGGTGAATGTCGTAAACGATCTGCGGAAACCATTCCTGCCACAGCAGGCGCGTCACCGCCTTCGTCTCTTTCAAATTGATCATGAACCAGTCACGATTGTCATCGTGGCCGGCGTAATGGTGATAAAGCTCCGGCGGTTCACGGCCTTCGCTTGTGGTGCCCAGTGTCTTGCGATACCAGTTCGCCACGATGTCGACACCATCGGGATTGGGCGAAGGAATCAGAATGACTATTGTGTTGCGGAGAATCGCGAGCGTGTCCTCGTCATTTGCGCCGGCCAGTTTATAGGCCAGCTGCATCGACATTTGTGACGCGACGATTTCGGTTGAGTGAATCGAACAGGAAATCACCACCACCGTTTTTCCGTCACGCACCAGCTGATCGCGTTCCGCTTCGCTTGCCACTTTCCGCGGGTCAGCCAGCCGGGCTTGGATCGCTTTATACTTTTCCAGATTGCGGATATTCTCTGGCGCGCTGATGAAGGCGACAAACATCGACCGCCCTAGCGTGGATTTTCCGATAGTTTGTAACTGCACTCGATCGCTGGCTTTATCGAGTCTGGTGAAATAATCGGCTATCTGTTTCCAATCAGCGATCGTGCGATCGTCGCCGGGTCTGAACCCGAGCACAGAACTCGGCGAAGGCAGATGGGCGGCGGTTGGCTCGGTGCGCCGTTGGGCGTGGGCCAGAGAAACCAGAACGAAAAAAGCGCAGACTGTGGTTAGGATCGGCCGCGTTGATTCGATTTTCAGGCGATGCAATCGGAAATTCCCTCGCACAAGTTGATTGATGAGCGTTTGCAACCGCGCGCTGACGGTGCGGCGCAGTCTAGCACAAGACGCGGACCGAAAATCATCGGCCGGCTTCTGTTCTGCTGGTCATGGTTTATCGCCGGCCTGCTGCTGCTGGTGTTTGCTCCGCCGTTGCTGCTGCTTGGCTCGCTCTTCAACCGGCAGAACTGGATCTACTGGTGGGCCAACTGGGGCGCGCGCAACTGGCTGCGGCTTACCGGGGTGAAAGTGCACGTGACCGGACGCGAATTGCTGGATCCAAATCAGCCTTACGTGTTCGTTTCCAATCACTGGTCATATCTGGACGCCGCTCCGCTGTTTGCCTACACCGGGCGCCGCATGGGGATGATCGGAAAGAAGGAATTACTCAAGGCGCCGATTTTGGGTTACGGCATGGGGTTCGTGAACGTGATTGCCATCGATCGATCCAATCGAGAGCGCGCGGTCGCTTCCATCCAGGAAGCAACACGGCGGATTCGTTCCGGTATCTCCTTTGGCGTTTGTCCCGAGGGCACGCGCGCACGGCCCGGTCAAATGCTCCCATTCAAAAAGGGTGCGTTCCACATGGCGGCACAGGCTGGAGTCCCGATTGCGCCAATTGCTTTAAGGAATAGTGATCAGTTAATGGGTAAAGGCACCGGCCAAGCCTGGCCGGGGACGATCGA
This sequence comes from Pyrinomonadaceae bacterium, assembly GCA_035274925.1. Classification (GTDB taxonomy): domain Bacteria; phylum Acidobacteriota; class Blastocatellia; order Pyrinomonadales; family Pyrinomonadaceae; genus UBA11740. The sequence goes on along the minus strand of DATENS010000383.1, from coordinate 26,629 downwards.
TATGGTCTTTCTGCCTCCGGTTGAAACGTCGTGGGTGAAAAGTGACGAAGACCTGAACCGGTTGGTTCAGCAGGTGCAGGAATTGATCATGAAAGAACTCGGAATCGAGAAAGTCTCACCCCGGCGATAGATCGAGTTAATCAGCGAGTTACGGCTCGACAAAGTCGTAGGTCAGAATTCCCGTTATCTTCACCGCCGTGTCGCCAACCAGGGTCGGTGCGAAGCGAGCCTTTCGTGCCGCCTCGATCGCCGCCATCCATAAAGGCTTCGGACCTGAAACCACATCCGCTGCCAGTACGCGGCCAGTCTCGTCAACTATCACGCGTATTTTTACCTGGCCGGAAGCGTGCACTTTCTTCGCTTCGCCGGGATAGATAGGCGCCGGCAGATCTGTCGCTTTACTATTTAGGTCGCCAGATTCAATTGGGCCGGTGGCGCGTGGCTTGCTCACGCCTGACGTGTCAGCAGTTGAATCCGGCTTGACCTCATCGAGCTCGGTAATCGTCACTCTTCCTCGGCCTACGATGTAGTTCGTGTACTTCACCTGCATGCGGATGCGCATGTTCTGGCCGTTGTCGAAGATCAAATCATCGTCTGCGTACGCATAAGTCGGAAACCAAAACTTGCCATCGATCTGCTCGCGGTAGGTCTCGACTATCGGAAACTTGTTGTTCTTGGTTTCCGGAATTGCCTTCCCTTTCGACTTAACAATCTGCAGGTCCTGGTCATCGACCCAGATTCGCCCGATGAAAAACCGCTCTTTGGTCTTCTTGGCATCCGGCATCACTTTTGGCGCTACATCAAACACGTAAAGATCCAACTCATCAATTCTATCTTTGCCTACATATTTGAAGTTGTATTGATTGAGTTTGGCGGCTTCGAGAGCAAATGGGTTTACTCCGCCAAGATCTTCCAGGTCCTCCGGCGTGATTACTCCGCTCATGTTCGAGAGTGGAAAGAAATTTATCTTTTCGTAACGGTTGCCCTGATCGTCGAAGGTAAAGTCCGAGACGCGATGATATTCGCCGGTGACCTGCCCACCCATGCCCAGTATCTGGACCAGCGCGTCGCGTTTGAAAGCATACGTATTCAAAGCTCGTCGAAACTGAGTTTCTTTCGCGGTGAACTTGCGGATGATTTCATCGATCTGCGCCTGGCTCAGCGATCCCGGCGTTATCGTGCTATCGGTTTGGGCCGCGGCGGTTGACTGGGCCCTCGCCACGGGCGCGGCCACGGCCGCCAACAACACCAACGCGAGCGCAAATCTGAGAAAAGAATCAATCATCGACATCGTCAATTTCCTTTGCGAATCTGTTGTAGCCAAACGATTTCGAGGCAAACCCGGCAAATTCCTCCAAATTATACCGCTGCCGCTGCGCCAGGTCGCAATTCCGTCAGATGAAGGAACCGCGATGGTTGTTGCCCGACTTTGGAGTGCGGCGACTTGTCGCCGCTTTCTCACTTAGTGCGCCTAACCAGCCCTGCGCAAGAAGGCGAGAAAGAAGGGTGGTCAGAAGAGTTCCTCAGCCAGCGAGACGATGATGCCCGCAGGGCCTCGCATATAGCAGAGTCTGTACTTGTCCTCGTATTGAACCACCTCGCCGATGAGTTCGGCGCCGTGGGCGCGCAGGCGAGCGACAGTTTCGTCGACGTTTTCGACTGTAAACATGACGCTCCTGAGGCCCGGCGCGTTCGGCGGTGCGACCGCCGGTTTGATCTCGACCAGTTCTGGATTGCGAAACTTCGTAAGCTCAAGGCGCCCGTGCCCGTCCGGGGTCTTCATCATAACGATGTCGACTTGAATATTTTCGAGACTGTTGATGCGATCCACCCAATCGCCCTCGATGGCCGCTTCGCCTTCACGCGCCATGCCGAGGGTGGTGAAGAAGGCAATGGCGGCCGGCAGGTCGTCAACGACGACGCTGACATGGTCCATTTTCTTTATCGTCATGTGCCTAGTTTAGCCACGGCAATGCGCGACTGTCCAAATTGAGGTTCTCATGAGTTAAATCTCCAACTGATTCTATTTAGGCGTATTTAAGACGGCAGAAAGCGCTGACAAGTCAGCGCACTCGACAAATTCTCTTTCGCCACTTCGCGTCTTTAATGGTTTCGGGCTAAGATGTGTGGTTTGCGAAGGCACACAGATTCTCATCTGTGCGCTCTCGGAAAGTTTCACCATGACCCAGGAAGCCATCGAAGTCCGCGGCGCTCGCGTCAACAACCTCAAGAACATATCGTTTTCGATTCCGATCAATCAGTTGACCGTCGTCACCGGCGTCAGCGGATCGGGCAAGTCTTCGCTCGCCTTCGACACGGTCTATGCCGAAGGCCAACGGCGGTATGTCGAATCGCTTTCTGCTTATGCGCGCCAGTTTCTCGAGCGCATGGACAAACCCGACGTCGACGAAGTTCGCGGCATCGCTCCGGCGATTGCGATCCGGCAAAAGAACTCGACGCGGAACCCACGTTCGACGGTGGGCACGCAAACCGAGATCTTTGACTATCTGCGCCTGCTGTTCGCGCGTGTCGGCACAACTATCTGCCGGGTCTGTGGCCGCGAAGTGCGGCGCGATTCCCCCGAGTCCGCCGCAGACGAAACCCTGGCCACGCTGGCGCCGGATTCGCGGTTCTATGTGCTCTTCCCGGCTGATGCGGGCCTTCATGTTGAGCTGAATGGCAACGGATCAAAACCGACCTCATCGAAAGGCCGCAAGAACGGTTCAAAGCCAAAGCTGACCTCGCAAGCAATCACCGCTCACGTGATGAGCCTGATGCAACGCGGATTCACCCGCTTGCTTTTCGACGGAAAGCAGATCGATCTGGCTTCGCCCGATGATTATCATCGCGAGGACTTCGAGAATGTGTATGTGCTGGTGGACCGCCTCACCGCCCATGCAGAGGTGCGCCAGCGCCTGGTCGATTCACTCGAGACTTGTTTCCGCGAGGGTCACAGCCAGGCAGTGATTGAAGTTGTTCTCCCCGAGGGAGAGAGCAAAAACACGAAGCGCGCCGGAGACGGGGGTACCAATCGCCTGCGTTTCTCGGAAAAGTTTGAATGCAAGTACGACGGCACCGTTTACGCCACGCCCGAGCCGCGGCTGTTCAGCTTTAACAATCCGTTTGGCGCGTGCCCGACGTGCCAGGGCTTTGGTAACACGATTGGCCTTGATCTAGATCTTGTCATCCCCAATCCTGGTCTGACTTTGGCTGAAGGCGCCATCGAACCGTGGACCAAGCCGCAATACGATTGGGCCCAGGCCGAACTCAAACGCTTTTGCCGATCGGAACGCATTCCGACGAACCAGCCTTTTAATCAGCTGACCCGCCAGCAACGAAATGCAGTAATTAACGGCAAGGGCGATTGGAGTGGTGTGCGGGGATTCTTCGATTGGCTCGACACCAAGAAGTACAAACTGCACGTGCGTGTTTTTCTTTCGAAGTATCGCGGCTACGCGGTCTGCCCCGATTGCGAGGGCGGGCGGCTGCGCCAGGAAGCGCGCGACGTGCGCGTCGGTGGACGGACGTTGCCGCAGATTTGCGCCTTGTCGATCAAGGACGCGTCGGCATTTTTCAGCGAGCTCGAGCTGCGTGAAGAGCAGTCGGCCATTTCTGAGCGCGTGCTATTCGAAGTTCGCCGCCGGCTTCGCTTTTTGGTGGACGTCGGTTTGGATTACCTGACACTTGATCGATTGTCATCAACGCTCTCAGGCGGTGAAGCGCAACGTATTCAGCTGGCGACAAACCTTGGGTCTTCGCTGGTCGGCGCGTTGTATGTTTTGGACGAGCCTTCGATTGGCCTTCACCCACGCGACAACGATCGTTTGATCAAGTTGCTGCACAACCTGCGCGACATCGGTAACACGGTGCTGGTGGTTGAGCACGATGAAGAAATGATGCGGGCGGCGGATCACCTGCTCGACATCGGCCCGGCCGCCGGCGAGCTGGGCGGTCAGTTGATGTATGAAGGAGACTTTAACGGGCTGATCGAGAATTCGCGCTCTCTGACCGCCCGTTACTTGCGCGGCGAGGCCGAAATCAAAGAGCCGAAACACCGGCGAGCATTACAAATCAAACGGCTAGCAATTCGCGGCGCAAGCGAACACAACCTCAAAGGGATCGACATCGAGATTCCGCTCGACATGCTGGTGTGCATCACGGGCGTGAGCGGCTCTGGCAAGTCAACGCTGGTTCACGATTGTCTGTACGCAGGATTGAAGAAGCAGCGCAGCGACTGGCAGGGTCACGTGGGAGCTTATCAGAAGCTCGACGGTGGCCAGCATGTGGATGAAGTAATTCTGGTGGACCAATCACCCATTGGCCGCACACCGCGATCGAATCCCGTCACGTACATCAAAGTCTACGACGCGATTCGCGAAACATTCGCGAACACGCGCGAGGCCCAATCACGCGGGCTTGAGCCATCACACTTCTCGTTCAATGTGCCGGGTGGTCGCTGCGAAGTTTGTCAGGGGGACGGCACGGTGACTGTGGAGATGCAGTTTCTTGCCGATGTCGAGCTGGTTTGTGAAGAATGCAAGGGCACGCGCTTTAAACAGCAGATTCTCGACGTGCGTTATCGCGGCAAGAACATTCACGAAGTTCTAAACCTGACCGTGCACGAGGCGCTGGCGTTTTTCCGCGAGGTGGCGAAGATCACGAACCGGCTGCGCGTGCTTGATGATGTGGGATTGGGTTATCTGAGGCTGGGCCAGTCAGCGACAACGCTCTCCGGCGGCGAGGCACAGCGCGTGAAACTCGCGGCGCACTTGTCGAAACGCGCCGGCGCGCGCGCTCTTTACATCTTTGACGAACCAACCACGGGGCTGCACTTCGATGACATCAATAAACTGCTCGCCGCGTTTCGTGCGTTGATCGACGCCGGCGGATCGCTTTTGGTAATCGAGCACAACCTCGATGTGATCAAGACCGCGGACTACATCTTTGACCTGGGTCCGGAAGGCGGCGAGGCCGGTGGTTATCTGGTGGCGAAGGGCACGCCGGAAGAGATCATGAAAGTGAAAGGTTCCTACACCGGAAAATATCTGAAAGCGCACTTGGCCCAATCAAACGGGCATGGAAAGTAGGCGCAAGTTCCGCCAGGCGTAACCGCCGCTTTGCCGCGCCCCAGTGTCGTGAGGCTTGCCTCACCGATCCGCGATTGTCAGGAACACTGCGCCGAGGCTCAGCCTCGGCGCGATTGCGAAAAGGGAAGCTTCCCGGTAGGCAAGCCTTACCGCATTGCAGCTCGGCAAAGCCGTCAAACTTACACCGAAGTTTTAGCGGTTGGTTGCTCTCAGCAACACTGTGATAGTGGCAGTGGCGCTCATCCCGGGTCGCAAACGACTTCGAATCGCCGCAGGAATATCCGACAGTTCGATCCTCACTCTTAATTCCTTTGGCCTGGAGGCGGAGGTGTTGCCTGGCACAGTGATCGGCACAGGGTTCTTGCTGATAACCACGCCGCGAATCTCATTTTCGGGGAATGCATCCACTCTTATCTTCGCCGCATTTCGTGTGGCGATTTTCGAAATCTGGTTCGCTTCGACAATGACATCAACAAAGATTTTGGACATCTCGGCAAGCGTCATTAATTCCGAAGCGGATGGACCGACAACGACCGGCTCACCTACGCGCGCGACAATATCCGCGACAACCCCTTTTACCGGCGAATACTGCGTCACAGATGCCGATCCGGTTGTTCCCGGCTCGATCAGAAGCAACCGCTGACCTTTGGTAATTTCGTCGCCGGGCTGTACGTAGATTTCCTTAACCTGTCCTGTGGCGTCACCGGCGATCCTGACGTAGCGCTCAGGGCGCACTTCACCTGACGCAACTACTGTTGACTTGTAGTAGGTAATCGTCGGCAGATCGACTGGGTTTCTGATGGGCGGCGGATTCCTTCGCGGCAACTTGCCGGTCCCGCCCTGGCCAAAGGCTGGAAGGCAGAAGGCCGCCGGCAGTAGGCAGCATGCCAGCAAAACTCGTCGACTTGTTCTCAGTAGATCTTTCATGGCTCGATATCTTTAGCTAATCGAAATCCCGTCTGATCATAAGTCGGCGCGCCGCGCGCGGGCCATCCTGCGCGATAAGTTGTAGTCGCGTAGTCCTTAGTCGATTCATAACAGCCGCCACGAATTACGCGCAGATCGCCGCTCGGTTGAGTCGAAGGCAATCCTCTTCCCGGGTACGCTTTGAAACTACTCGATGTCCACTCCCAAGCGTTGCCCACCATGTCCGCAGTGCCAAACGGCGAAGTGCTTTTGTAACCTCCGACTTCGGCCATGCCTTGCTCAGCGCCATTCGCGTTCGCGGCTCCTTGTTTCCAGTCATTGCCCCACGGGTAAAGACGGCCATCTACTCCCCGTGCGGCAAACTCCCATTCTTCTTCAGTCGGCAAACGTCTTCCAGCCCACTTCGCGTACTCGCTGGCGTCATCCCAATTAACGGCCGTTACCGGCTTGCGCCCCGCGCCCTCGGGATAGACGCCGTTCGGCCATGGCGGTGGCGGGCGATGGTTCGTAGCTTTGATGAATTTCGCGTATTCCTCGTTAGTCACTTCGAAAGCTTCGATGAAGAATGGCTTTACTGTCACCTCATGCGGAGGCCGCTCGGCATCGTCGCCTCGATCGCGTCCCATGGTAAAAGTGCCGCCTGAGACGTAGACCATTCCCATCGGCGCCGTGGGGCGGTTCATGTCCGACAACCCGGAATTAGCTGTGTTGTTCGAAGTGCTGGAATTCGTTTGTTGCTCGCGTGGGCCACGCGGCCAGACAATCCACAAGACGAGCCCAACGGCGAGCAGAAGCAGGGCCGCGCTCGACGCAATCCAAATGAACGGTTTGCGTGGGCCGGTTTTCCTTTCCACAACTTCTGCAAACGAAGTAGCCGTCGGCCCGGAGCTCTTACGTTCTTCCGACATGGAAGGTATCCGCACGGTCGACATCTGCTGATCGCTGGAAATGCGTGGCGGCGCAGAGTCGGCCGACTTTACTGTCGAGCCGGGCGATCGCATGGGCGGCATGGGCGAACGAAGCGGCGATTCATCGCCGGTGACTCGCGGCTCCGAGGTCGGCTGGCTGGATACCGTGGCATTGATCTGAGCCAACTCGTGCCGCAACTCCGCCGCGTTGGCATGACGGTGAGCACGGTTGAGCGCCATCGCGCGATTAATGACTGCGGAAAGCGACGGCGGCACTTTTGGATTCAACTCACCGGCCGCGCGCAGCGGATCCGGATTCCCATCTTCTTTCTCGGCAATCCGCGACAAGGCATCAGGCGGCACCTTGCCGGTCAACAACGTCCACATCGTTGCGCCGAGTGAATACAGATCGCTGCGCTGATCAGTGCCGGCGCGGCGAATTTGTTCCAGAGGAGCGTAATGAGCGGTATAGCCGTAGATGCTGGAACTGTGTGCGTTGACTTCGGCGTGGGCCATCTGCCCCGCGACACCTTTCGCCAGACCAAAATCCAGCAGAAGGATTCTTCCTTTCGGCGTTACCTTCAGATTTGATGGCTTGATGTCGCGATGAATGATCGGCGGATCGGATGAATGTAACTCTGTCAGGGCATCGAGGATCTGGTCCGCCCAGTCGAGCACGCGGCCTACTGAAAACGGTTGTTCTCGCAACTCCAGCAGCTCCGCCAGATCGTGCCCGGCCACAAACTGCATTACCAGAAACTGTCCATCGCCATCGGTAAAGTGATCCATCACTTTCGGCAGGGTGGGATGACTTAGATTGGCGAGCAGCTCAGCTTCGCGGCGAAAGGCGCGCCGGTGCTCTTCGGAAGTAGCAAAGGTTTCTTTGACGGCGACGACGCAGCTCAGGTTCTCGTCCATGGCCTGGTAAATGGCGCCCATGCCGCCGTGACCCAGCTCATGAATGATGCGATAACGTTCGCGGAGAATTGTGTTGGGGGAAAGCATGGGTCTTGTTAAGGCGCGCCGGGGGACAAATTTGGCGCAATCTTAGCGAAGTTTAGGATGGTGCGCCAGAGATTTCTGGGGGCTTACCGGGGAGTTAATCACCGTCGAGCAGGTAAATTGTTTTGAGGTAAGGACAGCCGCCGCGGATGCCATACGTAATCTTCGTCAAGTACAGATTGTTGTGCAGGATGCCGCCTTCAGAGTTGTAGCTGCACACGCCTTTTGCGCATTTCAACAACGGCCTGATATTCCGGCCGGGCATTCCCTCGATCTCATGGGTCTTAAACCATTTTTCGGCGAGCGCCAGGGATTTGAATCGTCTGACATTGAATCTGTGGGGATCGTTGTCATCGGCGAGCGAGTGCTCGATCACGATTCTTACTGTGCCCACGTAAGGTCGATCGGCGTCCAGGCTGCCCATGGCCTTTTCTTCAAATGACTGGGCAAAGGCCTTTACCAAATCCTGGATGGATTGTTTCTTGCAGGGCTTGGCGTTGCTGAGCGAACTGACACTCAGAATCAGAGCGATTGAAATCAGCAGTCTGCTAATCATTCGATACATTCGTGTTTCCTCGGTGGTCGCTTAAGAGTTTGGCGCATCTTAGCGAAGTTTACCGTGATGCGCTAGAGTTATCTGCATGAGCTTAAAGGATCAAATCATCGCCGACATGACCGCCGCCATGAAGGCGAAAGACGCGGCGCGCACCTCGACGCTGCGGATGGTTAAAGCCGCCATCATGAATCGAGAAAAGGAAGGCGGGGACGCCCTCACGGATGAGGACGTACTGAAACTGCTGCGCACTCAGGTCAAACAGCGCCGCGATTCGGTCGAGCAGTATCAAAAAGCCAGCCGCCAGGATCTCGCCGAAAAGGAACAAGCAGAAATCACGGTTATTGAGAGTTATCTCCCGCAATCGGCTTCCCAGGACGAGATCGACTCAGCCGTCACCGCAGCCATCGCCGAAACCGGCGCCAGTTCCATGAAAGACATGGGCGCGGTCATGAAAGCGGCGATGGCGAAGCTTGCCGGAAAGAACGCCGATGGGAAGGCCGTGAGTGAGACCGTGAAGGCGAAGCTGTCCTGAAGAAGCTTAGAGTCCGCGTGGACCCCCTCGCTTGCGTCCACCAGGCCCTTTCCGTATAATCCCCCTTCTTTCCTGGGTCTTCGGATGCGTTATCCGGTGGGTTTTCGCCCACTTTTTCTTTTGTGGGCGAAAGGTGGATTTGAGAGATGGATCAGGGGTCGGTAGCAGATCGCATTCGTCAACTTGCCGAGCAGACTGCCATCGATCACGGCCTTGAGCTGGTTCACGCTGAGGTCGCCGGACCCGAGGGTCACCCGATAGTTCGCGTGTTCATTGATAAACCGGGCGGTGTTACCCACGACGATTGCTCGGAAGTCAGCCACTATCTCGGGACGGTCCTGGACGTGGAAGACTTCATTCACTCGGCCTACACCCTGGAAGTATCGTCGCCGGGTCTCGAGCGCGGACTTTACAAGCGCGCTGATTATGAACGGTTTGCCGGCAGTACCGCCAAACTAAAGACCCGGGTAGCGTTTAAAGGCCAGCGAAACTTTCGCGGCCGCATCGCCGGAGTAGAAGGCGACGCAGTTGTTTTCGAGGATCGAACGAGTGGACGGGTAACAATCCCGCTGGGCGACATCGCCAAAGCGAATCTCGAGATTGACGTCCAGGACGAATTCAAGCACGCCCGCGAACGGGAAGCCATCGATCGGCATTTGCTGAAATAGTAGAACAGGCTGCCAGCCTGTTCAGTTAGTGAGTGAGAGGCAGAAACAGGCTAGCAGCCTGTTTTACAAATAATGAGTACTAGTATCGCGCAGAACATTGAAGCCCTTTGCCAGGAACAAGGCATCGACCGCGAATTGGTAATCGAAGCGGTCAAGGAAGCCGTGCGCGCCGCGGCAAAGAAACAGTTTCGCGGCGGCGAAGAGATTCAGGTCGACTGGACACCGGAAACCGGCCTTGAGCTTTCGGCTTCGAAAGTCGTGGTGGAAGAGGTTGCCAACCCGGCTACTGAACTGTCCATCGATGAAGCGCGCGAACTGGGCGGCGATGACGTGGAAGTCGGCGATGCTCTCCTGTTGCCGATGCCGATGGAAGACCTGGGACGCATCGCGGCCCAAACGGCGAAACAAATTCTTTTTCAGAAAGTCCGCGACGCAGTTCGCACGAACGTCTACGATCAGTACATCGACCGGGTCGGCGAGCTGGTAAACGGTTTCGTCAAGCGATTCGAGCGCGGCAACATGATTGTCGACCTCGGAAATCTCGAGGCCATTCTGCCGCGATCCCAACAGTCTCGCGGCGAACAGTGGAACCAGGGCGAGCGCATTCGCGTCGTCATCACCAACGTCTCGAAAGAATCGAAGGGCCCGCAGATTGAAGTTTCACGCACTTCGCCGGAGCTACTGGAGCGCCTCTTCGAAATGGAAGTGCCGGAAATCTATGACGGCACCGTGGTGATCAAATCCTGCGTTCGCGAACCTGGCGAGCGCGCCAAGATCGCCGTCGTTTCCAACGAGCGCGACGTCGATCCGGTGGGCGCCTGCGTCGGCATGAAGGGCTCGCGCGTTCAGGCAATCATTCGCGAGCTGCGCGGCGAAAAAATCGACATCATCGAGTGGTCGGAAGAGCCTTCCGTTTTTGCGGCCAACTCGCTGTCACCCGCCAAAGTCAATCAGGTCCGTATCACTGACATTGAGAACCGGCAAATGGAAGTGATTGTGAATGAAGACCAGCTTAGCCTGGCGATTGGCAAGCGCGGCCAGAATGTCCGGCTGGCGACCAAACTGGTGGGCTGGAACATCGACATTCGCAGCGAAGAAGAGCTGAAGAAGGAAGTGACTGAGGCCATGGGCGCGATGATCGCGTCAGGCGCGCCGGTTCCGTTGTCGGCCATCGAAGGTGTGTCGGCGCAACAGGCCGATGCGTTGGCTGAACATGGGGTCAATGATATTGACGGATTGGCGGCCACCACGGTCGATGACCTGGTTGAGTTCCTCGACGTGAGTCTCGATGAAGCTGAGCAGATGCTGCAAGCGGCGCAGGCGGTAGTGGCGCTGCGCGAACAGACTCGCGCTGAAGAGAGTGAAGCTCAACACGCTGTCTCGGCTGAGCTGGATGAGAGTGCGCCCGCTGCGGAAGTCGAACCCAACGAAGAAATGATTGCTGCGGGCTATGACGAAGCGGTGCAACAAGGTGTTCCCCATCAGGCTGAAGAAAACATTCGCGCGGAATTCTCCGCGGATCCGGTAGCACTTACTGAAGCCGATCCGATCAGCGTCGACGAGCTTCGCCTGCAGGACGCCGGGCGCGATCTTCGTCCGGATGTGATCACGCCTTCTCCGGATATTACCTCGACCGCGGTCGCCGATCTGGAAGCCGCGATTCGTGACGAGCAGAAAGAATTAGCCAGAGAAGAAGCCGAAGACTCGGCCCGGCTGGCTGAAGCTGAACCCGAAACCCCTCTCGTGTCGTCATCCGACGAAGAGGCCGCAAGCGAGAGTACGACGAAGCAAGATCTCAAATCTGAGGTCACAGATGTGGAATCTGAAAGCGATGTCCAATGATGCGGCCAAATAGCAGGTTGCGCGTAAGAGCGCGCAAGGCTGCTCGCCTCCGACGCTTGCATTAGCAGGCGCCTCTGAAGTGCGCTTCAGAAGGTGGCGAGCCCAGCCACTTTCGTTAACTAAGGAGCGCATGTCGGCACATACATCAAAAGTTCGTCTTTACGATCTCGCCAAAGAGCTGAAGATCGACACCAAACGCCTGATCGAAGAGGTGCGGCGTGAAGGTGTCGACGTCAGTGTACCCTCCAACTCAGTTTCGAAAGAGCTGGCGGAAAAAATCCGCGAGAAGTACTTTCCGAAAAAAGACACGGCCGTGAAACGCGCGGTCCGCGTGGTGAAGAAAGCTGCGCGACCCGTTGAAGAGACGCCGGCGGTTGAAGAGCCGGCCGAAGCTCCACCGGTTGAGGCCGCGCCCGTTCATGCCGAGCCGGAAACTGTAGAAGAGCCCGAGACTCCGGCCAAGCCGGCCGTGACTCGCGTCATTCGCAAGCTCGCGCCCGCCGCGCGCGCCGAGAAACCCGAGGTTGCAGAGGTCGCGCCGCCGCCAATCGAAGAATTGGAACCAGAGGTGGTTGCGGCTGCCGCCGAGACGGTTGCAACTGCGCCGGCAAAAGCGGCGCCACCGGCCCGGCAAGTGCGCGTGCTAAGGCCGACCGCCGCCGCCATCAGCGCGGGAGTCAGACCTGGAGAACGTGCGCCCGCGCCACCGCCCACCACGCCCGTTCCGCGCGAACGCGCGCGTACCGAACGAACGACACGCTCGCGTGTTGAATATGCCGGCACGCCGGGCGAAACCGCGACACCACAAACGACTTACATTCCTCCGCCCGACGCGGGCCGGCGCCGCTCGCGCCGCAGCTCGCCCCGCGGAGGTAAGCGCACCGAGGGCAAGGGCGGCAGGTTCGACCGCGATGTGATTCCAAGTCCGGAAGTGCTGAGTCTCGAAGATCGCATCGCCGGACGCATGCAGATGCCGGCGGCCGGTGAGCTAAAGCCGGTGCGCCTGGTCGAAGGTTCGACGGTAAAAGAGCTTGCGGAAAAGCTTGGCATTAAACCAAAGGACATTGTGACGTTGCTGCTACAGCGCGGCGTGTTTGCGACGATCAACCAGGCCCTGAATGACGATGTGGCGGTTGAGCTGGGTAAGCGCTTCGGCTATGAAGTCAGTTTCGTGCCTTTCGAAGAAATGGTGGCCGAAGAAGAGTTTGAAGAACTGATCGCCGCAGACGCCGACGACGTTGAAGAGCCCCGCGCTCCGGTGGTTACGGTCATGGGCCACGTCGATCACGGAAAGACTTCCCTGCTCGACGCTATTCGTGAGGCGAACGTGGTGGCCGGAGAAGCCGGCGGAATCACTCAACACATCGGCGCGTACAGCGTCGAGGTCCAGAGCCCGGATAAGTCCGACGAGAAACGCCGCGTGGTGTTTCTCGACACGGCCGGCCACGAAGCGTTCACCCTCATGCGCGCGCGCGGCGCCAAGGCCACCGACGTGGTGGTATTGGTAGTTGCGGCCGACGATGGTGTGATGCCGCAGACGATTGAAGCGATCGAACACTCGCGCGCTGCCGGTGTGCCCATCGTCGTGGCTATAAACAAGATCGACAAGCCGGACGCTAATGCGGATCGAGTACGACAGGAACTGACGCAGCAGGGTCTGAATCCGGTTGAGTGGGGCGGCGAGACTGAGATGGTCCAGGTTTCCGCCAAGAAGCGCGAGAACCTCGATACTCTGCTCGAGACCATTCTCCTTACTTCAGACATTCTGAATCTACGAGCCAGTCCGACGCGTCTGGCATCAGGCGTGGTGCTGGAAGCCAAACTCGATCGCGGCCGCGGTTCGGTGGCTACGGTGCTGGTCCAGCAGGGCACACTCCGGGCGGGCGATCCGTTCATCATCGGCCAGATCTTCGGCAAAGTCCGCGCGATGTTTAATGACCACGGCGAACCGGTGACTGAAGCCGGCCCGGCTACTCCGGTTGAAGTTCTCGGTCTTCAGGGTGTCCCTGAGGCCGGGGAATCCTTCCAGGTGGTGGCCGACGTCAGCCGCGCTCAGCAGATCTCGCATCACCGGCAATACGTCGAACGCCAGCGCACTTTGATCAAGACGACCAAGCGCGGCATCGAAGCGCTCGGCGAAACCGAAGTGAAGGAACTGCTGGTTATCATCAAGGCCGACGTGCAAGGTTCAGTCGAAGTTTTGAAATCGACCTTGCAGAAGATGTCCAGCGAGCGCGTCAAAGTAAAAGTGATTCGCTCAGGCGTGGGCGCGATTACCGAATCTGACGTGTTGCTTGCCTCGGCAACTCAGGCTGGCGCCACTTCAACCGCAGTGGTAATCATCGGCTTCAATGTGAGACCGGAATCGCGCGCAGGCGATTTGGCCAAGCAGGAGAGCGTGGACATTCGCCTGCACTCGATCATTTACAAGGTCGAAGAAGAGATTAAGGCCGCGATGATCGGCATGCTCGAGAAGATTGAAAAGGAAAAGATTCTCGGCAAGGCCGCCATTCGCGAAGTTTTCCGCGTACCCAAGGCCGGGGCAATCGCCGGTTGCATGGTCATCGACGGCACCATCAGCCGCAAGGCCCGCGCGCGGCTGATTCGCGACGGAGTGGTGAGCTGGGAAGGTAACATCGGCTCGCTGCGGCGCTTCAAGGATGATGTGTCCGAAGTCCGCGAAGGCTTTGAATGCGGTATCGGCCTGGAAAACTTTAACGACATCAAGGTTGGCGATCAGATCGAGGCCTACGTGATCGAGAAGATTGCCGCGACGGAGCTTTAGGAGGCAGGCTGCAAGCGTTTTTTCAACTGCACACGGCCCACTGGCCACTGCCCACTAATGAAATGCATCGGACGGAGCGAATTGCGGAAACGCTGCGGGAAGAGATCGCGCAAATAGTTGGCTATGAGCTCGAAGACCCGCGGTTAGCCATGGTTACCGTGACTGACGTGCGGGTTGCGGATGACCTTCGCGACGCCAGTGTTTATGTAACAGTCCAGGGTGACGAGGACGAGCACAACCTGGCCTTGCGCGCTTTGGAACACGCCGCGCCTTATGTGCGACGGCAGTTAGGCTTTTCATTGAACTTGCGGCATACTCCCGTGCTTCACTTCGTACGCGATACGGTTGAAGAGCACGCCGAACGCGTCGATGCTTTACTGCAAGAGATAGGAAAAAGTGAATAGTAAATCGTGAATCGTAAATAGATATCACGGCATCCACGGACACTATTTACCATTTGCGATTTACCATTTACGGGTTTTTATGCTTAGTCAGGTAGTTGAATTAATTGAAAACAAGGATCGGTTTGCGATCACTTCCCACATTCGTCCCGATGGCGATAGTCTCGGATCTTCCCTCGGACTCTACTGGTTGCTGCGCGCGCTCGACAAAGATGTCGAAGTCATCATGCGCGACCCGGCGCCCCATTCTTATCAAAACCTTCCCGGTGCTGATGCCATCCGGGTAACGCCGTCGGTCGATCGGCCCTACGACGCGGTGTTTGTTATCGAATGTTCCGACATCGATCGGCCCGGGCTGATCGATCTAGAGAAACAATTCGTCGTTAACATCGATCACCATTCCACTACTGAGCTCTTCGGCACCATCAATTGGATCGACTCGACCGCCTCGGCGGTCGGCGAAATGATCTACAACCTCTGCAAAGCCACCGGCGTGCGGGTCACCAAAGAGATCGCCGAAGGTGTCTACACGGCGTTGCTGACGGACACCGGCTCGTTTCATTACTCGAACACCACCGAACGCACTTTCAAAATCGCTTCGGAACTGGTGCGCACCGGGGTGCGTCCGGCCAAAACTGCCGAAGCCATCTTTGGCAACTATCAGTGGCCCAAGATCGAACTGCTCAGTCACGTACTCGCCACCGCCCGTCGTGACGAAACCGGCCGCGTCGCCTGGATGAGGCAGACACTGGAAATGCAACGGCAAACGCAGGCTTCGGAAGAAGACGCTGATGGGTTTGTGAACTATCCGCTCACCGTCGGCGAAGTCGAGGCAGTCGCGCTTTTCAAAGAGTGCTCGCCGGGCGTTTATCGCACCAGCCTCCGCTCGAAAGGCGAAGTGAACGTCGCCCGGATCGCCGAGCAGTTTGGTGGAGGCGGTCATCGCAACGCCGCCGGCTGCACCCTGGAAGGTAACCTCGATGAGATCGAGGGTCGCGTGGTGCCGCTGATGCAGGATGCGGTGAAGAGAGCCAACGGCACGAACACAACAGAAGGCAGTAGGCAGTAGGCAGAAAGCAGGAAAGAAAAGGTCTGCTGCCTACTGCTTACTGCCTTCTGCCTTCTTCCTACTGCCTACTTTTATGCCGCCAAAAGAAAAACAGTACAAATGGCGCCGCGCTGACTATCAGGAGAACACGCGCGGTCTCTTCATCGTCCACACCGGGAACGGCAAGGGCAAAACCACATGCGCGCTCGGGTTAATGATGCGCGCCGCCGGCCAGGGTCTGAACTGCTGCATGATTCAGTTCATGAAGTCGCGCAACGACCGTTACGGTGAACATGTCTCAGCCGAAAAGCTCGGTATCGAAGTCCACACGATGGGCGACGGCTTCACTTGGGACACGAAGAATCCCGAACAGGATCGCGCTACCGCGCGCGAAACTTGGAACCTGTGCGTTGAGAAATTGCGCGGCGGCGAATACGACCTGCTGGTTTTTGATGAACTGGTTTATGTTCTGAGCTACGATATGCTCCCGGTCGCCGAAGTCATCGAAGAGATTCGCGCTGCCCGCGAACGCCAGCCCTCACTGCACGTCGTGGTCACCGGGCGTGACGCGCCAAAGGAACTGATCGAAGCCGCCGACCTGGTAACTGAGATGACCGAAGTTAAGCATCCATTTCAGGCGGGTATCAGGGCGCAGCGAGGGATTGAGTTTTGAGACGGATAAGTCCCGACCTGCCTAAACGTTGGGTCTTGCATCCGCTCGCTATTGCTCGCAGTTCTGTAACGCAGTCCTTTGTGCTACCCTTTCCCAATCAAACTTCGACAACACGTATTTGAAGAACCGATTTCTGACATTTGATCTCTGACCTCTGGTTTTTATGCCCTGGTTTCGCAAAAAGAAAGGCAAGATCGAGCCGGTGCGCGACGCCGACCGCGTCGTCCGCACTGAGAACGTTTTTGTTCGCTGCGAAGAGTGCGAGCAGCACCTCTACAAGCGCGAGCTGGAGGAAAATCATCAGGTCTGTGTTCATTGCAACTATCACTTTCGTATTGGAGCTTACGACCGGCTGGAGAAGCTTTTCGACGACGGATACTGTGAGGAGCTGGATGCCGAAGTGATTTCCACTGATCCGCTCGGCTTTGTCGACAGCAAACCGTACTCAAAGCGAATCGTGCAGGCCCAGCATGCCACCGGCTTGCCCGAAGCGGTCATCAACGCACGCGGAAAAGTCGGGGGCCATCCGGTCTTCGCGTCGGCGATGGACATGAATTTTATCGGCGGTTCAATGGGTTCGGCGGTTGGCGAAAAAATCACCAGAGTCATCGAGCGCGCAATCAACGAACGCGGCGCCGTGATTATCGTTTCCGCGTCCGGCGGCGCGCGCATGCAGGAAGGCGCGCTTTCGCTGATGCAGATGGCCAAGATTTCCGCGGCGCTCGCGGCGCTGGAAGAACGCCACCTGCCCTTTATCTCGATACTCACTGATCCGACGACGGGAGGCGTGACCGCCAGCTTTGCGATGCTGGGCGACGTGATTATTGCCGAACCCAAAGCGCTGATCGGATTCGCGGGCCCGCGCGTCATTGAGCAAACGATTCGTCAAAAACTCCCGAAGGACTTTCAGCGTTCCGAGTTCCTGCTCGACCACGGCATGATCGACGCGATCGTTGATCGACGCGAGATGCGTCCCTTTCTCATCAAGTCACTTGATTTCATGATGAACCCGGACATCAGCGAAACTTCTCAAGTCTCTGGTCATAAGTTTCAAGTTGCCAGTTCGACTAGCTAATCCGCAGATTACGCAGATTGTGTCAGAAGGGCTTGACCGAGAAGTCTCAGGACCGAAGATGCATTGCTGCCCTTGGTTACGCGCGGGCTTCTGACACAATCCGTGTAATCTGCATAATCTGTGGATGATGTCTTTCGACGAAGCTCTCGCCTACCTTCTCAGTCTCGGGCACGAGACGCTCACCATAAAACTTGGTCTGAGGAACACTGAGCGGCTGCTCGCGGCGCTCGGAGATCCGCAGAAAGACTACCCTGCGGTCCAAATCGCCGGCACCAATGGCAAAGGATCGACGGCGGTAATGCTGGACTCAATTTGCCGCAGCGCGGGTATTCGCACCGGCCTTTTCACGTCGCCGCACTTGATTTCAATTACCGAACGCATTCGCATTGACGGTGACGACATTTCCGAAGCTGAGTTTGCCCGGCTCACGACAATGGTCAGAAGAACAGCTGAGGATTTGTTTGCGCGGGGAGAACTGGAAACGCTGCCAACTTTTTTCGAACACGGGACGGCGATTGCGCTGCTGGCATTTCGCGACGCGAAAGTGGATCTGGCGATTCTCGAAACCGGACTCGGCGGCAGGCTGGATTCAACCACCGCCGCGGGCGCCAGCATCGTGGCCATCACCCAAATCGCGATGGATCATGAGGAATATCTCGGCCACACCCTGGCAGAGATCGCCGCCGAGAAAGCCGCGATCATCCGGCCCGGTGTGACGGCGATCATCGCGCCGCAAGCGGACGAAGCTCTCCGCGTTATCGCGAACAGGAGTGAAACTGCCCGCGTCACCCCAAGGTTCGTGACAGGAGTCGAGAATGCGAGCCTCGGGCTGCGCGGCCGTCATCAGTCCACGAACGCGGCCACCGCCATCGCCATTGCCGAGGCATTGCGTGAACAAGGCTTCACCATCTCAAATGAAGCAATACGCGGCGGCCTGGAAACTGCTCGTCACCCGGGGCGACTGGAACTGTGGCCGGGCGCACCACAAATTCTTTTTGACGGCGCACACAATCCGGCAGCCGCCCGCGCACTTCGCGAATACCTCGACGAATTCGTAACTCAACCTGTCACGATGATCTTTGGCGCCATGCGCGACAAGGCGCTAGCGGAAATGGCGGCGATACTCTTCCCTGCCGCTCGCGAATTGATTCTCACGCAGATAGAAAATCCGCGGGCTGCGTCGATCGAGATCATGAGGCCGGCTGTGCCCGATAGCCTTGATCTCCGGGTGCATGGCGCTGCTTCTGTGCCGGAAGCGCTGGGAATCGCGCGGGAAATCACGCCGGCAAATGGTCTGATTTGTGTAACCGGCTCGCTTTACTTAATCGGAGAGGTGCAGCAATCTTTGCGTCGAGAAGATAGTTTCTCATTAGCACCGTGAAACGTTGAAACGGTTTCCCTCGAAGTCGTCAACCTCCAGTCACCGGATAGAAGCCGCGGTGCTAATGAAAGTTAGACAGCCAATTAAGGTAGATAGATTCGTCATGACTGATTCTTCAATTCCGGAGTTTCTTGATTCGAAGAAAGTTTTCTCAGGCACTGTCTTTGACGTCTCGGTCGACACAGTGCGTGAAGGCGACAAAACTTACAAGCGCGAAGTGGTCCACCATTCCGGCAGCGCCGTAATCCTGCCTGTGTTCGAAGATGGCACCGTGGCCCTCGTCCGGCAGTATCGCCATCCGGCGGTTAAGTATCTTTTGGAATTGCCGGCCGGCACTTTGCGGGATCAGGAGCGTCCGGAAGAAGGCGCCGCGCGAGAACTGGAAGAGGAATTGGGCGTAGTCGCGGGCCGGCTGGAAAAGCTTTCCGAGTTTTTCGTGTCGCCCGGTTTCTGCGAAGAGAAGATGTGGCTGTTTCTCGCCACCGAGCTTCGCGAGTCGGCTCAGAAGCTGGAAGACGATGAAGTATTGGAAATCGTCCGACTGCCGATCGAGCGGGCTTTGCAGATGGTTACTGACGGCGAGATCGAAGACGCGAAAACGATCATTGGCCTGATGCTCGCCGCGCCGCGCGTGGGTGTTTCAACTTTTGAGCCCGGTTACCCGGCGGTGTGAGGCGCATCAGGCTGTTAGCCAAGCCTCGTAACCCAATCTCGCGTCAACTACTGCATCTGGGATCGGTCCGGGAAACTCCATTCGAAGGTTCCCTGCTCTGCTGTCAAAGTTTCTTTGCTCCCGGTTGAATCAGTGATATAAGCCCGGCGGCCCACTAGTTTGCACCTCAGGGAGGAAAGTATGAGGAAAGAGTCTGGACTTGCCCTCGCGTTAGTATTATTTGCAGTGCTGGCTTGCGAACCTTCCAACAACAATAGAACGTCCAATCCGCCGGGGCCCGCCGGCTCACCGCCGCCCAGCGGGGTGGATGATGGACCAATCTCTGACACGTCCGGCCCCGGGCCCGTTGTTTCGGGGAAATTTTGGGAACGTCGTAGCGCTTATGAAGCCTATGATGATCAAGCAAAACGGCGACAAGGCAGCATAGGACCCTGCGGACAGCTCGCGGACACTTGTATCCAGCTTCATGAGGATTGGAAGCAAGGACGGGCCACTGAAGGACAGTTTCTCTATGCCGAACAAAACTACTTCGCCTGTTGCAATCAGTACTATCCCGGCCGTTGTGGTACTCAATAAGTTTAGAGATCTGGTTGTCGTCGAGCTCGCGCCCAGAAGTGAGAACCGGGAGCGGTAGTGACCGGGTAAAGTTCAGGCCATCTCGAACTTCTCGCAAGTTGAGACCAGGTCGCTATCGCTCCCGGTTCTGACCTCATAGCGCATACGCTAGAACTCCTCCAGCTTGTGGAAACCCAATTCGCTGGAGTATTTTGACTGCGCAAATCAGAAAAGTTTGCCATCATCGCTTATGAAAAAACTGCTTCTCCTGGCTGTCCTTACGGGCGGCCTTTCCGTCTCAGCTTCAGCTCAGCAATCTCTCGACACTCTCGTTGAGCGCGAACTTCCGCAGCTCGTCAACACTTACAAGATGCTGCACGCCGCGCCCGAGCTTTCGCACTTCGAGGTAAAAACCTCGGCCTTCGTGGCTGAGCAACTTCGCTCGCTTGGTTATACCGTGACCGAACGGGTAGGCAAGTATGATCGCCCGCAATTCACCAGTTACGGTCTGGTAGCCATCATGAAGAACGGCCCGGGTCCGACCGTGCTGGTGCGCGCAGATATGGATGGGCTGCCGGTCGAGGAAAAGAACGACGTTCCTTACGCCAGCAAGGTCAAGACGAAAAACGACCAGGGGCAGGAAGTGAGCGTCATGCATGCGTGCGGACATGATGTCCACATCACCAGCCTGCTCGGTACTGCGAGGATGCTGGTGGCGCTCAAAGACCAATGGCACGGCACACTGGTGTTGATTGCACAGCCGGCCGAAGAGACGGGCGACGGCGCGAGGGCAATGCTCGCCGATGGTCTCTACACTCGCTTTCCCAAACCTGACTTTGTTCTGGGACTGCATGACAATGCCGACTACGAGGCCGGCAAGGTTGTTTATGTTCCCGGTTACGCAATGGCCAGCGCTACCTCGATCGATCTAGTGGTGCGAGGTCTGGGCGGTCACGGGTCCAAGCCGGAAGCGACAAAGGATCCGATCGTACTGGCGTCGCAGATTGTTCTGGCACTGCAAACAATCATCAGCCGGGAAAACTCGCCGCTCGATCCGGCAGTGGTGACTATTGGTTCGATTCATGGCGGCGCGAAACGCAACATCATCCCTGATGAAGTGATTCTGCAACTCACCATCCGGACTTACAAAGAAGAAGTGCGCCAGCGCATCGTCGCATCCATTGAAAGAATCGCTAAGGGAGTGGCGCTTGCGGCCGGGATTCCCGAAGATCGCGCTCCCATCGTCAAAAACATTGAAAGCGAAAGTGTCCCGGCACTTTACAATGATCCTCAACTGATCGAGCGAATCGGCACCGCAATCGGCAAGGCGGTGGGCAGCGACAACGTCGTCAAAGTGCCGCCCATTATGGCCAGCGAAGACTTTGGCTCGTTCAGCCTCGATCATCAAATACCGAGCGCGTATTTCTGGCTGGGTGCGATCGAAGCTTCGCGCGTTGAAGCCAGCCGAAAATCGGGCAAGCCGTTGCCTTCCCTGCACTCGAGCCTGTTTCAGCCTCAGCCGGAACCAACTTTACGGAACGGTGTGAAGGCGATGACCGCGGCAGTTTTGGAGTTAATGAAGAAATAGCAAAACACTTTTGGAGACCGAAACCATGGGTAAAGGTGATCAGCGTTCACGACGTGGCAAGATCCATCGCGGGACTTTCGGAAAGCGCCGGCCCAAGCCGAAGTTGCACCGAGGCGGCGCCAGGCCAGAAGTTCCGGGGGATGCCGCGCCGGCCGGTAAGGAAAAATCAAAGGAAGCCAAGGTCGTCAAGAAACACGCGACTGAATAAGGCTGTAGCTAACTCCCTGCATGCGATTCGCATTTTGGAATAGAAGCGAGCGCGCGGTCCAACCCGCCCCGGCGCCTCACTTTGAGTTGGGCCGCCGCGGCGAAGCTCTGGCCCTTGAGCACCTGGAACAAGCGGGCTATCAAATTGTCGCGGCGAATTTTATCCTTCCGATTGGCCGCAATCTGCGCGACGCGGTCGTCAATGCTGAAATAGACATTGTGGCTTACGATGGTCCGACGCTTTGCTTTGTCGAGGTTAAGACGCGCGCTTCGGACGACTTCGCCGCGCCCCAGGTCAATGTGGATTTGCGCAAGCGCCGCCAGATTGCGCGCGCCTCGCTCGCTTATCGGCGCATGCTTGGTTTGATGGACGCGAAGTACCGGTATGACATCGTGACTGTGGTGATGGGTACCGGCGAGCGCGCCCCACGCGTCCAGATACTAAAGAATTTTTGGAGTGATGAAACGCTGCGGCGGCGCACAACGTATCAGGCGCACTGGGACTAGTTTGTAATGGCACAAGACAACAGCCTCGAAAAGTACGTCGGTCAGGTGCTGGACGGAAAGTACCGCCTTGAGAGTCTGCTCGGACAGGGCGGTATGGGCGCCGTCTTTCTCGCGACTCACCTCGGCACCGACCGGTACGTCGCTTTGAAGCTGATTGCGCCGCAGTTCATGCTCAATCCTGAGTTCGTCGAACGCTTCAAACGCGAAGCGCGCGCGGCCGGGCGGCTGCGTCATCCGAACGTGGTCGACGTTACCGACTTTGGCTTTTCCGGTTCGGGAAAAGATCGTGTCGCCTATCTTGTGATGGAGTACCTCGACGGCTGCACGCTGAGCGATGTACTGACGGAAGAAGATCGGCTGCCGCTTTATTGGGTGGTAGACATTCTTGAGCAGGTTTGCTCAGCCGTGCACGAAGCGCATCAACAGGGCATCCTTCATCGCGATCTAAAACCCGACAATATCTGGCTCGAGCCGAACAGCCTTGGCAGTTATCGCGTGAAGGTGCTCGATTTCGGAATCGCGAAACTTGCGGAAGTGGGAACCGCCGCACCCGCAGCGTTGCCGGCCGGCAACGTCGCAGCTGAGGCGCCCACGTTGACTCCTGCGAGCGCGCAGGTCCACTCCGCAGCGGCTGGAGAAGATCCCGCATCGGTTCCGCCGGCGACTGTGGGACTTGAAGTGCAAACTCTGATTCAACCGGCAACTACCGGGCAGCTGAATGCCACCAGAGAAGTTGGCGACGGCGATCGCACACAGTTGTTTGAGGGTCGACCCGGACAAACAGCACCAGTGCGCGCCACCAGTGCGCCCTTAGAGACATCGGGAGCTGCCGGGCTGACCCGCGTGGGCGCCATTCTCGGCACGCCGCTCTACATGTCTCCTGAACAATGCCGTGGCGAAAGGCTCGATGCGCGATCCGATGTCTACAGTCTCGGGGTGATTGCCTATCAGATGCTTGCCGGCGCGCCTCCCTTTACCGGTGACACTTCATCGGTGATCCGATCTCACAATGAGATTGAGCCGACCGTGCTCCGCGAACATAATCGTAAGTTGCCCAAGCGAGTTTCGCGCGTGGTCATGTCGGCCCTGGCAAAGGATCCGGCGGAGCGCCCGCAAACCGCGATGGCTTTGAGCAGTGCGATGCGCGCCAACGCTGACGGTTTAGGCGCGCTCTATCGCCGGGCCTTCGCGCTTTACAGCGAATACTTTCCAAAATTTCTGAAGCTGTCGCTGCTCGCGCACATTCCGACAATCATCGTGACGGCCATGGCTATCGTGTTTCGGTTAGCCGAGCCCGGCCTTAGCAAGCCAGTCGCCGTGGCGATCGGAATCCCGCTGGCATTGCTGACAGTTGCGTCGCAGTTCGTGACCGCATCCACGATTTCCGGAGTAACGGCGATTATTGTTACGCAACTCGCGGTCGCACCCATGAAACCGGTGCGCCTCCGGACTGCTTTCCAAATTTTGCGGCGTCGCCTAAGGCCGTTTGTCAGCACCGGAATCCGCATGGCGATTCGCATTATGCTCGGCTGGATCTTGCTGGTGATTCCGGGATTGGTGATGACGGCGCGCTACCTGCTGTGGGCGCCGGTAGTGTTGATGGAGGGATTGGAAAAGAAAGCTGCGCGACAGCGTGCTCGCGCTTTGGCGTCACGATCGTGGCGCACCATTATCCTCGCCATGCTTGTTCAGATTTTGGTGCCGGCAATCATAGGCGGCATTGTCGGATTCATCACCGGCGCCTCAAGTGCTAAGAAAGGCAGCGGCCGGGGCGTGAAGATCGCGACCGACGCCGCCACCCTCGCGAACATTTTCATCCTGCCGCTGTTTTCGATCGTCCCGGCGCTGCTCTATTTGAAGATGCGCCAATTCGGCGGCGAGACTTTGAGCGACGTGATGGCGCAGCTCGAAGAAGTGGAAGACACCAAGAGTCGCTGGCAGCAACGCATGCGCACGCGACTGACGGTCACTCCCCAAAACCGCACCCCAATTTAAAACCTTCGGGCATGCTTCTAGCTGCAAGCGATCATCGTGCCGGTGCCTTCGTTGGTGAAGACTTCGGCCAACAGGGCGTTGCGCGAGTTGCCGTTGATGATGTGAGCACTCTTCACCCCACGGTCGAGGATGTTGACGATGTTCTGGAGCTTCGGAATCATTCCGCCCGTGGCGCGGCCTTCATTGATTAGCGCTTTCGCTTCGTCCGCCGTCAGTGCCGAAAGTTTTGTCTCAGGCTCGCCCTCGCGCATGTAGATCCCATCCACATCCGAAAGCAGGAGCAGCTTTTCCGCCTGCAGTTGAACGGCGATCGCTGCCGCAATCGTGTCCGCGTTGATGTTGAAGACCTTGCCTTCCGCGTCCGCGCCCAACGATGAGATCACCGGCAGGTAACCCTGATCAAGCAGGACGGTAAGCAGCCGCGAGTCGATCTCCAGGATGTCGCCGACATGACCAAAGTCGACTTGCGCGCTCTCGCCGGTCGCGCGATCCACCACTTCCCGCGGTGGGCGGCGTTCCGCGTGAACGATGTTTCCATCGACGCCCGAAAGACCGACAGCCTCAACTCCCCGATGTCTCAACGCGGCGAGAATGTCGGTGTTGATTTTGCCGGCGAAAATCATCTTCGCCATTTCCAGCGTCTCGTCGTCCGTGACTCGCCGCCCCTCGATGATTGTCTGCTCGACTCCCATCTTTTTGGCTAGCTCGGTTAATTGCTTGCCACCACCGTGAATTACGCAAATGCGAATCCCGACTTGATGAAGTAATGCTAACTCTTCACAAAGCGAGATCAGCCGATCGTGATCCTCGGTGACTTTGCCTGAGAACTTCACCACAAACGTCTTGCCTTTGAAACGCTGAATGTACGGCAGCGCTTCCCGCAAGAGATCGAGGCGCAATTGGTAGTCGACTAATGAGTTCATTGGTGAATCAGCTTCTTCATAATGGCCTTCTGCACATGAAGCCGGTTTTCGGCTTCATCAATGACAACGGACGCAGGCGAATCGATCACGCCGTCTGTGACGATCACATTTCGGCGGACCGGCAAACAGTGCATGAAGATGGCCTGGTTAGTGCGGGCCATTTTCTCTTCATCGACGATCCAGCGCGAACGGTATTGGGCGCGCTCTGCGATGTCTTTCTCGGGCGCGCCGTAGTAATTCCTGCTGCCCCAGCTCTTTGCATACACAGCTTCAGCACCGTCGAAGGCGCTGTCCACATCATCCGTGATCGTGATGCGGCCTCCGGCTCCGGCCGCCTGTCGCTTTGTTTCCTCGATCAGCTCATCGTCGAGTTCGCAGCCTTTCGGGTGCGCAATCACGAGGTCGTGGCCCATCTGGGCGGCCCCGAGTGCAAAACTATTCGGCACTGCCATGGGCAGAGGTTTCGGATGCCAGGCCCACATCAGGAGCACTTTCTTGCGTCCCTCGCCCAGCTTCTCGCGAATCGTCAACATGTCCGCCATCGACTGACACGGATGATGCATGGCGGACTCGAGATTGATGACCGGAACTTCGGAGTATTTCGCGAAGGCGTTCAGAATCGGATCGCTTCTTTCTTCCTGCCAATCTTTCAGTGCGGCAAATGTCCGCACCCCGATGGCCACGCAGTAACGACCGAGTACGCGTACGAATTCGGCCACGTGCTCGGTTTTGTCGCCATCCATCACCACACCTTCACGATGTTCGAGCGTCCAACTGGTGCCGCCCGGTTCAAGCACGACCGCGTTCCCGCCCAACTCGTAAGCTCCAACTTGCATCGACGCGCGCGTGCGCAGACTGGGATTAAAAAAGACTAGTGCGATCGATCGACCGGCGAGCGGGTTCTCCTTATCTTCTTTGTGCTTGAGTCGCAGCGCGGCTTCATGTAAATCCCGCAGCTCGTCCGTCGTCCAGTCACTAGTTTTAAGAAAATCTCTCGGCATGAATGAAACCTACCGGCTCGATTTCGCCGCTCGCCTGCCCGCAAACTTAATCAGTCCATACACGCTGATCACGAACCAAAAGGCCTCAACTAAGAACGCCGACAGATTGAAGCGATACAAGAGCGAGATAACTACCAGCAGCGCGCCTATTCCGTTCATCAGCGAATAGCTCAAGTCAGAGCTACGGATCTTCTCTGCCTGCAGCAGCAAATAGCCGAGCACCATCAGCCCGACTCCGATGTTTCCCAGGAAATCGTACCAGGCGTATTGCATGGCTAGTTCTGCGTGACTGCAA
>DATENS010000382.1:0-10052 GCA_035274925.1 Pyrinomonadaceae bacterium | reverse complement strand
TTCTAACGGCGCCACTACGTCGTTCGCGGCGGCGACAGCTTGTTCCACATTATCGAACAGAGGCACCGCGATGGCTGGGAGCGCCTGGATCGTCTTCAAATCGCGCAAGCACCGCGACGAGGTTAACAAGAAGGTGATGGCCGATCCGCGTTTGAACAAGATGATGGAAAAGGGACCAATGCCTTTCGACATCAAGCGTATGGCTTACGGCGGGTTCAACTTTATTGTAGACGCGTAATCTTAGCTTCAGAGAAGAGTGAACAGTCGGTGCCTGGGTCGTGAGCAATAAGCCTCAAATCTACGATCTCGGTGACTTCAAAGCCATCGTCTTACCTTACGATGGCTTTGCAAAGCTGGGTGTCGAGACGATCCCGGCGCTCCCAGCCATCGCGGTGCCTCTGTTCGATAATGTGGAACAAGCTGTCGCCGCCGCGAACGACGTAGTGGCGCCGTTAGAAGCGCAAATTGCTGCGATGGGCGTGCGCAAACTAATCGAGCTCGGTATCAGAAGTGGCGCTCTCTCATGGCTGGCCGGTGCGCCCCCAGCCTACGCCGAGAAGTTATTCTTCCCATACACATTGTTCAGAGGCGAGAGCCGCAATGAATACGGGATTATCCCGACCATTTTCCGCTCCTTCCCTGCTGATGGCGATGAACGGGTTATCTCACGCAGGCGGAGAGTTGAGCGAAGAAACGCGCGCATCATGCAGACAGCCCTGCTCGGCCGCACATGGCGACGCCCCTCGTTGGAACAGGCACGTGCAGCGGCGAGACATTATGGCAGTCCGAGTTCGCTGGTTGACTTCTCATTCAGTCCGAACGTCTCCGGCTATTTTGGGCATCCGAGGCTGAGTCAGGCCGAAAGGAAAAACGAATCTACGCGACCGATAGGGATCATCTACTGCCTCAGGTTCGAACATCTGGCCCAGATTTTTGGTTTGCAGGGCTTCAACAACGATCCTCAGGGAGGTATAGAGATTACCTTTTACATTGTGCAGCGCACGTGGGAGATTCCGTATATGTCATTCGATCCAAAACAGAAGAGCTTGCTGGGCGCGACACTAACATTTCGAGTTCCCGACGAACTGGTTAATACAAAGGTGAAGATTCGCTGTATCCCTGTTATTGGGGTTCGCCGGATAGCTGCCCAGCAAGGTATTTTTGTCGAAATCGCATTGCCGCATTCGAACTATTGGTTCCTGGAAGCCCTGCTTTGGTATCTGATAGATTTCGCCACCGAAAAGTGGTGTTTCTTCCGCGACGACTATGATTACACCGATCCCACACAAGGCATCACCGAGGGGGATCTCCTCCCTGCTGACGGACTTCTCATGAAGTTGGCGTCACGCCTGATTTCACGACGTTAAGTCGGATTGCGTGCAAGCCGTTCAATGAACCACTTGCTTGACGATCATTTCCTGCAGCTTGTAATTAACCAGGATTCCGCCGCGATCATAGTTGGATAGAACTACGAAACTGTAATTGCCGGAATCCGGGTACCAGCGGATACCGCTGCTCACGCCAAGATCGCCGCCACCGTGTCCGATCACGCGCTGGCCATCGATCAGCTCCAGCTCAAACCCGTAGCCCCAGTAAGTCTGGTTCGCGTCGTACTTGCGCGCCACAATCTTGCTGCTGGTCAGCAACTGCAACATCTTCGCGCTGATCAATTTGTTCTCTCTGAGCGCACGGTTGAAACGCAGGAGGTCGTCGAGAGTCGAGGCCGCGCCTCCGGTCGGACCGCCGCGCGCGCCGTTGTAAAGCGAAACATTCCTTCGTTCTCCCAGGTGAAATTGATAGTTATCCTCACCGAGATCTTCAAAGTTCGTGTAGCCCATCGCCAGGTTGGGCGTGTCCCGATCGCCTTCGTAATAACCGGTGTTTACCATGCCCGCCGGATCGAAGATGTGCTTTTGAATGTAATCAAAGAAGTTCTCGCCGGACACTTTTTCAATTATCGCGCCCAGCAGGATAAACCCCTGATTGCTGTACGACCATCGCGTGCCGGGCTCGAACGCAAGGGGCTTGGGATCGTCGACAAACAACAGCAACCAGTCTTTCACTTGCTTAAGGACGCCTTTGCGGCAGATGTATTTCGCGCTGTACGTGTCGCCTAGTCCTGAGCTGTGCGTCAGCAGATGATGGATTGTCACTTTGCGTGCGACCTCTTTGTTCGGGTAGTCCGTCAGATGTTTGCCGACGGGATCCGTGAAAGACAGTTTGCCCTGCTCAACGAGTTGCGCGATGGCGATCGCGGTAAACATTTTTCCGATCGACGCCACGCTGAACCTCGTGTCGAGCCGGTTCGGGACGTTGTAGGCCTTGCTCGCAAGTCCGTGAACAGCTTTGAAAATTGGTTTGCCGTCTTTTGCGACCAGCAACGTACCGGAAAATGCATCAGCCGCCGCCAGCCGGTTAACGAACCTTGCGACCTCAGCTACGAATTGTTTTTGGCTCAGCTTCTTTGGTGGAAACTTTGCCGGCGGCTGAATGCGCTGAGGTGTGTACTCGGTGATTAAGTGAGGCGGCGCCGACTCAACTTTCATGGTTATCCGAAACCACAGTTCGGTGAGGCGCGCCTGCGCGAGCACCACGACTTCCTGTTCAGTGCTTTTCTCGATATCACGAATCCCGAAACCCCGGGTGTCGAGGTAAGTTCGGGCCTGACGGTCGGCACGATAATCGGCATCGTTCTCGGCCAGCTGAGATTTGCTGTAATGGCTGATGATGTATCGTTTGAAAACCTGATCGTCCGCGCTGTCAAAAACGCGCAGCCATTCTTTTAGTTGATTGCCGGCCGCCGTGTTGGGTAAGGCAACCTCCGTTTGAGCCTTGATTGGGCCGCTTGAGATCGCGAGAAGCAAAAAGCAAATAAGCGTTGAGACAATAAACTTCATTACAGACTCCAAATGTTTGGTTTAAGGGGAGCCGGCACGTTTTACCAAATGAAGCGGGCCTGCGTATTGGACGATATTGCGGTGTACGACAAGCTTTAGCTTGTCGCTACGTGGCGAGGACAAGCTGAAGGCTTATCCCACAGCTAGCTACGAAAATACTGGCGCGGGGTCACGCCCACTATCCGTTTGAAGTTGCGGGAAAGGTGGCTTTGATCGAAAAATCCGGTTTCGATCGCGGCTTGTGAGAGCGGAGTGCCTGTCCGAATCAGCCGGCGCGCATGGGCGATTCGCACCTGCGTCTGATACTCATGAGGAGGAAAACCGGCGCGGTTGCGGAAGACCCGCAGCAGATAAAATGGACTCAGGTTCGTGAGCGAGGTTAGCTGAGAGAGTGAAACATTTTCAGCATAGTGATCTCGCAGATAGTCACGGACCACACGAACAGTGCAGTCTTCGTTTTTCGATCTGGTATCCGGTCCAAATTGGCCTTGCCGCTCGAGCAAAAAGGCCATCGTAGAAACAAACCGGGATTCCTGTTCAAGAGCCGAACCGTTCTGCTCGAGATCGCGATGAAGGCTGAGCAGCGCGCGAAACAAAGTCGAATCATTTACAACCAGGTGAGGGAAGTGCGTCGTGTTTGATTTACCTGTAATTCTCGCCAGTGCGTCAGGCCATATTTTGAACGCGCGATATTCGCTGTCCGCGGATCTGCTTGCGTGCACTTGCTCGGCATTAACGAAAAGCAGATCTCCGCGGCGCGCTTTGTGACTTTTGCCATTACAAATTGTTTCCTCGGTTCCCTCAAGGACCAGCGCGATCGAATATTCTTCGTGCATATGCGCCGGATAATCGTGCGTCACGTGCGCGGCATGCAGGAGCTCGACATCGTCCAGGTGAGGAAGACGCCAGAACTTCAACTGCCAATTCTGCGAAGTCTGCATTTCGAAGGTTATTGTAACGCAGCGAGTGCCGTGTCAGAACCGGGAGCGGACCGGGGCCTCGCGCGGGCAGCCCGCGTGGGGTGGTGGATGCGACCGGGTCAGGGTTTCAAGTCCGGCGAACCTTTGGGTGGTTCTGATTTCGTCCTTATCATAGAATCCGTCTCATGCAACCAGAACCCCCGACAACTTCACCGGAAAAAGTTCACCGCTACCCATGCCCGGCGTGCGGCGCCGTGCTGCTCTTTGAGCCGCGTGATGGGTTTCTGACTTGTCTCTATTGCGGTCACAAGGAAGAAATCCCGGCCAGCGCCGAACAGGTCGAGGAGCGATCATTCGAACAGTACTTGCAGATTCGTCCCGAGCATTTGGCGCAGTTGGCGCCCAACGCGCTCGAAGTTCGCTGTCAGAGTTGTGGCGCTACGGTCACGTTTACGCCGCCGGAAGTTGCGGGCCAATGTCAGTTCTGCGGCGTGCAGATTGTCGCCCAGCCCAAGTCCGCCGATCCGCTTCTGGCGCCTGGAGGAGTCCTTCCTTTTCGGTTCACCCAGAAGCAAGCGGACGCGGGTTTGCGTCAATGGCTGCAGTCGAGATGGTTTGCGCCTAATGCGTTAAAGCAATTCGCTCAACCCGACTCGATCACTGGCGTCTATCTTCCGTTCTGGACTTACGACACGCACACGATCAGTTATTACACGGGTGAACGCGGCGAGTATTACTACGTCACAGAGACTTATGTGGAACACACGCAGGGCAGGCAGCAGACGCGCACCAGACAGGTGCGGCACACGCGCTGGCGGCCGGCTTCGGGAGCGGTCTCTCGATGGTTTGATGATGTTCTGGTTCCGGCTGCGACATCGTTGCCGCAGAACAGGCTGGACGGGTTAGAGCCTTGGGATCTTACGGAGTTAAAGCCTTACGATCCTGCGTTCCTTTCGGGATTCAAGGCGCAGCGTTACCAGGTGGACCTGGCGCAAGGCTTTGAGCGGGTAAAGCAAATTGCTGCCGGATTGATCAAAGGCGACGTGCGGCAAAACATCGGCGGTGACGAACAAAGAATTCACAGCATCACTACGCAGTATTCGGCGATCACGTTTAAGCATTTGCTGCTACCGGTTTACGCCGGCGCTTACCGATTCAATCAGAAGGTCT
The DNA here is from genome assembly GCA_035274925.1 of Pyrinomonadaceae bacterium. Lineage (GTDB taxonomy): Bacteria > Acidobacteriota > Blastocatellia > Pyrinomonadales > Pyrinomonadaceae > UBA11740. The sequence continues at coordinate 5,065 of DATENS010000382.1, read as the reverse complement.
TCCAAATAATCGTCAACGGCCGCACGGGCGAGATTCAGGGTGATCGGCCTTACAGCTTTTGGAAGATCGCGCTGCTCGTGCTCTCGATCCTGTTCATTCTTCTAATGATCGTGGTGGCGATTGGGTTAGCGAAGGATTAGATGGGACGTCCTTGCTAACGCGCGGGCTAGTCATCCGATTCGCCGGTTCATCATTAGGTTACGTATCAATGCTGGGGTCAGCAAAAGGATTGTCTTGCAGCAAGATCCGGTTGGGCGGATAATCGACGCGGAGTTGTTCATGAAGATTAAGTCCAAGGTTGCACCTCACGCGCCGGCAAAGAAGCCGGCGAAATCAGAGGTCTCTGACGTGGAATTCCGTCGCCGATTGAAGAACATATCTGAATGGAGAAAGAAGCGCCTTGCCCAGCTTCGCGCCAAAGATTCGCGTTGAGGTCTACCTCCCGGTCGGTCACAAGCCCGCCTATCAAGACACTTTAACCTGGCTCATCGACGAATTAACCGAGCTTTGTGGTGGTTGCACTCTCCACGAAGACTCAGGCGGTTACTATCTTTCGGACAGTGGCCAGGTCATCGCGGATCGCGTGAACATGGTTTACAGCGACTTTCCCATGAATTGGAATGACCCAACCGATCAGGAAAGTGCGCTCGACTACTGCGCAAAGTTACAGAGCTTTCTGCTCGAAAATCTGTGGGAGGAAGAGATTTTGATCGCCGCTTATCCAACTTCACATGTAATCCGACAGTAGGGATGTCAGCACCGAGAGCAGTAGCGGAGCCAGATCGACTAGGAAAAAGGTCGCCGGACGTTTTCTTTATCGAGACCTAACACGTTGCCCGAGTGGGGAGCGATGAACGCCGTCGCGATATCGCCTTTCTTGAATTGGTAATACTGCTCTTCGCTGACGGTTACCTTCTTGCTTCTGATTTGGATCCAAAACCGGTAAGAAGCAGCACCTTCGACACCGTCCTCATCCTTTGTGCGCGTTACATCTACGTTCTGCGCTTCGACTGGACCGCTAATCATCTGCTTCTGATTGCCGCGCAGGTCGTTGACAAGCAAATACAGGCTATAAAAAGGAAGGGGCGACATTAGTGCCAACCCAATGCCGAGACTACCCAGCAGCACTACCCAAACGAAAGTGTGAACCACTACCAGCGGCGACAAGAACAGCAACGACACGCCCAGTAAACCAAGCGCCAAAATCAGGGCCCTCTTTCGCTTTCGAATAAGGACTTGTCGGTCTTCCTCACTTAAAGGAATCAGTTGCTCGCTCATGCTCTTTCGCCTGGGTCTTTCGGCAGATTACACGGATTGGGAAGAGAAGTCATAACGAACTGTTCAGGCTGAATTCAACGTCGATTGATTGATCCGCCTCGCTACCGCTCGGGGTACTGACACGGGTCCTTGTGACTCAGGCAAACCTGACATCCCCGCCCGCATCTCTTATAATCTTTCTGCTTCACGATTGGGGGCGACAGGCTTCGACAGGGGCCGTAACGACCGTCGCGATGCATGCCGTGCTGGCTCTGTACAGCTCGTTATAAAAAAAACAGGGAAACACAACTGCGAACTCTAACGAGTTAGCTCTGGCGGCCTAATAGCCCGCTAGCGTCTCTGCCGCAAGTTGCTCATGCGCGCGGATGGAGATGTCACCTTAGTTGAGCTGGCCCGCGGTTTCGGTCCGTGACCGTGGGCGAGATTAAAGCCGGACTAGCCCAATCCAACGTCTTGTCGCTTCACTTAGTTGGAATCGGGCGAAACTTGCGAAGTCGAAAGGCTTCGCGAAAAGAGAAGCAACTAAGCATGTAGAGTCCTTCGGCGTTGGCTTTTGGATCCGGGTTCAATTCCCGGCGCCTCCACCATAATCAGTAGGCAGTAGGCAGTAGGCAGGAAGCAGTAGGCAGTAGGCAGGAAGCAGTAGGGAGGATTCATGTACCTCACAACTATTCGATTAATTCTCCTGGTTAGCATTGCGCTTGTCTTCAATGCCGGTGCGCAGGCGCAAGATCCTTTTTTCGAGCGGCTGGCGAAGGTTAATGCGCTCACCAAAAGCGGCAACGAGAAAATTCAGAAAAAAGATTTTGATGGGGCCATACGGGACTTCAACGAAGCAATTCCGGAAGCCAATCCAATGCCGGATAACGTGAAGTCCGGCCTATACCTGAGTCGCAGCCACGCGTACGAGGGAAAGGGAGATCTCGACAAGGCGCTAGAGGATCTGAACAAAGCCATCAAACTTCAGCCCAACAATGTCTATGCCTATCAGAATCGCGCCAGCCTGCACAAGAAACGCAAAGAGCCGGACGAGGCGCTGGCTGACTACAGCAAGGCCATCAAAATAAACTCAAAATTCGCATTTGCTTACCAGGGCCGGGGCATGCTCTTACTCAGTCAGGGAAAAGATGCGGAAGCCGAGGCTGACTTCGCGAAGTACATCGAGCTCTTTCCCGAGGGAAAGGCTACGCTGGAAAAGGAAATTGAGAAGGCGAAAGCTGAACGAGCTGCCAAGCCATAAATACCATCCACAGATTGCGCAGATTACACAGATAAGAATCAAGCAGTTAAGTTGAGAGGTCTTACCCTTCTTGCTGGCTGTTTAGCTCTTTGCCCCTTAACTGCATATCTGTGTAATCTATGTAATCTGCGGATCAATCTTGAGTACTTCTCTTCCCATCGGAATCTTCGACAGCGGCGTTGGTGGACTCACAGTCTATCGCGCGCTGCACGAACATCTTTCCAACGAACGGTTCGTTTACCTGGGTGACACGGCGCGTGTGCCGTATGGCACTAAGTCTTTGGCCACCGTGGAAAGATACGCGGTCGAGAATGCGCAATTTCTCGCGGGGCATGGGATCAAGTTGCTGGTGGTGGCCTGCAACACGGCGTCGGCGTTAGCGCTGCCGGCGATTCGCAAGTCCTTAAAGATTGAAGTTGTCGGCGTGATCGGTCCGGGAGCCCGGGCCGCGGTCCATGAAAACGGAAAGCGCGTTGGCGTAATCGCAACCGAATCGACGGTGCAAAGCGGCGCCTACACCGCCGCGATCAAGAAAGCCGATGAAAACGCGATGGTCATTGAGCGCGCGTGTCCGCTTTTCGTCCCGCTGGCGGAAGAAGGCTGGGCTGATAACGAAGTAGCTCGCACGATCGCCGAAACTTATTTGCACGATTTGCAGGGAAAGATCGACACGCTGGTGCTCGGCTGTACTCACTATCCGATTCTTCGCGAAGTGATTCAGGAAACTGTCGGCGATGCGGTCAAATTGATCGACTCTGGCGAGGCCACCGCGGCGGAAGTCAAAAGCCTGCTTAGAGAAAAAGGCCTGGCGCGTGACACGCCGCCGACTGGTGCGCTCGAGCGCCAACTATGCGATGATTTGGACCACTTCTATGTAACCGACGCGGCAGAGAGATTCGCGCGCGTGGCGGAAAGATTCCTGGGAAGTAAGCCGTCGCGCCTGGAGGCGGTTGAAGTTTGGGGAGAGGACAGACTGAAGGTTTAGTCCACAGATTACACAGATTAGACGGGCAGAACAGTCAGTAGTCAATGGTCAGTGGCCAGCAGTAGCCAAAGCTCAAGGTTATCGGTGACAACGCACAGTGAACTACTGACAACGGACCACTGACTGCCTTCTTATCTGCGTAATCTGTGGATGTTTTCTTATGACTTACATTCGCACCGACAATCGCGCCCCTGACGAGCTGCGCGTGGTCAAGATTACTCCGGGATTTCTCGCTAACGCGGAAGGCTCTGCTCTGATCGAAATGGGCAACACTCGTGTCATTTGCGCGGCTTCAGTCGAGGACAAGTTGCCTCCGCACCTGCGCGGTCAGCGAACCGAAGGCTGGGTCACCGCCGAATACGGCATGTTGCCACGTTCAACTCACACGCGCACCATGCGCGAGATCGGTCGCGGTGGACCATCGGGACGCACGCATGAAATTCAGCGTTTGATCGGCCGCAGCCTCCGAGCGATCTCGAATCGCAGCGTGCTGGGCGAACGCACCATCACTCTTGATTGCGACGTGCTTCAGGCTGATGGCGGCACGCGTACGGCGGCAATCACCGGGGCGTACGTGGCCTTTGCAATCGCCTGCAAACAGCTTTTGAAGGACAAGAAGATCAAACGATCGCTGATCACCAGCGAAGTCGCGGCGGTAAGCGTGGGACTGGTTGACGGCGCTGCCCTGCTTGATCTGAAATACGACGAAGATTCGCGCGCCGAGGTAGATATGAACGTGATCTGCACCGGCGATGGACGTTTTATCGAAGTGCAGGGAACGGCCGAAGGCGCCCCGTTCACGCGAGCGCAGATGGACGAATTGCTTGAGCTGGGAAAGAAGGGAATTGAGCAATTAGTCCGCCTGCAAAGAGCTGCCATTGAGGGTTCATAGACGGTCCGGGGCCAGCGGTATTTACCCGGCGCCCAACCCCCTCAAGCTCATCAGCATCTGAGAACCTGGAAAAAACAAAATGGCCCCAAACCCAAGGAGTTTCACAGTGCGACTTGCATTAGCTTTCTCCGGACTTCTTATGCTCGCGGCGTTTAGCGCGCCTGCAGCGGCCCAGGATTACAGTTATACCAACGCCAAGGCGGGTTACACGGTCGATTTTCCGTCGTCAATGTGGCGCCTGGTCGATGAGCCCGACGAAACGCACCAGCACGCCGAGTTCATCTTCGGCGATCGGAACGACGGCTACCTGCGCATCCGCAGGGAAGCCCTCGATGGAGGACTGACCGTGCGCGAGTTTGGCCGCCGCGACCAGGAGCAAAAGAATCATTTCCTTCCGGGATACGTTGAAGGAAAAGAGGAAAATTTTCCCGGCCGGCTAAACGGGGTGACCATCTCGTACGAGTTTACCCAGGCCGGAAAACCAATGGCGGGCCGTACTTACTACCTGCAGGTCGATGACCATACGGTTTATGCGCTGCGCTTCACCGGCCTTCGTGACAAGCTGGCGCGCATTCGCAATCAAACCGACCAGATCGCGCGGACGTTCAGACTTAAATAGGCGGCCGCTCGACAAAAGATTCTTCGTAACCTTTCACACGTCTCCCGTAAT
>DATENS010000381.1:0-11892 GCA_035274925.1 Pyrinomonadaceae bacterium | reverse complement strand
GTAATTAACCCTTTGCCTTTAACCAGAGTCCAGTTATTGAGCGCGATTGTCTTAGCGCCTTCCACCACTTGATCCGGCAGTTTCAGCTCCACGCCGTCCACGGTGGTGTCCAACTTCACTTCAACCACGACCGTGCGGTCTCCCGTGTCTTTATTCTCTTGTTGCTCGACTACCGAGCCGAGGATGCTTCGCTCCAGAGTCCCCTGCGCAAGTATGGATTGCGCCTGAGCGGCCACGAGGACAAACAAGGCGGTGAGCATCAGATTGGCAAGGGTTTTCATGGCTACTTCTCCAGTACTAAAAAATTGAATTGATACAAATGAGCAACGAGAGATCCGGCATTTCAACGAAGTGGATCTTGCCGCACTCGACCCTTTGGTAGATTTCCCGCGGGCTGACGCCTCCGCGCCGGGCCGCCTCTTCCGGACTCAGCAATTGGACCCTCGCGCCGCAGGCCTCGCACCAGTCGGCGATCGACTGCCAGACTTCCCGCCGGACGAAGATTTCGCTGCGCTCAGCGGTAAATTCAATGGTTCTTCGGGTCTTCATAAAAAGCCGTCAGTCGGCCTTCGGCTGCGGGTTCCCGCGATTGCCGGGCAATCTTGGCTTCGGTATAATCCGCGCACCCTGAAGCGAGCTTTTCCATCAGCGCGCTTCTCTTGTCCGGCCGCGAACCGTAACCGGCCGCGAAAAGGAAGTCTTTAGGAAGTTCTGAATTAGTTCTGAAGGCCCCGATGAGTGACCCCCTCAATCGCTTTTACGAGTTCGACCAATTCCGAATTGATCCCGAGGAACGCGTCCTCCTTTGCAATGGGACGCCGGTAACCCTCGCACCCAAGGTCTTTGACACGCTCCTGGCGCTAGTGGAACGCCACGGGCACATCGTCGAGAAGGACGATCTGCTCCAGCGGCTCTGGCCAGACACCTTTGTCGAAGAGAACAATCTTTCCCAATGCATTTCGGCGATTAGAAAGACTCTCGGGGACGGCCGGCACGAACAGCGTTATGTCGAGACCGTGCCGCGCCGGGGCTACCGTTTTACCGGGGCCGTCCGGGAAATCAGCAGCGAGACGGAACTCATTCAGGTTTCTCACACCAAGGTGAACCTGCGGATCCATGAAGAGACCGAAACATCAGAAGCCATCGTTCCAGTCCCGGTCATGCAACGAGCAGGAATGCGGCGGGCAGTCCTCGCAGCCGCGCTGGTAGTTCTGGTTTTCAGCGCTGTTTTTGTCACCGCTACCATGCTGCGACGGGGTGATTCGATCGCCCCTTCACCGTTGCCGATTAAGACGCTGGCCGTGCTTCCCCTTGCCAGTGGCGCCGGAGACGATCAGTTCCTCGGTCTCAGCGTTGCCGATCAATTAATTGCGGGATTCAATCAAAGCCTGGATATCAATATTCGGCCGACTAATTCTGTTCACCGCTACATGGCGATCCAGCGCGACGCCGCAACTGCCGGCCGCGAATTAAAGACGGATGCCGTGTTTGATGGCGAAGCCCAAAAAATCGGCGACCGGATCGTGGTGACCATTCGCCTGATCTCCACCAGCGATGGCAAAGTTTTATGGCAGGCCAAACAAGCGGATGAGCTGAGGAATACTTCAAAGCTGACGACTTCGCTCGTCGATAAGGCAGCTCGCGAGGTCTTTGCTGTGTCCGCCAGCTCGCTGAAGAGCGTGCTGGCCAAACCAGGCACGACGAGTCCGGCAGCTCACGAAGCCTACGTCAAAGGGCGCTATTACTGGAACAATCGCACCGCCCAGGGCTTGCATAAGAGCATTGGCCTTTTTGAACAGGCGATTACTCTCGATCCAAATTTTGCTCTGGCACACGCCGGCCTGGCCGATGCCTACGCTTTCGACCGTATCTCGTGGTCTAAAGCTGAGGCCGCAGCGCGCAAAGCCCTGGAATTGGACGGTGCTCTGGGCCAGGCGCATGCCACCATCGGCTTTGTGCGCTGGTTCTGGCTTTGGGATTGGGACGAGGCTGCTCGGGAATACAAGCTGGCGATTGCTCTCAGTCCCGATTACGCAACCGCACACCAATGGTATGGGCTTTTTCTTGCTTCTCGACACTATCCACGAGAGGCCAAGGCTGAGTTGCAGCAAGCCCTCCAGCTGGATCCTTTTTCATTGCCAATCAATGCCGACTTGGCGCAGGTCTTGTACTTCATGGGAGATTTTGACGGCGCTATTCAGCAATGCAAGCAGACGTTGGCCCTCGACCAGAACTTCGTTAATGCGCACCTTTATCTGTACCAGGCCTACACGATGAAAGGGCTGTACGAGGAAGCCGTCGCTGAATATTTCAAGCTGCAGGAGATCATAGTTAGAGATCCGGGTTTCGGTCAGCAGGAAGAAAAGGCTTTGCGCGCAGCGTATGCGAAGAATGGGATTCGTGGTTTCTGGCGTGAAAAGCTGAGAACCGAAGAGCCCGTCGCCGACAAGATTAGAGATCCCTATCAACGGGCGCAGTACTTTGCACTGCTCGGAGAAAAAGAACAGGCGTTGGAGGCATTGTCCGTGGCGATTAACAGGCGAGACCAGCCCGCACTCTTCACCAAGGTTGACCCAATGCTTAGAAGTCTATTTGAAGATTCACGCTTCGACGCCCTTTTGCAACAAGTGGACAATGTACTTCAAAAGGACCGCGTGAATAGAAGGACTCATACGGCTGGAAGTTAGAAAGTGTGATTAGACCAGCGTCATTAACTCTTCTTCGCTCAAAACCGCTGACGCCCCTTTGGCTCGTTCATAGATCCGGTTGACGCGCTCGTCGCTTGCTTCCATGCCGCGAGTCTCGAGCCAGAAGATCACGTTCGACTTGCCGCTCATCGGACCAACCTCGATTACCTGTCGCAAGCCAAACAGCCCGGCGGGGACACCTGAATAAATAAGATCCGCCAGTTCCGTATCGCCTTTTCGGTAGCTCTTAATGACCGCGGCCGCGTGCACCCCTGTGGCCGTGCGAAACGCGTCGCGGCCAAACACCGGATAGTTCAGCGGCACGGTCCAACAGCAGGCGTCGGCCGCAAGGGCGCAATATTCACCAAGACGTGAGAGATCGTTGTCGATCCAACTCATCAGCTTTAGATTTACCAGTAGTTGATCCATTGGCGTGTTGCCGACGCGCTCGCCCATGCCGAGCGCCGAACCATGAACCTGATCGGCCCCGCCCTGAATCGCGGCAATGGAATTGATGACGCCCAGGCCGCGATCCTGGTGACCATGCCAGTCGAGCCGCACTTTCTCGCCCTGTTCATCGATAATGCCGCGGACAAACCGCACGACTTCGCGGGCGCCGTCGGGCGTTGCGTGGCCCACCGTGTCGCAAACACAAACGGCGCGCGCGCCACAGCGAATTGCGGTGGTGTAGAGCGCGCGAATTGTTTCGGGATTGGCGCGCGTCGTGTCTTCCGTGACAAACATCACCGGCAGCCCCTCGCCCACGGCATAGGTCACTGCGTCTTCAGTCATTTGCAAAAGCTTGTCGAGCGTCCATTCCTCCGCGTAAAAGCGGATCGGTGAAGAGCCGATGAAGGTGCAGGCTTCGATCGCGATTCCGGCGCGCTGCGAAATTTCCACGATCGGAGTGATATCGTTCCGGTGCGTGCGCGCGGCGCAGTTGGGACGTATCTTAAGTTTCTTGTCCGCAATCTCGCGCGCCATCATTTCGACGCCCGCCGCGTGGGTGCCGCCGGCGCCGGGCAATCCAATGTCCACGGTGTCGATGCCGAGCTCGTCCATCAAATGCACCAGCTCGATCTTCTTTTCTACCGATGGCTCGCTGACTGAGGGCGATTGCAGGCCGTCGCGCAAAGTTTCGTCGTCAAAGCCGATGTGTCGATCCGGCTTTTGCAGTTGCGGCTCGATCTTGTTCCAGTCGTAAATTAATTCCGAAACGGACATCACTGCTCCTTAAAGCTTGTGCTCTGAGTGGCATTCGATTACAACAACGCCCGAGGTTGAATGTCAAACTGATGAAGTCAGGACCGGGAGCGAACCGGGGTCCCCGCGCGGGCAGCCCGCGTGGGGTGGTGGGAGCGACCAGGTAGGCGCGTCACCGTATCAATTAAGCCCGGTAGTCTTCTGGCGAAAGTTAATACCGGTCGCTACCGCTCCCGGTTCTGACTTCATGGTCTTGAAACGAATCGAAAGAATCGCGTTGGGCTCAGATCGCGCGGCGAAGATCATGGCTGTGCGCGCCACTATCGCGCGCATAGCGGAAATCGATGCTGCCTGGCGAGATGCGAGCGTGGTGGCCCGTCCGGTCCAGACCAGCGCTCCGGCAATGCCGTTGACCGATTGGGAATTGATGAGCGGCGCGCGCGAACGCGCCCTCGTCGTACGCGACCTGCTGATTCAGCAAAAACTGGAAACCGATCTCTATGTCGGCCTGGAAGGCGGCTTCCATTCCATTTCAGTCGATGGCGAATGGCACACTTTTCTGCGCGGCTGGGCCTTTGCAACCGATGGCAAGCGCAGCAGCTTTGGCATGTCGCCGTCGATTTGCGTTCCCGACCACATCGTAAAAGATGTGATCGGCGGAAAGCGCGAGCTCGGAATTGTGATTGACGAGGTCGCCGGGGTGCGCGACGTGCGTAGTAAGCAAGGCGCATGGGGTGTGCTCTCGCGTGATCTGCTGACCCGTGCCATGAGTTTCGAAGCCGCGCTAATTGCTGCGTTCGCTCCTTTCTATAATCCCAAGTTGTATGGGGTCAGAACCGGGAGCGGTAGCGGGTAGTGCCATTCGGTGTTTACTCTGCGGAGAATTTCAAATTAGGGTACCCGCTCCCGGTTCTGACCTCACCACATAAGTGTTAAAATCTTTCGCGAATGCGCGTAACCATCGGGCAGATCAATACGACTAACGGAGATTGCGAAGGGAATACCGCGCGCATCATCGGCGCTATCGAACAGGCGAAGAAGGATTCTTCGGACCTGATCGTCTTTCCCGAAGTCACCATCCAGGGTTACACCTCTTTTGACTGGTTTCTCGATCCGGATGTAGTTCGTTCAGCTCTGGATCCCCTTGACAAAATCATCGATGCGACCGAAGGCATCGCGGCCATCGTCGGTACTGTGCGGCCCAGCGATCAGCCGACGGGGCGCAAGCTCTACAACTCGGGCGCGATCATTCGAAATCGAAAACTCCTCGGATTCGCCGACAAGACCCTGCTGCCTGAGTACGACGTCTTCGATGACCCACGTTATTTTCAGCCCGCCCGCGGGCGCCGCCTGTTCAATCTCGACCACATAAATCTGGGCGTGGCCGTGTGTGAAGATTTCTGGAATGACAAGACGTTCTGGAAACAGCGCATGTACGCGAACGATCCGGCCGAGGAGCTGATTCAGATGGGCGCGGAACTGCTGGTTTCGATTAACGCCTCGCCTTTCAACAAGGGAAAGATGAAAGTGCGTTGCGAGATGGTCGCCCATCGTGCCAAGGCCGCCGGCATTCCCATCGTGTTCGTAAATCTCATCGGCGGCAACGACGGCATAATCTTCGATGGAGCCAGCATCATTTCCGACGCGCAGGGCAAAATCATCTTGCAGGCGCCTCCATTCGAAGAGTTTGTCGGCACCGTCGATCTCGGCGCCGGCGTTCCCGACACGCGCTGTCTGACAGGTGACGATATCGCGACCGTGCGCCAGGCCCTCGTGCTCGGTATTCACGACTACGCGCGCAAGAACGGTTTCGGCCGCGCCCTCTTTGGATTGTCCGGGGGCATCGATTCCGCCCTGGTCGCCGCGCTGGCGTGCGAAGCGCTCGGGCCTGAGAATGTTTTGGCCGTGACCATGCCGTCGCCTTACAGCTCGCGGGAAAGCGTGGACGATTCGCTTGAACTTGGACGGCGTCTCGGCATGAAAGTAATTGAAAGACCGATCAGTGAAGCTTTTCACGCATTGCGCAACGAACTCGGTTTGCCTGAACCGAGTGCGCAAGCGCGCGATCGCGGGGTTGAGAATGCGGTCGAGAATCTTCAGTCGCGCTTGCGCGGCAACATCCTGATGACCATCTCAAATGCTGAGAATCGACTTCTGCTTTCCACCGGAAACAAGTCTGAGCTCGCTCTGGGATATTGCACGCTTTACGGGGATACGAATGGCGGCCTGGCGGTGCTCGGCGATGTTTTGAAGACCGAGGTCTATGCACTCGCTCGTCATTACAACCGCGAAAGCGAAGTCATCCCGCAATCGATCATCGAGAAACGGCCGTCGGCTGAGCTGGCGCCGGGCCAATTCGACGATCAATCGCTGCCGCCTTACGACGACCTTGATCCAATTCTCAAACTTTATTTTGAGAAGAAACAACCGCCGGAAGAAATCATCGCCGCCGGACACGATGCTGCGCTGGTTTTTGACATCCTGAATCGTGTCGAATCGCCGGCCAACGAATTCAAGCGCCGGCAATTGCCACCCACCCTGATTATTTCTCGCAACGCCATCGGCATCGGACGGCGGCGACCTGTAACGCATCGCTTCCGCCGCCAGGCCAACGTAGAAGAGATTGGCACGCACGCATCGTGAAGCTCACCGACGGAGAGATTTTGGTTCGCCCGCTGGTGATAGATGATGCCGAAGCTCTCTTTGAGGCAGCGCGCGAATCAATCCCTGAAGTCTCGCGATGGCTGCCCTGGCTTCACGAAAACTATTCGATCGACGAGACGCGCGCGTTTCTTTCCCTGCGAACGAGTTCGAATCCGGCGGAAGAGGCCTACAGCTTCGGCGTTTTCGATCAGACCAGTGAACGATTTCTCGGCGGCATAGGTTTGAACTTCATCAATCGCGTGCACCAGATCGCAAATCTTGGTTACTGGGTGCGAACCTCTGCGACCGGAAAAGGCGTGGCGGCGAAAGCCACGCGCCTGGTGGCCGGATTTGGCTTTTTCGAACTCGGTTTGGAGCGAATCGAGATCATCGCCGCCGTTGACAACGTTGCCAGCCAGCGCGTCGCCGAAAAAGCGGGCGCCATCCGCGAATGCGTCGCCCGTCAGCGATTGCTGATTAATGGGAAGCGACACGATGCGGTCGTCTTTTCGCTGCTGCCTGAGGATCTGAGTCAGAACCCGGACCAGTCGAGGTTCTGAGTCGCTCAACCTGTGCTAATCTCAGCGCGATGGCCGGCCGCGATCTAACCCGCGAATTCCTCAGTTACATTCAGGTCGAAAAGGGCCTTTCCGCGAATACTCTGCAGAGTTACAAACGCGACATTGCCAGGCTTCAGATCTGGGCCGGGAAGAAAGGCAAAGACGTTGCACGACTCGAGCGGAAGGACATGCGCGAATGGATCGCTTCCATGTCGCGCGAAGGCCTGGCGCCCACGTCGGTGGCGCGCGCGGTGAGCGCGGCCCGGGGATTTTTCACCTTCCTCATGCTCGACGGCCATGTGAAGCGCCATCCCGTTGAAGACATTCACACGCCGCAGCGCCACGCGAACCTGCCAAAGTTTCTGACCGAGGAAGAAATGGAGCGGCTGTTGTTTGCGCCGGACATTCAGACAGACACCGGGGTGCGCGATCGAGCCATGCTCGAATTGATGTACGCGGCTGGCCTGCGCGTTTCCGAACTGTGTGGTTTGAAAGTCAGTGACGTCGACATCGACGGCGCGGTGGTCACCTGTCACGGCAAAGGCAGCAAGCAACGCCGGATTCCGATCGGCAAGAGCGCCGTGCACTGGATACAGCGATACTGCGCCGTACGTGAACGGCTGGGCGTTGAAAGTCCCACACTGTTTCTGAACCGGGGCCGGGCCTTAACGCGGCAACTCGCCTGGAGCATCATCAAAAGTCACGCCGCAACAGCGCACGTGCCTGAGATTTCACCGCATACCTTGCGTCATAGTTTCGGCACGCACCTGATTCAACACGGCGCCGATTCGCGTTCCGTGCAGGCCATGCTGGGCCACGCAGACATCTCGACCACAGAGATCTACACTCACATCACGGACCTGCACATGCGCAAGGCCTACGATCGATTTCATCCGCGGGCGAAGGCTAAGAGTCAGAACCGTGGGTAGCGACCCGGTAAATTTAGATATGACTCATCCCGGGCAATCAAACCCAACTATCGAAGTCACTCGCACCTATCTCGAAATGCGGGACCCGTCGGAACTTCAGCCGGCGCGGTCTGACGATCCGCTAATCCGCATCGAACCGCAGCCTGATTGTTCCGTCGAGCTATTTCGAATGCTGTACGCAGAGGTGGGCCGGAACTATCACTGGATCGATCGCCTGCCATGGACTGATGAAGACATTGCAAAACATTTGCTGCAGCCCGAAATCTCACTCTGGCTAATGACTTACGACGACCAGAAGGCCGGCTATTTTGAGCTGCGCAAGTGCGAGGACGGCTCGACTGAGGTGGCTTACTTCGGATTGTTAGCCGAGTTCCTCGGGCGCGGACTGGGAAAGCATTTGCTGACGAGAGCTGTCGAGCAGGCCTGGGAGGATGGCGCGAAGCGTGTCTGGCTGCATACGTGCACGCTGGACGATCCCGCGGCCATGCCGAATTACTTGAAGCGAGGATTCAAACCATTCAAGACTGAGCACTATCACACGCAACTTCCATCGCCTTGACCCAAACGAAAAGCGCCCAGGGTGACTGGGCGCCTTCGTGTCTTCCAAGATTCACATTCATGAATCTCACTTAATCACCTTGGCGTTGACGGTCGCGTCGGGCTTGGTTCCTTCCTTCCCGCCCCGGAAGACGACCGTGAACTCCTCGAGCCTGTTTGTAAACTGCCGGTCAGGCCGGAACCGCATGGTGACCGTGTTCCCTCTCTTCACCTGCTTGACGTTGACGACTTTCCCGGCCGGATCGAAGAGGACGGCTTCCCAGGGATCGAAAAGTTGGTCGATAGAGATCTCCACCATGCAGGCGATACACTCATCCAGGAAGCAAGGTGCTCGGCAAACACCCTGGCAGACCTCCGGGTGAATCTGGCAGATGTTCGGGAAAACGAAGTTCGTCGCCGGCGCCGTGAAAAAGATCGGATCCAGTTGCAGCGTAGATCGGCCGATGGATTCGCCGGTGAACACTCCGTAAAACTTGTTGCCGTGCGCGGTGATTCCTTCATAATCGCCCCATAGGAACCCACTTGACGCATTGGCGATCGGACCTGGATTCATTGATTGAAGATTCGAGTGCGTCCAGGTTGCGCCGTCATTGAACGAGCGGGCCAGCCGGTGACGAAAGATGGTGGCCTGTCCCGAATCGTCATAGTCAATGTAGAGGACTCCGATGGCGCCGTTGCCGGCCACGGCGATTTCGGGAAAGGCGGAATTGCGCGTTCCATCGGTGACGCGAGTGCTGGCCCAGGTCACGCCCATGTCAGCCGAACGAGCCACAAAGATTTGTCCACGGCCGGACGCGTCCCGGTGACAGTATGCCGCATAGACCTCTCCCGTGACGGGATCGGTCGCGATCCACGCGTCGCTGCTGCGGGCGCGGGCCACCTTTCCTTTTGCCGGATTGCCAAAGTTGTTTGTGAACCAGGTTGTGACTGTGCCGGCATGCACCGCTGTTCCGGTGGCCCCCAGACCTCCCCATGTCACACCGCAATCGTCTGAACGCATCACCCGGAAATGAGCAGTTTCAAAGTCAGCACCCACGGCGCCTTCACGCGTCTTGTAGATGATGTAGATCCTGCCATTGGGCGCCACAGCGATCCTGGTGGTCCGATTCGGAAATGCGCCGCTGCCGGCGGTTACATCAGTGACTGTCGCTCCAAAGTCCGGAGACCTGACCACGTGTGATCTGGGGCTGCCGCTAAAATTGAGATAGGGCGAATACGTTCGATTGAAGCAGGGACTGGCGGCGGTCTTGTCCACTTCCAAATGGGGTTGATCATCCCCGTACTGCGCGCCTTGTGTCAGGGCGGCGTTGGCCGCTCCCGTTTGGCGATAGACGTAATCCCTGGGAATGAAATCAAGCTCGGCAATCACGATCCTCCCGGTAGAATCGAACGAAACTTTTTGATCTCCCGGCCCGGCGGCATTGGATGTAGGCCGCGGAATCTGGGTGACCTTGGTCCAGGTAACGCCACCATCGGTTGACTTCCACACAGGGGCCATTACGTTTGCCCCCCATGGTTCCGAAAAACTCACGATGGCGATCCGTAACGGGTTACTGGGATCCACGGCAATACTGGGTTCCGTATCAGCCAGATTGTTAGGATCCGTAGCGTTGGTGGCAATGTCCTTGATCGTCTGGGAAACAACTGAGCGAGGCAAAGCAATAACCGTCAACGCTAACATTAGGAGAAACGCAAAGAGCTGTTTGGCTGCGTTGTGAGCAGGTGAGTTAATAGTTTTCATTTTCGCCTCCTAAAATATCGACGCCGAAATCTTCGGCGCGTCCAGGAACACTCTGTCGACCGAGCCGATGTTCGGATTCAAGTCCGATTCGACAAAGACGATGGCTCCGCCGGCGTAATGATGAAGCGTGAGAACTACCGGGCGACGTTCGGTTCCATCGTCCAACAGTTCGGTTGAGACACGCTCTTCCTTGCCGAGCCGGCTGCGCACCGTCGCCATGGAAAGGCGGTCGGGCAGGAATTGCGGACCCGCTGCGGAAATGCGATACGACCGGTCTTCAGTCAGGTAATGAACCTCGACCTTCAGCGGCGCAACGTTCGCCATGAGAGCGGCAAACTGGCTTGAGCGTGGTTTGGGAGCGATCTTCAGCTCTTCGGTGAGCTTGTTAGAGGCGCCATACGCTTCCTCGCGACCCGCATACTTCGTGTCGCCCAGTATCTTGTCCTGGAACAGCCACACTCGTTTCTCGCCCATGCGCGACATGGCCGGGAGCGCGGCTAGTGCCGCCGGAAATCCCGCACCCCAAAGGGCCTTATCGGACAGAATGTCTTCGAGGGATTTCTTGCGTTGGGCAGAACCACGCCGCACCGGGTAAGTGCCTCTCATCACGGCGTCGCCCGCTTTTTTGGTGCCTATTGAGACAAATAACTTGTGAGACGAAGAGTTCGAATCGTCTGCACGGCTGTTGTTCGGTGTTCCCGGAATGCTTCCCAACAGAATGATAAGCATCGGGATCACTAGTTGTTGGACCATAGTGAGCCTCCTTTCAGATTCGCGACCACTTCATTGAATGCACATGACTTAAAGATTTACCTGCCCTTGCTCTTGACTACGCGAAAGGTATAGCCGTTACCCATCGGCACACGCTTTCCCGGAACCAGGGGCAATAACACTCCACTGACATCGATGTCGACAACGGCCCCGCGCCTCATGTTCGCGGGCGCAACAATACGAATCGGCTGAGCAACGCTCTCGCCGGGCGCCAGAACATTGTTTTGCACGTGAAGCAGAAGCGCCTTGCGGCTGAGCTTGCGCGTTTGTCGAACTGGCGGCACTTCAACGCGCCAACCCGGCGGCAGGCTCTTCGGATCGACTTTGACTACGAATTCAGCGGGCACATCGAGAAGATTCGTGACTCCCACAAAGAGTTTAGTGATAGCCTCGACCTCAACAGTTTGAAAATTGCGTCCGCCTATGTTGCTCGTCCGTTGAATCTGGTTCGTGAGCGGTTTGTCGTCGGGATGCGACACGACGGCGCCCACGCACCAATGGTGCTCGCCCCAGATGTTGGTTCCGCTTGGTACATGCCAGGAAAAATCGACGGTGGTGTTGCCGGAAGGCAGATCAACAATCTGCTCGCCGATCAGAACTGCGCCTGGGTTTGGGAATTCGAGAGATACCCGTGGATCGGTGTAGTAGGCGCGCACTATGCTGTTATGCATAGTGACCGGCTTGTCGTTACGCACCCTGACATGCAGCGGGACCGTGCCGCCCGCAGGAGGCGGATCGACGTCAGCCCACACATCCGGACTGGTCCAAAAAGCGTGCGACCAGTGGTCTCCGAGCCAAAC
>DATENS010000380.1:0-24947 GCA_035274925.1 Pyrinomonadaceae bacterium | reverse complement strand
TTCGGGCTGCCATTGCGCTTTGATGTGCGTGACGATGCGGCCGATTTCCGCTTCGTCCACATAAGCGCCGTGCACGCGCAGCAGACGCGAAGAACCCGGCGGCAGGAATAGCATGTCGCCTCGGCCAAGCAGATGTTCGGCGCCATTCGTGTCGAGAATCGTGCGTGAATCGACTTTGGACGAGACGCGATAGGATATGCGGGAAGGGAAGTTCGCCTTGATTAAGCCGGTAATCACATCGACCGACGGACGCTGCGTTGCCAGCACGAGATGAATACCAACGGCACGGGCCATCTGTGCCAACCTGGTAATCGATTCTTCGACTTCGTGACCTGAGGCCATCATCAAGTCAGCCAGCTCGTCGATTACAATCACGATGTAAGGGAGCGGTTTCCAGGCTTCGCCGGTTTCGCCAAAGTCCTTGGCCGCATTGCGCTTCGCGATTTCCGCATTGAACCCGTCGATGTTGCGCACGCCCCATCCGGCCAATTGTTTGTAGCGGCGTTCCATTTCCGCGACTGCCCAACGCAGCGCCCGCGCCGCCGGCTTTGGATCGACAATGATTGGCGTGGCCAGGTGCGGAATGTCTTCGTATAGACCCAGCTCAAGCCGCTTCGGATCGATCAGGATCAATTTCACTTCGTCGGGCCGCGCGCGATAAAGAATCGAAACCAGAAGCGAATTCACTCCCACTGATTTTCCCGAACCGGTGGTGCCGGCGATAAGCAGGTGCGGCATCCGGGCCAGATCGCTGATGTAATTCAGCCCGTCGATCGTCTTGCCGAGCGCAATGGTCAGTTTCGATGTTGATTCCCGGAAGGCCCGCGACTCAATCACTTCGCGGAGAAAGATTGTCTCGCGGCGCGGGTTCGGCACTTCGATACCCACGTGAGGCTTGCCCGGCATGCGATCGATGCGAATAGATTCAGCTTTCAGAGCGAGACACAGATCGTCCACGAGGCCGGTGACGCGCGAGTACTTCACGCCGGGATCGGGTTTGAATTCGTACGTGGTAACGACCGGGCCGGGACAAATGAACTTAATCTGGCCGGTGACGTTGAACTCGCGGCATTTTTCGGCCAGCTTGGTCGCCATGCTCAGCAATTCGTCATCAGCTTGCTCGCGCCGCATTTGCGCCTCGTTCAGGAAATCGAGCGAGGGTAATTGATAGTCCGTCGGTGTCTTTCGTGACGTCTTGCGGCCTTCGAAAGGTAAGTCTCCGGTCTCGGCAGCTTCTGTCTTTCGCTTCACCGCGGCCTCGCGCAACATCTCCTGCACCAACGCGGTCTCGGCGGCGGGCGTAGACTTGCCACGCAACAAACCTTTCTTCGCAGGCGCGGTAGCGGCGCCCGCGGCGGCGGCCATTGCTTTTGCGCCCGAAGCCGCGTTGAAGGATTCGAACGCCGAGGCCACTTCACTTTCAGCCACGGCGACCGCACGGGCGACCGGCTGGCCTTCGCTGTCAACGACCTGGGGAGTGTTAGCGATCTGGTTGGCGATTGCGGCCGCATGATCCGCCTTCTCCTGACGGCGCAGCTGCCTGCGCTCCGCGCGCGCTAATCTCCACGCGACGAACCGTTCAGGAATCGATCGCAGGGCGGAAAAGCGGCTGCCAAGCGGATTTGCAGTGCTTTCGTAAAAACCGGCGAACGAAAACTTGGTCGCCAGCAAGATTCCGGTGGCGGCAATTGCGCAAAGCAGGATGGCGGCCCCGATCGTGTTGAGACCTCCGACCAGCACGCGCGAAATGACCGCGCCGCTGAGACCGCCGGCATTAAAGCTGGCGTCGAAAAACGGCCTCAGGTTGGCAAGCGACAAGAGCGCTGCCGACGAAAAGACCAGTATGATCAGTCCCAGCAATCGCGATATCGGCGCGTTAATACGGCGCGCGCGAAAACGGCGCCACGCTGCGGCCAGAATAAGAAAGGGAAGCAGGTAGGCTGCCAGCCCGATGGTTTGAAAGAGGGCGGCGGCTACATTAGCGCCGACCGCGCCGATCCAGTTTTGCGTGCTGGTTTCGCCTGCCGCATTCCATGACGGGTCGTTTGGATGATACGAAGCCAGACAAAGGCCAAGCAGCAGCGCCGTCGCTACCAGGGCAATGACCACAATCTCATTGACGCGCGAATTTCTTGGCGCGGGTGGGACTTCGATTTCTTCTTGAATGGCTGCCATGTTTGTTCAACAAACGAAACTGGACTATGCCGCCTTTCGCGACAACAAATATTGCTTGATGAAATCGTCGATGTCGCCATCGAGCACGGAATCCACGTCGCCTTTCTCGAGCTTGGTGCGTGCATCCTTTACCAGCCGGTACGGCGCCAGCACGTAATTTCGAATCTGCGATCCAAACGAGATGTCCTGCTTGTTCGCTTCCAGCTCTTTTGTTTCCGCTTTACGCTTGTCCAGCTCCATCTCGTACAACCGAGAGCGCAGCACCTGCATAGCCACCGCGCGGTTCTGATGTTGTGACCGCTGGTTCTGGCACTGCACGACTATTCCACTGGGCAGGTGCGTAATGCGCACGGCGGAATCCGTGGTGTTGATGTGCTGCCCGCCGGCGCCGGTAGCCCGATAAGTATCCACGCGCAGGTCCTTGTCGTTGATCTCGACTTCGATGTCCTCGTCGATTTCAGGATAGACAAAAAGAGAAGCGAAAGACGTATGCCGGCGCGCGTTCTGATCAAATGGCGAGATGCGCACCAGGCGATGAACGCCGGCCTCAGCCGCCAACAAACCGTATGCGTATTCGCCTTCGACTTTAAATGTCACGCTCTTGATGCCTGCTTCGTCGCCCGTTTGATAGTCGATAATCTCAGTCTTAAAGCCGCGCCGCTCAGCCCACTTCAAATACATTCGCAAAAGCATTTCAGCCCAGTCCTGCGACTCAGTGCCTCCCGCGCCCGGATGAATCGTGCAGATCGCGTTGTGTGCGTCGTTTTCCCCGGCCAGCAGCATCTCGGTTTCCGCCACACCGATTTCGTTTTCGAGCCGACTGAGCAGTTGACGCAGTTCCTTTAAAGAAGCTTCATCTTCTTCTGCAAATTCAAAGAGCACACCCGCGTCCGATATCTCAGTTTCAAACTTCTCCTGGCGCTCGATAATTCGCTCCAGGCGGCTGCGTTGCTGCAGGAGCTTCTGCGCTGCTTCCTGATTCGACCAAAAATCCTGCGCCGACGCCTGCGTTTCGATGGTCGCTAGCTCGCTGCGCTTGGCCGGGACATCAAAGAAACCTCCCGAGCTGTTCGACTCGCTTGCTTAGATCCTCGTTTAGCTCTCGTAATTCCTGAATTGATAAGGTCTCGATCATTGCTTCCTCAGATAACGTGCCGGACGGGCACTAGCCCGACCGTTAGGGAGGGCTCAAACAGATGAGCCCTTGCTGACGCGCGGGCTAATGCCCCGTATGGGCGCGCCCGAATCGCTTACTCATAAATGTCGCTGAAATCATTCCTAAACTGATTAAGGCGCACCCATAAACAAAAACGTCACCATGCCTCGTGTAGAACGCCGTCCCGAGCGAGTTCTTGGAAATCGACCACGTTCGCAGCTCCGGCTGGAAGCCGGCGGTAGCATCACTAACACGGCCGGTGTGATCGATGTGTGCGCTGATGCCTGTGTTCGTCACGCGCAGCAAGTCTCGATTACTTTCCACCGCCCTGAAAACCGCGTTCGCCAGATGTTGTCGCATTACCGGCGTTGGTCCCAGGTAGCCATCGTTCGAAATATTTATCAACACGTCAGCACCGCCATGCGCGAACGATCGAGCAACTGCCGGATGCGCCGCCTCGATACAAATAAAAACCCCGGCGCGAAAAGCGCCGAGGGGCATCAGCGTGTAAGAACTGCCGGGCGTAAATTCGCCGACGATGCTCCGCACCGAACCCGAGCCCGGTAGCCAGCGGGGCAGCGGCACGTACTCGCCAAACGGCATCAGGCGGATTTTATCATACTGGGCAACTTTCTGACCCTCCTCATTTACGAGAATTGCAGAATTAAAATCGCCGCCATTCGGGGCCGGTTCGAGTGAGTTGAGCAGCACTGCCGTTTGATTTGCTCGTGCAAAAGCCGACACTACACTCTGAAGCTTTGGGTCGCGCGAATAACTAAAGTTCATTGGCGACTCAGGCCACACGACTAGCCGGCTGCTCTTATCATCGATCGGAATGTTGGCCAGACCTTGCCTGCCCAGCTCAATGTGACGCTGCAGCAGTTGCTGCATGGTTAGTTCGTTCACGGTTTCCATTGGCACGTTTGGTTGGACAGCTACCACGAATATGTAGGGCGGGTTGCTTTCGGTCATCGACACTGGTCGGAATACGGCGTCAACCGTGCACGCCAGCGCGATCGCGAGAATACAAAGCGATAAGACGTAAGCGCGCCACGTTCGGCGCACAAAAGCAAAGACCAGGACAGCATTCACCATCACAATCAGAAAACTGATTGCATAGACACCACCCCACCTTGCGGACAGGATTAATTGTGGATGAAACGCCTGTGAGTAACCGATAGCATTCCACGCCAGTCCGGTGACCGCGTAGCGCACCAGCTCAAACGAGACCCAAATCAAAGGCGCGGTCAGGATCGCCCCCATCCCAAACCGAATAATGACTCGCGAAAGAAAGGCGCAAGCCGCCGCGGGAAACAGCGCCCCAAACATCACCGGCAGTAGCAGCAGCGGATACGCTAGCCACGCGGGCATTCTGCCGTAGTGAATCATCGAATACGTCAGCCACCAGCATGTCCCGTAAAAGAAAATGGTTCCCCACAGCCATCCTAATAGAAATGCGGTGACCGACCTCCTGACTCTGGCAACTGCATAAAGCAGCGGCGCAAGGCCGAACCAGGCCAACCACCAGAACTCAAAATTTGGAAAGGCGAGAACCAGAAGCAGAGCCGAGGCGGCGGCCAAAGCGGCTTCGTATCCGGAAGGTATGCAGGCGCGAAAATCGGTAAGGGAAAGCGGCAGGCGCGTTCGGTGCGGCGCCTCAGCCGCGGCTGCGTCGTGCATGCGCGCAGTTTAGCAGAAGGCGTTAAGCGCAGATAGGCAGCTCTCGGAATTTCCTGGAAACAGTTTCTGGAATTCGCGGACGGCGAAAAATTTTTTTCAGAAATTTATTTAGCGCGGCAAACCGCGGTGTTTGGGACCTGAATTTACAAAAAGCGGCACTGTCAAAGTGACAATTTCCGTCGTTTTGACCGACAGCGGATTAGGCGAAATGAACGAATGGTCAACTTGGAAGGATGGCGAGAAGAGGCGTGCAGATACGTGAGCAAAAGGGCAAAAGACGAAATTGTTTGCTTGATCCCTAAATGCGGGAAACCCGGTCATTTCTGACCGGGTTCTTTTTCGGGGGGATTAAACTGAAGGATCGCTCGGCGGGCGGCTGGCGCAGCGGCATGCAGCGCTCAGAGAAGTGATGGCGGCGGGGGCACGTTTAACTTCTTCGTGCTTGCCGTTCTGCTTCTCAGCACTTGCCGTGCCACGATCCGGGATTCCTGGGATGACGAATGGGAAATGCGAATTTGGGGCAACGCGAAAGACGGCGGAAGAAGCGCTTGGCGTCTCCCAAATGAAGTCACGCGCAAGATGCGCGTGGCACTTTACGGTCTTCCCATGGTGACTTGACGCTTGAGGGCGAGCACTTCGGGATTGTTGGGATCCAGTGTGTCGGCGCTGGCAGCGTACTTCTTAGCCTCGCCGAGATCGCCTCGCTCGAGAAAGATCTTGCCTAGCAGTATGTGAGCTTCCACCATTCGGGGTGATGGATCCCAGAAGATCGCCGTCTTGAGCTGAGCGATTGCAGTTTCCTGGTCCCCGGTGCGCGCTTTAATTTGACCGGTCAGGAAGTAAGCTTCGGGATTTGTCGGTTCGACGACCAACAGTTTCTTGAGCTCTGCCAATGCTTCATCGTCGCGGCCCTGTTGATAGAGCTCGCGGATCTTGACCAACATTTGCTCGGCCACGTTGGTGGTCTGGGCGTCGAGTTGTTTGCGTCGCGCCAGGTCAGACACATCGACCTGGTTCAGCACGTCGCGCGAGCGCGCATTAAGCTTGGAAATGGTCTGCGATCTTTGCCATTCATCCTGCCATTTCGCGTAGCTCGCCTGCATGTAAATGCGGGCCTGGTTGTCGGCAGCACTCGCCATGTCGGCGTTTCCACCTCGCTCGCGCGCTTTGGCGAGCAGGAAATAAGCCTGGCCGTCGCGTTGATCAGCCGCGACCACCTTTTCAATCTTTTCCGCAGCCTCGAGGTGGCGCCCTTCAAGAAATAGCGCGTAGGCGTAATTGAAGAGCACCGTCGTGTCGTCAGGGGAGGAATCAGCCGCGCGTGTGAGCAAGGCGATTGCCTGATTCAATAGGCGAGCTCGCTCTTCAGATTTCTTTTCCGCGCGGGCTGCTTCAATCGAGACAGCAGCGGCATTGTTATAGACCGCTACCAGCGGCATCAGTTTTTGGTCCGCCAAGGGAACCAGCACGTTCGCGGCCTTTTGGATCTCGCCGGCCTTCCAATACGCCAGGCCAGCAAAGAACTGCGCCTCGCCAAACCGCGCGTCGTCCTTGGGCACCATCAACATGTATTCGGCGCTCTCTTTGAATTTCGCCTGGTTGAAATAAAAGCGGCCGAGTTCAAACGCGGCCAGCGGGTACACCGCGCCGCCTTTCTCCTTCTCATAAACCTTCAGAGCGTTCTTCAAGAAAACTTCGCGCGTTGGATCGCCGGCCGGAGTCAACAGCCCTTTGATGAGCGCTTCAAAAGCTCGTGAAGGAACCCGCGTCGCTTCCTGCACAAGATCTTCGCGGGAAAATCCGAGTGGAGGTGTCGTGCAATTCGGGCAACGCGCCTTTTCATACTGATAAAGAATTTGATAAGCCAAGTGGCCGTGCATTTTTTGCAGGTCGTTGACCGCCGCGCCGGTATCGAAAGCTCTCCAGGCCCACACACCGCTGGGCATCACGTCACCGGCTAACCGGCCTTCGTTAACGCGAATCACTCGTGCTTGCACGGCGACCCACGCGGTCGTCACGTTTGCATCCTTGCCGGCCTTATCGTCCTTTGGCGCGGGCGTCACTTCGTAGTTTCCCACCACCACCATGGATGCCTTCAACTCGCGGCCAATCTTGATGGCCGTCGCACGCGAGGGCAGCACCGTCAAGGGCAGGTTCAGCCGTTGATAAGCCAGCGCACGCTCAGGCGTGCTGACCACAATCATGTCGGGCTTGTTGAGTAGCGTGGCAAGTGAGTCGGCAAAACTTTCGCCGATCCAGTTGTACTCAGGATGTGGTGAACGGTTCTCAAAGGGAAGGACCACGATAGTTTCCGCGGATCGGCTTTGGGCCAGGGCCGTGGGCGTGATTGCAGCCGAAAAAGTAAACACGGCAAAAGCCGTCACAAGAATTGCGAATAATCTCTTCATAATAAGAAAACCCCGAAAACCGGGGAAAAGTACGATGCCGCTATTTTAGCAGCGGTTGGACGTGGGCGCACTGCGACCGGGATTTCGGCAGTTGCACTACGGCGTGGGTTCGACTACGACGAGCTGATTATCGACGCCGAGCACACCTTTAACGGAACGAATCGTCCGTTCAACGCGCTGCTTTAAGCCTGTCGAGCCCACTGACCCGACAATCGTAACCTGTCCGGCTTTGACGATAGTGCTAACGTCGAGTTGAGCGAGCGCAGGGTCCGCGCCGAGAGATTTCTCAATCTGCGCCTGAATGGCGGTGTCATCAGGAGGTTGCACTGACTCGACAACCGCGTCGGTCAATGCCTCAGCCGTGGCACTTGGGCTTCCCTGCGGTGTCGGTGAAGGAGAAGTCTTTGGCGACGGTGTCGCGATTGGCCCCTGCGGAATGGTTTGTTGTGCCTCGAACGTCGTGGTCATGGGATCAAACGGCCGGCTGGTGATGAATAAAGCTACAAACGTGGCCAGGACCGCCGCCGCGATAATGCCGAGGGCAACCAAACCCTCGCTGGTTTTTCGCACGGGCGGGTAACCTCGGCCTGCGGATCGATAGCGTCCGGATTGCGTTTCGACAACGACTCGATTTCGGGTTGGTTGATTGCGTGACATGCTTTGACGAGAGGAAACGATTATAAGTGATTCTTCCTAGTAGCTCTAACTTTGGTGAAATTCCACGCGGCAACGTATGGCCGACTATCATCCTGCGCAAGCTTGCGGCGATTTAACGTTCTATCATATGGGCGCGCAGTTTGCGCCCAGGATTGCAAGTTTGGAGGATTAGAAATGCAACGCTTTCACAAACTATTATTGGCGCTTCTGGTTCTGGTCGCCGGCACGACCGCGGCCCTGGCGCAGACTACCGAACAAACTACCACAGCCGCCGATCGCCAGTCGGTCAACATAACCGTTTACAACTCAAATCTCGGTTTAGTGCGCGAAACGCGCCGGCTGACATTGCCTTCGGGCCGCATCGCTTTGCGGTTCGCAGACGTGACTGCACAGATTCGGCCTGAGACTGTTCACCTGGCTTCGTTGTTGTCGCCTTCGGCGCTGCGAATACTCGAACAGAACTATCAATATGATTTGCTGAATCCGGGAAAGCTGATGGACAAGTTTGTCGGCAAGCAAATCACCCTGGTACTGCGCCGGTATCAGAACAACACTGAGATTTTCGAGCCCGTGCAGGCCACTTTGCTGTCCAACAACGCCGGGCAGGTGTGGCGAATCAACGGCCAGATCGTAATCAACCCGACAAACATTGCCGAGATGCGCTTTCCTGACGTGCCCAAAAATTTGGTGGCCACGCCAACGCTGGTTTGGGATATCGAGAACCGTTCCGCCGGCACGCAGACATTGGAAGCAAGTTACCTGACCAACGGAATGAACTGGCGCGCTGATTATGTATTGGTGGTAAATGCCGACGACACGAAGGGCGACATCCAGGGCTGGGTGACACTGATGAATTCAAGCGGCGCGACGTTTGAGGATGCGCGCCTGCAACTCGTGGCCGGTGACGTCAATCGCGTTTCGCAGGAGCGGGATTACGCAATCGCCGCCGGGATGGCTCGCAAATCTATGGAAAGCGAATCGCAGTTTCACGAGCAGGGTTTCTTTGAATATCACCTGTACACCTTGCAGAGGCCGACCACGATTCGTGACAACGAAACCAAGCAGGTGTCGTTGCTCGAGGCCGCCGATTTCGATGTGAAGAAAGAGTTCGTCGTGAATGGCCAGCGGCACTACTACCAGAGTTACAACAATCCCGGCCAGGCTATCAAAGAGAAGGTGGGCGTGTTTGTGCAGTTCCGCAATGCGCAGACGAACAAGCTGGGCATGCCTTTGCCGGCGGGCGTCATTCGCCTTTACAAGAAAGACACGAACGGCAACCAGCAGTTCATCGGTGAAGACCGGATCGATCACACACCCAAGGATGAAGACGTGCGCGTGAAAGTAGGCGACGCGTTCGACATCGTGGCCGAACGGAAGCAGACCGATTACAAAGTGATCGCGCGCAACGTGTACGAATACGGTTATGAGATCAAGATTCGTAATCACAAGGACACTGCAGTCAGCGTCATCGTGAACGAGCCGATCGGCGGCGACTGGGAGATGATCTCGTCAACGTTCGAACACAAAAAGACAGCCGCCTTTGCTGCGCAGTTCACAGTGCCGGTCGCGAAAGACGGCGAGGCGACTCTTAGTTATCGAGTGCGCGTGCGGTACTAGCCGCCAGTCGCATAGCAACGCAAAAGAGGCGCAGGTTGTCAGCCTGCGCCATTTTTGTTATACCGCCTCGCCATGAAACTCATTTTGCGGACCACTGTGCTCGTCGTCGCATTTTGTTTCGCTGGCGTCACCGGCTTCTCGCAATCACTCGACGCGCGTATCAATTCCCAAATCGCACCGTTCAAAGGCAAGGTGTTTGTCTTCGCCAGGAACCTCGACACCGGCAAGACCTATTCGTATCACGGGGACGAGCGCGTCCGCACCGCCAGCACCATCAAAGTGGCGGTCATGATCGAAGCCTTCGCGCGGGTTGCCGAAGGCAAGGCGAAATGGACTGATGAGCTGGTGCTGACCAAAGCAGCTCGTTATGGCGGCTCCGGCGTGCTCCCTGAACTGGGCGACGGGCTGCGGCTGAGCCTGCGCGACTGTGTAAATCTGATGATGGTCGTCAGCGACAATACGGCAACGAACATGGTCCTCGATTACCTGTCGACCGACGCCGTCAACGATCGCATGCAATCACTCGGTTTCAAAGCGACGCGCATTATGCGGCGCATCGGTGGCGGCGGTGAGAGTAAAGAAGGAAAAGAAGCCGACAACAAGAAATTCGGGTTGGGCGCGACCAGCCCGCAGGAGATGGTCCAGCTTTTAGAAAGACTTGAGCGCGGTGAATTGGTCAACAAAGCAGCTTCTAAGGAGATGATCGATCTGCTGAAGCGCGAGCAGGGGCGTTTTGCAATCGGCCGCAATCTTACCGATGCGTCGCTGGCCAGCAAGTACGGCGCGCTCGATCGCCTGCGCAGTTGCGTGGCCCTGGTCTATGCGAAGCGAGCCAGAATTGCCATCGCCATCACGGTGGATGATATGCCCGAGATTATTTGGACAGTTGATAATCCCGGTTACCTCTTGATGTCGCGATTGTCCGAAATCCTCGTCGCCGACTTGTGAAACCGCAAGGCCCGGCGACTTTTGACGGAACTTGAGTGAATCAGAAGTCGTTTTACTAACCGAATCATCGCGGCCCGGCCGCAAATCCTCCGGAGGCTTTGAAAATGAAACGGGTATTGATTGTCGTAGTTTTGGTGATTAGCGCAGCGACGCTGGGCTTGTGGCGCTCAAACAGTGGAATCCGTCAGGGTCTGAGTCGCGCAGTTAGTTCTTCTGAAGACGTCCAGGGACAACCGCGTGAGGAGATCCGGAAGAGCTTTGAATTGCAGCCGGGAGCGCGCATCGAAGTCGCCGGAATCAATGGCAAGGTCGACATTCAGACCTCAGATACGCATACGGCCGAAGTTTATGTGCTCCGCACTGCGAAGACCCAGGACGGGCTCAAGCGTCGCGAAGTCACCATCGAACAAACTTCCAACGGAATAATCATCAAGACTAAGCAAGTCGGCCACGGCTTTTGGGAACACATCTTCGGTTCGAAAGCCAAAGAGGACGTCACCATCAAGGCGCCGCGTCAGATCGCCCTCGCCCTCAGAGGCATTAACGGGCGCGTGACCGGCGGCGATATTGATGGCGCGCTCGAGGCGAAGGGCATCAACGGCCACGTCGATCTGGGCCAGGCGACTGAATCGGCTGAGCTCAGCGGCATTAACGGAAACATTTCAGTGACCTTGAATAAGCTTGGTAGTCGGGGTGCGCGATTAAGCGGAATCAACGGCGGCATCGAACTGAAACTCGCCGCTGACCTCAACGCGGATTTGACCGCGAAGGGAATGAACGGCAGCCTGCGTTCTGAGATTGCCGGTGTTACGGTGAACAAAGGGGACTATGGTTCGAACTACTCGGCGCGAATCGGCGATGGGGGCGCGCCCATTACCATGAGTGGCATTAACGGAAACGTGCGGCTGACGCAGGCAACCATTGCATCGACGGCCAGCGACAAGAAACCGAGCAACCAGAAGCAGGAGAAAGTCGACGCCGGAGTTTCGAAAGACTAAAATGGCACGCGCATCTTGCGCGTGATTTCACGGGCGGGATGCCCGCGCCACTCCATATTAAAAGGGCCGGAGCATTTTGCTACCGGCCCTTTTTGCGATCTGGTGCACCCAGCAGGACTCGAACCTGCGGCCTTCTGATTCGAAGTCAGACGCTCTATCCAGCTGAGCTATGGGTGCAGAACTAGTAAATAGTAAATCGTGAATCGTGAATAGTAAAAGCGATCGGCGAATTGACTGAAAGCTTCGAAATGCGGAACAGAGCTGACTTACGACATCAATGCGACTTGGCGCCCTTTTCAGGAGGCGGAGTCAGGCCCGGCTGAAACTCGCGACGAAGATAACTAACCAGGTCATCAACCTGCGTCTGGCTTAGTTTGTCCTTGAATGCGGGCATGCCGTCACCGCCTTGCATGATTTGCTTTACAAACTCCGAGTTGGGATGTCGAAGCGCGTGTCCTTCACGCAGAGTGGGAACACGAATGGTCGAGCCGTCGTCGAGTTTTACCCGCCCGCCCTTGCCGTCTGGGCCATGACACTCCTGACAGTCCTTTGCATAAATCCCGACGGCTTCCACGAGTGCGTCGGGCGTCCCGGACGAGGTCGGCGTCGGTTTGGCGCCATTGTTTGTCGAAGTCGTTTGGGTCTTGCATCCGGCAACTAAGAAAACTGTAATCGGCAAGAGCAACACAAGGACGCGAACCTTCATGCAGACACTCCCAGGATTTATGTTTGTGAAACCAGCGAAGTATAACATGCAGAGAGTGGCACGGGCGTCCCGCACGTGAAAACATGCGCAAGATGCGCGTGCCACATCAAACGGTTTTTTGAGCCTGAACGGCAATCGCGTGTGCCCGGTTGCAAAAGCACGCCACATGGCACCACAATAGGTGCGCTCAAACTCAGATCCACTTTCATTGACGCAAGAGCGGCGCGCACGCGATTCAAATCGACTAATCGAAGCGATGAGCACCGAACGCGAATCTCCAAACGCCACCACGCGCAGTTCTTTGCGCCTGGCCCCCAACGTCGAAGAGCTCGAAGAGCACAATCGAAAACTTCCACGTCAGTTCGTTAACTTTATTTTCTATCGCGCCCGGCCCGAGTGGCGCATGCTGGACGATGCTGAGAAGCTTGACTGCCGCCAGCGTTTCATCGATACGGTTGACGACTTTCGCCGCGACCTGCTGATTCACACCTACTCGACTGTTGGCTGGCGCACCAATGCGGATTTCCTGCTCTGGCGCATCGGCTATGATCTCGAGCCGATTCAGGAAATGACTATTCGCCTGAACAGCACGCCCATGGCCAAGTACCTGGAACTCAGCCAGTCATTTCTTTCCATGACCAAGCGTTCGATGTATATCGAGAAGGGCTGTTCCGATCACGAAGAGGACCGAACGCACATCATCCCGGGCCAGTCCGAATATCTTTTTGTGTGTCCGCTGCAAAGGACGCGCGAGTGGTATGCGCGCCCGCACGAGCAACGCCAGGAAATGATGGACGAGAATGTTCGCATCGGCTCGAAGTATCGTTCCGTAAGACTGCACACAACTTATTCCTTCGGCCTTGACGATCAGGAGTTCGTGGTCGCGTTTGAAACTGACAAGCCTTCGGACTTTCTGGATCTCGTTCAGGAATTGCGCGAAGCGAAGTCCAGTTGCTTTACCTTGCGGGATACGCCGATGTTTACCTGCCGGCAGCGGACCCTGGCCGAATGTCTCGAAGCGCTCGGGTGAAGTTTCAGCTGTCTCAGCTAATCCATTTCCTTTCTTGGCAACTTCAGCGAAAACAAAATTTCTGCCGCCGATTCTTATCGCGCTGACTGTCGGGTTAACGGCGCTTCAGCTGCATCGCCAGGGGCGGGCGTGGTGGTGCAATTGCCGGCCTTTCGCCTGGACCTCAGACGCCTGGGGCTCGCTCACTTCGCAGACGTTCCTCGATCCGTACAGCTTCACTCACTTGCTGCACGGGTTTATGTTCGCGGGATTGCTATTGCTGATAACTCGCAAGATGCCCACAAGTTGGCGATTGTGTATTGCAATTGCGCTGGAAGCGATTTGGGAAATCCTCGAAAACACGAACGCCGTAATTGATCGATACCGCGAGGCGACCGCGTCGTTAGGATATCGCGGCGACACAGTGATGAATTCGATGGGCGACATAGTCTGCTGCGGCGTGGGATTGATGATTGCTCGCAAGCTCGGCTGGTTGCGGTCGCTGCCGATATTCATCGCGACGGAAATCTTTTTGCTGTTCTGGATTCGAGACAGTCTGATCGTCGAAATCATTATGTTGATTCGCCCGATCGAAGCAATTAAGCAATGGCAATTGGGGCGGTGAGGACGGATGAGGAGATAGGGGGATGGGGAGATAGGGAGATACGAGAATATGGATGTGGAATTATTCAACTCTCAAACTTAAGGAGCTCCTTCCATGCCGTCGATAAAAAGTTACAAAGATCTGCGCGTTTACCAAGCTGCAATTGACGCTGCGATGCGCATTTTTGAACTCACCAAGAGGTTCCCACAAGAAGAAAAGTTTTCAATGGTCGATCAAATGCGACGCTCATCTCGGTCGGTTTCTTCGAATATTGGGGAAGCTTGGCGCAAAAGGCGTTATCCCGCACACTTCAGGAGTAAATTAAGCGACTCCGAGGGTGAGGCTGAGGAAACAAGAGTGTGGGCTGACATCGCCTTGCGGTGCGGATACTTGTCGCAGTCCGAAGCGGACGAGATTGACGCAACTTATGATGGAATATTGGGCCAATTGGTCCGAATGATAGATCGTCCCGATCAATGGACCATAAGCCGGCGAAAGAATTGAATCCATTGCTAAGAGTCCTGCTTCTGTCGGTGTTGGTCTTGCCGGCGGTTTGTTCCGGCCAACTACCGGCTGCCAGGACCTCAGCTTCCCGGTCTCCCCGTCTCCCCGTCTCCCCATCTCCCGGTCTCTCCATCGCGTCTCCTTCCCCCGAATACCTCTGGTACGAAATCGAAAACATGCGCGGCATCAGCGCCGACACGCGTCACGAACCGGTCGCGAATCCTTCATGGCTTGGTTACCCGGCCGCAAAGGCTCCGGGTTGGGGAATCAACGGCCCGGGTGTGTCCGCCGAGTGGACGCAGGGCGGCGAGAGCGAGTGGAATTCGGTGAACGCGAGCGCCGATGAAAGTCGTGCAGCCATCTGGCAGGACGTAGAAATTCCGCGCGCCGGCGACTACAAATTCTGGGTGCGTTACGCAGACTGGGCCGACAGGAGTGAAAACTTCACGGTGCGGATTACGCAGCAAGGCCGTGATGTCTTTACACGCGAATTTGGCACAACCGATGTCATCGATCCTCATGATGAAATCAAAATGTACTGGCAGTGGGCTTTTGCCTGGGATGGCGCACGCGCCACGCTCGCCAAAGGCCCCGCCCGAGTTTCGATTGAGATTCAGAAGACGGCACAGGCTTCGCGGCAGGTTGATTGTTTTGTTCTCACCAACGATTTGGGTTTCGCTCCGCAAGGTCGTCAGAAGCCTGACTTTGCCGCGGCGCGCCACCTGCGCGAATTCGCGCGATCGCGACCCCGGCTCGATCCGCTGATCGAAAAAGACCCAAGAGACTCAGTCGCACAGTGGAGCGTTCCGAAACTGGCCGGCCAAGATTTTCTGATGCCGTGGAATATCCCAAAACAGTTCTGGCCGCTTTACGACAAGCCTGCAGACCAGCGCCCGCTCTACCTGTTTCATGCCGAGCCGTTTGAGGAATTCGTCAAAACTTATTCCGGCAAGCAGGATGTTCCAATATTCAATTCGAAGTTCATCGTGCCGGTGATCTATATCAACGACATGGCGGAACTCTTGAAGGACGGCAGCCAGTTTCGCCGTTACCTGTCTGAGACGAAACAGCCGTTCGCGATCCTGATTAACTACGGCGCAGCGAGTTTTCCGTCTGAAACTGATGCGAAAGCTGCTTTAGAGGTTCTGAATGGAGAACTGCGCGGGCAATTCCTCGGGTGGATTTCCGGCGAGAGCATCGGCCATGTCTTTTCCGAGGCGCCGCAGTACTTAAAGTTGTCGCCCGACATGTCCCGTACTCAGATGCTCGCAGCCTTGCGCGTTTTTTACACCACCGCGCTCATCCGAAAATGGAGCGCGACCTTTCGGACGCCGTCTGGGCCGATGTGGGACAAGCTGATTCCGGCCCAGGCGACGTCGAGCACTTCGTTCGCGCACGCCCTGGGCGAATGGGGAGTGCGAACGCTGGGAATGGAAACCGCTGCCCTCCAGCCGATGACGGCGATGCGCATCGCCTTTACGCGTGGCGCGGCGCGGCAATTTGGCGGAGCGTTTGTCTATTATCACGCCCCCAACTTTGGTGACACGGCCATAACGTTTACCAGGAGCCAGAACTTCGCCGGCCCTGACAACTTTTTTCATTCACACTATGGCGTCACGATGGGACCGTCGTTGTCCTGGTATCGAAAGAGTTACTACCTCTATTACATGTCGGGCGCTTCGGCGATTTATCTCGAGCAGGGTTTCGATCAATTCTTCAAACCCGGTCCCGGCGAGCACCCCTTTCAATTGAATCCTCTCGGGCGCATCACCGATGAGTTCATACGTTTCGCCGCGCGCCACCCGAATCGCGGCGTGGCGTACACGCCCGTTGCTTTTGTGCTCGATCCTGCTCACGGCTGGGACATGACTGACTATCCCCACTGGCCGTTTGGAGCGTCTCAAATCAGCCGCGGCGATCGCGCGCTGCGCGAGTTGTTTGGGGCGGCCTATTATCCCGGCCTGGTGCGCGAGGGCGAACCCGCGAGTGGCGAGCGGCAGGCGTTTGTGCCCGGCATCTTTGGAAATATTTTTGATGTCCTGGTGGCGTCTGAGACACAGCCTCAGGCGATTGATAAGTATCGCGCGCTCATCGCCGGCGGCGATATCGCCTGGACGCCTGGATGGGCGCAGAGACTGACGGAGTATGTGAACAAGGGCGGAGTGGCGGTGCTGAACTCGGCCCAGACGAAAGGCTTGTCCGAGAAGTTTCTGGGCGTGCATCTTACGGGAGCCACAGCAGAGGCTGATGATGCCAAGTGCTTGATCGCGAACGAGCCGAATCAAAACTTACGCGGACAGATGTTTCGCTATGAGCGCAGTGAAACCAAAGGCGCGCAGATCTTGTTAGCCGCGCCCAACGGCGATCCGCTGGTGACTTCCAATAAAGTTGGCCGCGGCCGCGTGTTGTTTGTGGCTCTGCCGGATTTGCTTGGCGAAGACGAACGCCTCACGCCGTTTGTGGCTCATCTGCTGACGCATCTTTTTTCGAATGTCTCTCCGGTTCAGGTTGACGGGGATGTTGAGTATCTCGTCAATCGCAACGAACGCGGTTGGGTCGTAACAATTTTCAATGACAATGGTGTTTTCAAACCTCAACAGGGTTTGGCGCAGGTCGATCGTAGCGCGACCGTCACCGCTGCGATCAGGTTGCGAGATCAAAAGATCCTGGAAGCTGCGGAGTGGCTGAGTGAGACGAAACTTTCGGTGCAAAAAACCGGCGAGGTGTCGGTGAACATTCCCGCAGGCGGCGTGGCCATTGTCGAACTGAGGTTTTAGCTACTGGACTAAACCCCTCGTTTTTGCGGTAATGGTAGCCACAGGGGTTATTGAAAATGCGCCGCGAGAAGTTGTTATTTGTTCTTTCCGCCGGGCTGGTGATTGGAATGTTTGCCATGCTCGCTTTGGAGAAAAAACCGCGCAGCATAGCCGAGGGGATGTGGGGTGGCCAACACATTCAAATGTCTGTGGCAAACGGTTCGGCATCCATCGAATACGACTGCGCTAACGGAACCATTTCAGGCCCGCTGCGGGTTGATAGTCGCGGACGCTTTAGCCTGCTGGGCAAGCACGTGCGCGAGCGAGGCGGCCCCACGCGATTGGGAGAAGATCAGGAAGGCGAAAACGCGCGTTACACGGGTTGGACTGATGGCAAGACTATGAAACTCACCGTGACCCTGGTCGAAACGAAAACAGAACTGGGCAAGTTTGAGTTGACCCGCGGTAATCCGGGGCGAGTTTTCAAATGCCGTTAGACTCATCAGTTTCCAGCAAAATCGCACGCCGCTTTTTCATTAGCGGCGACGTGCAAGGCGTCGGCTATCGATTCTTCGCTCAGCGCGCCGCGGCGCGTCATCAGGTCGTGGGATACGTGAAGAACCTGGACGATGGCCGCGTGGAAACGCTGGTCGAAGGTTCACCACATCAGGTGGAAGCGTTCAAACACGATCTCGCTACCGGTCCGCGATTCGGTCACGTCGATCACGTAGAAGAGCTCAATCTGGATCCGAGCGG
This sequence comes from Pyrinomonadaceae bacterium, assembly GCA_035274925.1. GTDB lineage: Bacteria > Acidobacteriota > Blastocatellia > Pyrinomonadales > Pyrinomonadaceae > UBA11740. The sequence continues at coordinate 6,973 of DATENS010000380.1, read as the reverse complement.
GACCTATTCGAGCTTTCGCATTGAACATTGAAGATCTGTCAGTGCCGGCGACCCTTCGCCACCACTCGGGGTTCTGACACTCGATACTGAAACCGCAACCATCCAGCAACCGTAACAAGCGACGAATGGAATCACTCAACCCCACCCTCGTCATCGATCAGGTAACAAAGAAGTTTGGCGACTTCACCGCGGTGCGTAATCTCAGCTTGCAGGTGCGGCCGGGCCGTGTGTTTGGATTGATCGGGCCAAACGGCGCCGGCAAGACCACTACCATACGGATGATCGTGAACATCACCGTTCCCGATTCAGGCCGGATCGAACTGTTCGGTGAAACGATGCACACCGCGATGCAGGATCGGATCGGCTATTTGCCGGAAGAGCGCGGTCTATACCGAAAGATGAAAATCGGTGACCAATTGCGGTTTTTTGCCGAGCTGAAAAATCTGACGGGCAAAGAAGCTGACGAGCGTATCAACAGTTGGTTGGAAAAGCTGCAATTGAGCAAATGGAAAGACAAGCGCGCGAAGGACTTGTCCAAGGGAATGCAGCAGAAGATCCAGTTTATTACCGCAGTCATTCACGACCCTGAGCTGCTCATCCTTGACGAGCCATTTTCCGGCCTCGATCCTGTCAACGTGGAATTAATGAAGCAGACGATCCTTGAAAAAAAGGATGAAGGCAAAACCATCATTCTCTCGACGCACCAAATGGAAATTGCCGAGAAGCTTTGCGACGACGTGTGCATGATCAATAAAGCCGAGAAGGTCCTCGATGGGCGTTTGCGTGAAATCCGCCACAGCTTTGCGCGTAATGCGGTGGCGCTGCAATTCGAGGGCGGCGATGGCGTGCTGAATAATACCGAGTTGGTGGCCAGCGTTCGGCAAAACGGCGACGACACGGAAGTGTTGCTCGCCCCGCAGGCGAACCCACAGACGTTACTCAAGCAGTTGATCGTAAGTGGCGCGATCGTGAAGAAGTTCGAACAGGTCGAACCGAGTCTGCACGACATCTTTATTGAAAAGGTGCGTGAAACGTCATGAGAAAGTTTTTCGCCGTCGTTAAGCGCGAGTACCTGCAGAGGGTGCGCACGAAGTTTTTCGTGGTGGCCACGGTGCTGGGTCCGTTGATGATGATGCTGGTTACGGTCGTTCCCATCTATGTCGCTAACATTGAGGTGGGCGAAGCAACCAGGCTCGCGGTCGTCGATCAGACTGGAAAGATTGCCGGGCGCTTTCGCGAGGCTTTGGCGCGCGAACGCGACGAAGATGACGTTGAGGCTGACCCCAATTCAGGCGGCATTCCTGCGAATTCAAACCGGCAGGATCAAATGAAGCGAACCGCTGAACTCAGCAGCCAGGATTTCCACGTTGAGGAGGTTGCGCTCGCGAATCGCCCCATCGATCAGATCAAACGAGAGCTGAATGAGCGCGTTCGCGCCAACGAGCTGGATGGCTACGTAGTGATCCCGGCCGACATCCTGGAAGGCGGCAAAGCCGAATTCTACAGCCGTAACACCGGCGACATCTTTACGCGCCAAACGGTGGCCCGGAGATTGAGCACCGCAGTGCGTGAACAACGTTTGGCCGAAAAACAGATCGATCAGCAGGTGCTGCGTGAAGTGAACCGGCGAGTGACGTTGAGCAGCACCAAAATCAGCGAGCGCGGCGAAGAGAAGGTTTCGGGCAGCGGCTTTATGATGGTTTTCTCGTTTGGGCTTTTGATTTATATCAGCGTGCTGATGTACGGCCAGATTGTGTTAGGCGCGGTGATTGAAGAGAAAGAGACACGAATTGCCGAGATTCTGTTTTCCTCGATGCGCTCGTTTCCTCTCATGATGGGAAAACTGATCGGTGTTTCGTTGGTGGCCCTCACTCAACTTAGTATCTGGGCGCTCGCCTTCGGGCTGTTTGCGGCGTTCGGCGTGGGCATGTTGGCCGCACAGGGCGTTCCCATCACACTGCCGCACGTGGCGCCGATCATCTTTGTCTATTTCGTCCTGTATTTCCTGCTTGGGTATTTTCTCTACGCGACGATTTATGCGCTGATTGGTTCGATGGTGACGACCACCCAGGAAGGCGGGCAACTGGCAATGCCGGTGGTGCTCATGCTAGTGGCCGGATTCTATTTTGTATTTCCCATCATCCGCAGTCCCAATTCATCGCTGGCCTTCTGGGCATCCATGTTTCCGTTTCTCTCGCCGATGACCATGATGGTGCGCATCACCACCGAAACGCCTCCGGTTTGGCAAATCATGCTTTCCTTGGGAATTGGAGTGGCCACGGTGGTCGGCTTAATCTGGCTGGCTTCGCGGATTTATCGCATCGGCATGTTGATGTACGGCAAGAAAGCCTCAATTCCGGAAGTTTGGCGCTGGGTGCGACAAGAGTAGGTATTTTTGGAGTGTGGCGACTTGTCGCCGCTCTTACCGCAATATTCAAATGCCCATAGAGATTGAGAAGAAATACCGGCTTACCGAAAAGCAGCGGCGTGCGGTTGTGGGGCAGTTGCGCGCGCTTGGCTTAAAGCCGCGTCCGGTTGAGTTTGAAGAGAACACCATCTATCGCGGTCCGAGTCTTGAACCCGGACGCCGCGCACTGCGACTGCGGCGCGTGAATGACCGGGCAATTCTTACTTTTAAAGAACGTGTGCCGACCGCATCCGCCATCAAACACCAGGAGGAACACGAGGCAGGCGTCGTCGATGCCGATGCCGTGCACGCCATTTTGAATTCACTTGGATTTGAACCGGCGGTGGTTTACGAGAAGCGGCGCACGCGTTGGCAAGTTGGCAAAGCAACGGTGGTGATTGATGAATTGCCGTTCGGTCTGTTTATGGAAATCGAGGCCTCGGAAAAAGAGATTCGGCGCGTGGAAAAGAAGATCGGCGCGGAAGGCTTTGAAGCGGTCCACGAAACTTATCCATCACTGACCGCAAAGCTCGGCAGGAAACGAAAGCGAATTATCGAAGCTCGTTTTAAGTGATTTCGGAGTGCGCAGACTCGTCAGCGCTTTCGGTTCGAATCAAAACGGCGACCAGTCGCCGCATTCCACTTAATAATTTCGTTCCCGGACTTCGACTCTCTGAACCGAGAACACAACTCGCATGGTGCCGGGGCGGCGATCGAGGGCCGCGGGCACAAACGCCGCGTTATTTCTCAGGGCCGCCTGAAAGTCGTCAAGTAATTGACGATCCTTCGGAGCGTGCATCACATCCGCCAGGGAAGCTGTTCCGTTGCTGAAAACATCGGCGACCACCAGCATGTCGTCGTTCTCCCGCTTGCCGCTGCCGGCCCGAGTATCCGACATGTTGAGCGTCGCGATCCCGCCGTTAGGATTCAGGCTTGGTGATTCGGTGTTGTAAGGCGTACGCAAGGCAGCGTAGCTGGTTGGGGAAATCGGTTCGTTGATATCGAATTGCCCACCCAAAGGGTCGGTTTGGATTGTCAGAACTTCAAAGGTGTTGGAGGCTTCACGCAGCGCAATCATGTGCGGCCGCAGTGCCAGAAACACGAGCCCAAAGAGTAGTACCGAAGCGACCGAGCTGAATGCGTAGCGCATCAAGCGCGGCTGGAGCCACACGGAAATAAACTCGACAAACGCCTCGCCGGCCGGAGCATTGCGCCGCGCCTTCTGCACGGAAACCTCAGCCGCGAGAGCGTGATTGATAGCCGGAACCAGATCGGCCGGCACTGCGGGCCGCGCAAGCGACGACAGCCGTAACCGCATGGTGCGCAAATCGGCAACCTGCGCGCGACAGACGGGACAGACTTCAAGATGATGATCGCACCGCGCGCGCTCTCCCGGAGTCAGGCCATCATCGCTATAGAGCGTCAGCAGTTCCTGAATTTCGTCACACGACATAAGACATTTTCGATTGCTGATTTCCAATTGCCGATTTCAAACCTTCCTTAAAGGAAGCCAATTGGCAATCGGCAATTATCAATTGGCAATGACCTTGGATGGCTGGCCGACCCCGGCTGCTCTCAATCAAGAGAGCAACACCGGCTGGACAAGCTTCGCTCTCGAAGCACTTCCCGATGAGAACGAAACCACGTTGTTGTTGGCCACGTTCAACTTCGTCCCCACTTGGTTGCACTTCTCGATCCTTCCCCAGCCGTCACTTCGACCCTTTTGGCACCGAGTTTTCCGTGAAGCCGGGGCAGGCCAACCATCCACTTCAATTTACAAAGATCCTTCGAGCTTCTGTCGCAACTCCAGGCGACCTCGGGACAACCGCGACTTTACCGTCCCAATATTAATCTGCAGAGTGGCGGCGATTTCTTCGTAGCTGAAGCCTTCCACATCTCGCAGAATCACCGCTTCGCGGTAAGAACTTCGCAGGCTTTGCAACGCTCCTCGCAGTTGGTTCTCGCGCTCGTGTGCCAGAACTTCCTGCTCGGGGCTGACCGCATCGACGTTCTTCAGCGTCGCTCCGATCGTTTGCTCGCTATTACCCACGGGCGCGTCCAACGAAACCGTCACGTCGCGCCGCCTCCGTCGCCACCAGCGCCAACGGTTTCTGGCCTGGTTAATAGCGATGCGATAGATCCAGGTCTTCAAGTCGGCGTCGCCGCGAAAGCGCTGGATGCCCTGATAAGCTCGCAGGAACGTCTCCTGCGTCAGGTCGCGGGCCTCTTCGGCGTCGCTCGTCAAACGAAAGAGCAGAGCATAAATATTGCCCGTGTGCTCGGCCACCAGTTGCTCAAACGCCGCCGTCTCGCCGCGCTTTAAGCTTTCAAGGAACTGATCCTCGGCGGTCGAACGGACACCGATTGAAGCTGCCGTGGCAACTTCGTTCAACTCCGCATGGGTGCGGAGGGCGATTTGCTCTCCGTAGCTCACTTAGGCCCCCTACGGGTCCGCCGTTGCGCGAGAAGTTTAAAACCATTCGACCGCCACTTCTCGAGCCGACGTCCGGTTAGACATTCGGTGCTGCCGATTTGTTCCCGTCTAAACATCCAAAAGACTCCGACTTCCTGCCGTTCGCTTGGATGACGCCTTTGTGGTGCAGAGTTGCGAAGCGGCTCTTGACATCGCCCGAGCCCCTCGTTAAATTCGCTGTTTCCGCGATCATACACGATTTTGAACGCGCGTGACCGTGCATACTTGCAAGAGGAAAATCTTTGGCTAAATACAAGAAGAAACGCGCCCGCGAGCTGAAGCACGACCGGTTTCGCGACACCACCATGCTGCTCGCCGATCGCATGGCCGATCGGGTCGCCGGCCGGGGACGCCAGATCCTGTACGGGCTGTTGGCGGTGGTTGTCCTGGCAGCCGTGGGCTATGGCATTTACCGCTGGCGTCAAAAACGAGGCGACGAGGCCGAGGCGGCGATGGGCCGCGCCATTGCCATTGCTACCGCTGAAATCACCACTACTCCGCCCCCCAACTCGAAAGATCCGGTTTTCAGCACCGAGCAGGAACGCGCGCAGCGGGCCATCGAAGAATTTCAAAAAGTGGCGGCAAAGTACGGCGATCCCTATCGGACCCAGTCCCGGTATTTCATCGCTCGGAATCAGCTGATAACCGACCGCGAAAAGGGTTTGGCGGAATTGCAGTCTTTGAGTAGCGGCAGCGACGAGGTGGCCGTGCTTTCTAAATTTATCCTGGCCCAGGCTAAAGAGAGTGACGGAAAACTGGACGAGGCGGTTGCGCTCTACACTGAGATTGCGAAGCTCAATGCCGCCGTCGTTACTCCGGAAAGCGCGAACCTGCGAATCGCCATGATTTACGACAAGCAGGGGAAGAAGAAAGAGGCAGCTGACCTGCTCTTCAACCTTGTGTCCGCGGCGCGCAACGCAAAAGACAAAGACGGAAAGCCCATTCCGGAATCTTCAGCTTCGCGCGAAGCCGCACAGAAACTCCGCAGCCTTGATTCCGCCCGCTTCGCGCAACTACCCGTCCCGCCGGCTGCCGATCTCTTCTGAGTTTCAAGACGAGTCCCGATGGACGTCTTAACCCATTCGCTCGTGGGCCTGACCGCCGCCAAGGCCGGCCTTGGGCGTTTCTCTCCTTTCGCTACAGCGGTTTGCATCGTAGCGGCAAATTCTCCTGATTCAGACGCAGTCGTCGGACTATTCGCCGACCGTTGGACACTGCTAAAGCACCACCGCGGAATTACGCATTCCATTATCGGCGTGATCGCGTTGGGCGTTCTGATTCCGCTGATCTTCTACCTGGTTGAGCGCGTATGGGCGCGCTGGCGGAAGCGCCAACCACGGATTCGCCTGCGCGGGTTTTTATTAGTTTCGCTGATCATGGCCGCCAGTCATCCTTTGATGGACTGGACGAATAATTACGGAGTGCGCCCGTTACTTCCCTGGGACGGGCGATGGTTTTACGGTGACTTGGTTTTCATCGTGGACCCCTACATCTGGCTGGTGGTGGGCGGCGCGGCGTTTCTGCTCACCAGTAACCATCGTGCGAAGATCGCCGCCTGGATCCTTCTGGCCGCGGTCGTCCTTCTGATCACGTTTTCACCAACCGCGCAACGCGCTTCCGCAGGCATCAGCCTTTGGCCGATTCGCTTGACCTGGATCGTTGGGCTCTTGGTTTTGATCGTGATGCGTTGGTTCAAGATCAATGAACGGCTTGGAAGTAAGCTCGCCCTGGCGGCGTTAGGTTTTGTAGTCGTCTATTGGGGTGGTCTGGCAGTCGCTCAACATTATGCCTATCAGGAAGCAGTAGCGAACGCGAACCTGATTGCACAGCCGGCGAATGAAACCGTCATCAAAGTCGCCGCAATGCCGACGCTGGGCGACCCGGGACGTTGGCTGTGCGTCGCAGAAACTGATCAGGCAATGTACCGGTACTTTGTGAAGTTGGGGCAGCCGTTCTCGTTGGACGAGCCAACCTGGCCCTCTAACGATCCTTATCGCGTGCCTTCGAAGCCCGCGCTCGAGCGTTTCGCCAAACCCGCCGGACCGGCCGAGACGTTGGTCGAGAGGGCCAGCGGTGATCGGCGCGCTCAAATC
>DATENS010000379.1:0-26786 GCA_035274925.1 Pyrinomonadaceae bacterium | reverse complement strand
GAAGATGATCTGCCGCAACTGGAACAGGATCAAATCGAAAGTCAGTTACGCGAGCTTCGCGATGACTTGAAGGCGCTCGCAGAAACCTTCGCCCGCGGCCGCCTGTTACACGACGGCTTGAAGGTCGCTCTGGTGGGACGGCCAAACGTTGGTAAGTCCAGTCTTTTCAACATGTTACTGGGACACGGGCGGGCCATAGTAACCGATGTTCCAGGGACTACACGCGACACGATCGCTGAGCCGATCGGCATCGACGGAGTTCCGATCTCGCTCATTGATACAGCCGGCATCCGTGATTCGACTGATCAGATCGAATCAATTGGAGTCGACCGCACCCGCCGAACTGCGGCTGATGCCGACGTTCTAATCGTAGTCATTGACGGCTCAGAGTCCTTCACTCAGGAGGACGAGATCGTGATGTCTGAAGTCGCCGACAAGACACACATCGTTGCCATCAACAAGAGCGACCTGGACACTTACACAGTAAGTATTCTTCCCGAGGAACGTCGCGGTGAGAATGGCAATCGCATCGGCTCAGTTTCAGTTTCGGCGATCACAGAGGAAGGACTCACCGAGCTTCGGGCTGCTATACTGAAACCTTTCGCGAATGGAGTGGGCGGCCGCGAAGGCTTGCTGATCACGAACGCGCGCCATCACGATCTGTTGTTAAGATCCGTGGCAGCAATCGAATCATCAGAGCGGCTGGTCAAGCAGCGAGCGAGCGAAGAGTTGATTCTGGTCGGCTTGCACAACGCCTTGCGTTACCTCGGGGAAATAACCGGCGAGACGACCACTGAAGATATTCTGGGAAGAATCTTCGCGACCTTCTGCATCGGCAAGTGACCGTGGAATTGGGAAATGATCTTCGACGAAAATTTTGACGTGATCGTGATTGGCGGAGGCCACGCCGGCTGTGAAGCCGCATCGGCGGCCGCGCGCCTCGGCGCGCACACGGCACTGCTCACTCTGAATCTCGATTTGATCGGACAGATGTCCTGCAACCCGGCAATCGGAGGAATCGGGAAAGGTCACTTGGTCCGGGAGATCGACGCCCTGGGCGGCATCATGGGCCGCGTTATCGATCGCACCGGAATTCAATTCAGGCTCTTGAACCGTTCGCGCGGGCCGGCGGTCCAGGCGCCGAGGGCCCAGGCCGATCGAACGCTTTATCGAGTTGAGATGCGTCGCACTTTGGAGGCCACTCCGAATCTTAGTCTGAGGCAAGGTTTGGTGACAGATATCCTGGTCGACAAGGGTCGCATTTGTGGGGTTGAGCTGCAGGACGCGCGCAGGCTGGGAGCCAAGGCGGTTGTGGTAGCGACCGGCACTTTTCTCAATGGCCAAATTCACACCGGGCGCCGCACGTACGCCGGCGGCCGCACCGGCGAGCCTCCGTCGATCGAGCTCGCGCAGGCCCTGAAACGGCTTGGCTTTCCGGTGGGAAGACTAAAAACCGGCACGCCGCCGCGCCTCGACGGACGAACAATCGACTGGGACGCTTTTGAGCCGCAGCCTCCTGACGAGAGACCGGTGCCCTTTTCGTTTTCGACTGAAGAGATCGAGCAGGATCAGCTGAATTGCTATCTCGGGTACACAAACGAAGAGCTGCATGAAAAGATCCGATCCAATCTTCATGAATCGCCGCTGTATTCTGGCGCCATCAAAAGCATCGGACCGCGGTACTGCCCATCGATTGAAGATAAGGTGGTTAAGTTTCCAGAGAAGACGCGCCATCAGCTTTTCATCGAGCCGGAAGGGTTTGGCACAAACGAAGTCTACCTGAACGGTTTTTCGACCTCCCTGCCCGCGCAGCTCCAGCAGGAGATCGTCAACCTGATTCCGGGCATGGACGAGACCCTGATCATTCGGCCGGGCTATGCGATCGAGTATGACTTCGTAGATCCACGCGAGCTAACTCCCTTCCTCGAGACGACGCGTTTGAAGGGTCTTTTTCTGGCAGGGCAGATCAACGGAACGACTGGTTACGAGGAGGCAGGTTGTCAGGGACTACTCGCTGGAATCAATGCAGGCCTGACGACCACCGGGCGCGAGCCGTTTCGGCTCGACCGCCAGGAATCCTACATCGGCGTCCTGGTCGACGATTTGATAACCCATGGTGTCGACGAACCCTACCGGATGTTCACTTCGCGGTCCGAGAATCGACTGGCCTTACGGCATGACAATGCGGATGAGCGTCTCGAGCCCAAAGGCCGTGAGCTTGGCTTGGTGGGCGACGGCGAGTGGGACAGGTTCAACCATCGCCGAGCGCACTTGGCGAGGGCGAGGGATCTTCTGGCCACGGTTAAGATCCGGAAAGCAGATCCAAACTTTTCCGCATTACGCGAGCTGACGGGTCAGGATCTTGGCGACTCAATTACGCTCGGTCAGCTGGCCCTGCGGCCAAACGTGAAAGCTGCGCATGTGAAGGAATTGCTGCCAGCGACCGACAGAGCGGCAATCAGCTTACGTGACATCGAGACGGCTTTGGCCGACTACCTTTATGCCGGCTATCTGGAGACACAATCTCAGGCGACTCGCCGGCTTCACCAGCATGATTCGATGGCGATTCCCGAGACCCTTTCATTCAAATCAGTCGCCAGCCTCTCCAATGAAATGGTGGAGCGACTGGAGCGTGTCCGGCCTCAGAATTTTGGACAGGCGAGACAGATTCCGGGATTGACGTCCGCTGCGCTTTCAACTCTGCTCGTTCACCTAACTGCAATTCAACGGCAAGGTTCACTTCGACCGCGACCCTGAGTCCGATTCTTGCGTTTCACGTGTAACAATTAGATCCGTCAGGTATGCTGTTACACGTGTAACATCCAATCCAGAAACTGCGAAATCATGGTTGTTTTGTCTCAGGGTGTGTTAATGTAACACCTTCAATTTGTCGGCAGTCGGCGGATTAATGGCCAAGACCATAGCCATAGCAAACCAAAAAGGCGGCGTCGGAAAGACTACCACCGCTATTAACCTCGCTGCTGCCTTGGCCAAATCCCAAAAAACGGTTCTCCTAATTGATATCGACCCGCAGGCTAATGCCACTTCCGGACTTGGGTTTCCCCGCAATTCCCTGCCAAGAAATATTTATCAAGTACTTATTGCTGGCGACCCGATCCGTGCCGTCACGCTGAAGACGGATTTTGACCTCGACTTGGTTCCGTCTGATCGTAACCTCGCCGGGGCCGAAATCGAGCTGATTGAGATGGCGGACCGCGAGCTCCTTCTGAAGCGGGCGCTCGAACCAATCCAGAGCGACTATGATTACGTATTGCTGGACTGTCCGCCGGCGCTGAGTTTGCTGACGGTCAACGCCCTGGCGGCCGCGGACTCACTCCTGGTGCCCATCCAGTGCGAGTACTACGCGCTGGAAGGCGTAACCGAACTCTTCAACACGCTTACCAAGATTCGCCGCGCAGTCAATCCTCTTTTGAAGATCGAAGGCCTTTTGCTGACGATGTATGACGAACGGATTAACCTGTCGTCCGCAGTTGCCGCCGACCTGCGCAATTTTTATGGGAATCTTGTTTTTGAAACCGTCGTCCCGCGCAACGTGCGCCTGGCGGAAGCACCCAGCCACGGCAAACCCGTGATTTCATACGACCCGCGCTCCAGAGGGGCCGAGGCCTATTTGCAGCTCGCACAGGAGGTTCTAGCACATGACCAGGAAGCCTTTGGGCAGAGGACTGAACGCACTGATCTCGACAGCTTCGTCGCCGCAGGATAGCGAAGAAGTCCTCGAGATCGAGACCGACTTAATCCGCCCCGGCCAACAGCAACCTCGCACCAGCTTCGACGAGGCGAAGCTCGAGGAGCTCGCGCAATCGATTCGAGCGAGCGGGATCATCCAGCCGCTTCTGGTCCGGCGACGCGGAGGCCTGTTTGAGTTGGTAGCGGGAGAAAGGCGCTGGCGGGCCGCGCAAATGGCCGGCCTTACGCGCGTACCGGCAATCGTGCGTGAGATCGCTGACGAAAACCTTTTGGAGCTAGCGCTCATCGAGAACATTCAGCGACAGGAGTTGAACGCAGTTGAAGAAGCAAATGCCTACAAGCGTCTCATCGAGACCCTCGGCCTGACCCAGGATGAGGTCGCGAAGCGCGTCGGCCGGGACCGGACCTTCATCACAAACTACCTGCGCATCCTGCGCCTGCCGACCGAGATTCAAACTTTGCTTGAGCAGGAGAAGCTCTCGTTCGGTCATGCGCGAGCTCTCCTTGGAATTACGGATCCACATCTGCAGCGCAGGTTGGCGCAGCGAGTGTTCAAGAACAACTGGTCGGTTAGGGAGACCGAGCGTCGCATCCGTCAGCTTTCTGCCCGAGCGGAAAAGAAAGCTCCGGCAACCCATCACACTGAAGATCCGAACGTGCGCGCCGCTGAGGTGAAGTTGCGTCGGCATCTCGGGACTCAAGTGCGAATCGTCCCCGCCAGTTCCGGGACGCCGGGACGAATCGAGGTCGAGTTCTACAGTATCCAGGACCTTACCCGCCTTTACGACTTGATCGTTTCCGCGGATCGCCAACCCACAAGTCTGGCATCCGCGACGGCGGCTTTGTAGTATGCGTCGTGCGCATTTGTACAATACAAGCGACTAGCAAGCGTCCATCCCGCGGTACTCCCCTGCGAACAACGTAACCGTAAAGTTCTGCCTTGTTTTTCTTGCCTGCCGTTTCATGGCTGTGTTACGTTCAGCCTTCGCAAACTTCCGCGTGCGCAACAGGCAACAAAGGTTGTTGTTGTACTTCGTAGTATGCGTTATGCCCCCAATGCACACAGTAAATCAGGATACTCAGTATCAGACCTTTTTTCAGGCGGTCCAGCGGAGGCTGAGCCGTCAGGCTTTCGAAACGTGGTTCCGTCCGCTGCGCCTTTCTCGGAATCCCACTGAACAGGTCCTTCGAATCTCCACTCCTAACCAGGTGGTTAAGGATTGGATTTTGGCAAAGTACGCCCGGACCCTTGAAGAGTCGCTGGCTGAATCCAACTTAGGCTCTCTTAAGGTTGAGTGGGCGACCGCGGCCGTCGGCCCAACCGAATTCACCGGCTCGCCGGCCGAAGTCCCGGCCTTCAGCGAAGACCTGATTGATGGCAAAGACCCGGCGCCGGATTTCGCTCTTTCAGACCTGGCGCACCTGAACGACAAATACACTTTCAGCAGTCTCGTCGTCGCGTCCTGCAATCGGCTCGCGCATGCTGCGGCCAAAGCGGTCGCCGATGCGCCCGGCCAAACTTACAACCCGCTTTACATTTATGGTGGGGTTGGCCTCGGCAAGACCCATCTGATTCAGGCGACCGGTCACGCCATCGCCGCAGCCAAGCCAAACCTGAAGATTGCTTATCTTTCGCTTGAGCGGTTCATGAACGAGTTGATCAGCGCGATCAGGTACGGCTATGACAAGACGAACGCGTTCCGCGAAAGATATCGGAGCATCGACGTACTTTTGATTGATGATGTTCAATTCATCGCCGGCAAAGAGCGGACACAGGAAGAATTTTTTCACACCTTTAACGCGCTCTATGACCGGCAGAAGCAGATCGTGCTGACTTCCGATTGCGCGCCACGCGACATCCCGGAAATCGAAGAGCGTTTGCATTCGCGATTTGAGTGGGGACTGATCGCCGACATCGAGCCTCCGGATCTGGAGACCAAGGTGGCGATCGTCAAGCGCAAGGCAGAGTCTCAATCAGTTGAATTACCTGATGACGTGGCCCTTTGTCTGGCAAAACACAGCAAGCACAACATTCGGGAACTCGAAGGCTCACTGATTCGCCTGCTGGCAGTGTCTTCACTCCGAGGAGTACCTCTTACCAGGACCCTGGCCGAGGATTCTCTGCATGGAGTTACGAATCAACCATCGGATCAAACTACCTCAATTGCGCGAATTCAAAAACTGGTCGCTGAACATTACAAGATCGACGTAGCCACCTTGAAAGCGCGCTCGAATGTTCGACAGTTTCTTCTGCCGAGACAGGTAGCGATGTACCTGTGCAAACGTCTCGCGAAGAAGAGTTATCCTGAAATCGCCAGGCATTTCGGCGGCAAACATCACACCACGGTGATTCACTCTGTGGAAAAGATTGAGGAGGAGATGAAATCAAATCATGAATTGGCAACCACGATCACGCGCATGATCGAGGCTGTGAATTCCTGACTAGAAAATCTCATCCGCATTCACAGTCGAGATCATTGCTTCGCCGTCGCTTGGAATTAACAAAAGTCAGAGGCTAAATTAGCTACGAAGGAGGTTTTCACAGATTCACAGCGGCTTACTACTATTACTAAGTAATTCAAAAACATGAAGTTGCTTTCGGATTAGTAAAGCTGCGGAAAGCGTTCGCGAAACTGTGATATAAGAAAAGAAAAATGGTAAGTCCCAAACTCAAGGAGTCACCGATGCAATTCGTCATATCGCGAAATGCTTTACAGAAAGAACTGGCTTTTGTGCAGGGAATCGTTGAGCGCAAGAACACGATTCCGGTGTTGGCAAATATTTTGATCGAGTCGGCCGGCGAGGATTCAATCCGGATTAGCGGGACAGATCTGGATGTGACTATCAGGTGCGACGCGGATGCGCAGGAGATATCCACACAGGGCGCGATTTGCGTACAGGCGCGTAAACTTTTTGACATCGCCAGGTTGTTGCCTGATGCGCCTGTGAGTTTCCGGAAGGAAGAGAACGAATGGGTCACGGTGGAATGTGATCGCTCGAAATTCCGTCTGCCAGGCGTTTCGAAAGAAACGTTCCCTGAGTTACCAGGTTTCAAATCAACGCCGCTAAAGCTGCCGGCCTCGATGTTGAAGTTGTTGATTGATCGAACAATCTTTGCGATTACGCAGGAGGAAGGCCGTTACACCCTATCAGGCGCTAAGTTCGAGTTGGACAAGAAAGGCGTGAAGATGGTCACTACTGACGGCCATCGTCTGGCATATGTCTCGACATCGGTTTCGGGCGTGACCGGAGATGGTTTGGATGTTCTGATTCCGAGGAAAACGCTCGCAGAACTGACCAAGCTCACCGCAGATTTTGATGGAGACATAAACCTCGGAGCTGACGAGAACCATGTTTATTTCGAGATTGGTTCGCGTTTGCTGATTTCGCGAATGTTGTCAGGTCAGTTTCCTAACTACGAAATGGTTATGCCCAAGAACAACGATCGTTCAGCCGTGTTCGACACGTTGAGTTTGAATCAGGCTATTCGCCGTGTGGCGTTGATGGCTGACGACCGATCGCGCGCGATTCGTATGCATCTGTCGAAGGAACAGTTGCTCATCAGTTCGCAGAACGCGGAGGAAGGTGAAGCGCGAGAAACCGTGGGCACAGACTTTTCAGGCGAAGAAACTGAGATTGGGTTCAATGCTCAGTACCTTCAGGACTTCCTCAACGTAGTCGGATCAGAGAAGGTGAACTTCGAGTTCAAAGACGGAAATTCACAGGCCCAACTGCGGCCGGTAACCGAAGAAGAGAAGTATGACTACCGATACGTGATCATGCCGATGCGGCTGTGAAGCCGAACGAGCTGTACGGGCTGTGGATTTGGTTTGAGAAAGAGCGCCGATTATCGGAGCTCTTTTTCCATTTTTGGGCCATCCTGAAACACATCACGCGTGTTACAATTCCCGCATGTTTCTGGGGTCGATCGAGGCAAATAACTTCAGGAATTTGTCCGGTCAAATCACCTGGGGCAAGGGTCTCAATATCCTTCACGGCAATAACGCGCAAGGCAAAACCAACTGGCTGGAAGCGATCTATCTGCTCGCGCATGCGAAGTCGTTTCGCACTCACCATCTAAGAGAGAGTTTGAAATTTGGGGAACACGCCGGCGCCGTCAGAGGGACAGTCAACGGTGCAAATCTCGAGCGCCTGCTCGAAATCAGACTGCAAGGGACAACGAAGCAGACGCTGATTAACGATAAGCGCGAACCAATCTCGCGTTACGCGGCTCATCTCTATGCGGTTTGCTTTACCGCGGACGAGTTGGAAGTCATTCGCGGCGGTCCGGAGGCGCGCCGCAACTTTCTTGATCGCGGCGCTGTTTCGCTGCATCCCCCTTTCGCGCAAACGGTGGCTGACTATCAGAAGGTAATCAAACAGAAGAAACGATTGTTACAGCAGGCCGCCGAAGCCCGCACAAATCCGGATGAGCTAAATCAAATGGTCGAGCCCTGGAACAAACAGCTCATTCAGCTCGCGACCCAGATTCATCGCGCGCGCACTCGTTACGTGGATCTTTTGAACGAGGCGCTCGACCACAATTTGTTCAGCGACGACATCTCGATCCGTTACGTTTCCTCGCTGGAAGGCAAAGGAGATCTCGCGTCCTACGCCGAACTTATTGCCGAGCGTTTGCGGACCAGGATGCAGGCGGAAGTTTTTGCCGGCGCGTGCCTGATCGGACCTCACCGGGATGATTTGATGGTGCTTTTCGGAGGCCGCGACATTCGCAGTTTTGGCAGCTCGGGGCAACAGCGTAGCGCATTGATAACACTTGATTTAGCAGCGATTTCCGTGTACTATGCAAGGCATCAGAATTACCCGATTTTCCTCATTGATGACGTGGACGCAGAACTCGACGGCACCCGCATTAACCGCCTGCTGGAATACCTCGACGGACGCACTCAAACATTCATCACGACTTCGAAGCGGAATCACTTTGAGCGGTTTGAGAGTCGAGCTAAGTTTTACGAAGTGCGCGACGGGATCGCGGCCGCGGAGACGGGAATCTCCGGGGCAATGGCGGCCGGAGCGTTACTGGAAATTTGAGAAGGAACGAAACTGATTTGGCTAGTACATCACCGACTTTGAAAAGCAAGAAAGACACCTACGACTCGTCTTCGATCGCCGTGCTGGAGGGACGCGATGCGGTACGCAAGCGTCCCGCGATGTACATCGGATCGACGGGCGAGCTCGGTCTTCATCATCTGGTCTACGAAGTGGTCGACAATTCGATCGATGAAGCGTTGGCCGGGTACTGCGACACAGTTGATGTAACGATACATCTTGATAATTCGATTACTGTCGTCGATAACGGCCGCGGCATTCCCGTCGACATGATGAAAAAAGAGCGGCGCTCGGCGGCTGAGGTCGTGATGACCAAGCTGCACGCCGGCGGAAAGTTTGATTCGAACGCCTACAAAGTATCTGGCGGACTACATGGCGTCGGAGTTTCCTGCGTGAATTTTTTGGCCGAAGAGCTGCACCTGGAAATCTGGCGTGACGGTCTTACTTACGAACAAGAATACGAACGCGGAATTCCCGCCGGCCCGCTCAAGCAAACGGGTAAGACCCGCAAACGCGGCACCAAGATCACCTTCAAGCCTGATTCGCAAATCTTCGACACGGTTGAGTTCAGCTTCGATAAGCTGTCTGAGCGGCTGAGAGAAAAAGCCTTTCTTAACAAGGGCATTCGCATCTCGATCAAGGACGAGCGCGACGAGCATGAAAAGTCGCACGAGTTCTACTATCGCGGCGGCATCGCCGAATTCGTGAAGCACCTCAACAAGAACAAAACCGTGCTGCACGACAAACCGATCTACTTTGAGAAGGTCAGCGATGCGCTTTCGATCGAAGTGGCCATTCAGTACAACGACGCGTACGACGAAAAGGTCTACTCGTTTGCGAACAATATCAACACGGTCGATGGTGGTACGCACCTCTCCGGATTTCGCTCCGCCTTCACTCGCACGATCAATGCTTATGCGCAGACTTCCGGGCTCGCCAAAAATTTCAAAGGCTCGCTGACCGGTGACGACGTGCGTGAAGGTTTGGTGGCGGTAATCTCAGTCAAACTTCCGCAGCCGCAATTCGAAGGTCAGACGAAAGGAAAGCTCAACTCGGACGTCAAAGGCGCGGTCGAATCGTTCCTCAATGACCGGCTCACCGAGTTTCTCGAGCAGAATCCGACCGTCGCGCGACGCATCGTCGGCAAGTCGCTCGATGCGGCGCGCGCCCGTGATGCGGCGCGAAAAGCCCGCGAAATCGTGCGCAAAGGCGCCATGGGCTCGACAATGTTGCCGGGCAAACTCGCCGATTGTCAGGAACGCGATCCGGCGCTTTCGGAAATCTACATCGTTGAGGGTGACTCGGCCGGCGGCTCAGCCAAGCAAGGCCGCGATCGTCGTAACCAGGCGATTCTTCCGCTCAAGGGAAAGATCCTCAACGTGGAAAAAGCGCGCTTCGACAAGATGCTGGCGCACAATGAAATCAAATCGCTGATCACCGCGCTCGGCACCGGCATCGGCAAGGAAGATTTCGACATCGCAAAGCTTCGCTACCATCGCATCATCCTGATGACCGACGCGGACGTCGACGGTTCACACATCCGCACGCTGCTGCTGACTTTCTTTTTCCGGCAGATGCCGCAACTAGTCGAGCAGGGCTACGTCTACATCGCGCAGCCGCCCCTCTTCAAAGTGAAAAGAGGAAAAAAGGAAGAGTACATCAAGGACGAATCGTCCATGGTGAGCTATCTCATGCGCCAGGCGACGAGCGCTATGAAGGTCACGTCGGATAAAGGCAAGACCGTCACCGAAGGCGCGCAGCTCGCGCGCAACCTCGAGCGCATGGTCGACTTCAAACGCTATTGCGAAAAAGCGACCCGCCGCCTCCGCGGAGATTCACACCTGCTCGAAACTTTGCTGGTTGCTTTCGGCGGAAAGAAAGGCGTGCTTCGCGAAGAGGGCATGACCATGAAGCGCGCGTTCCAGGACGAAAACTTGATCGCGCGCGTCGAAGGGGTGCTCGACAAGGCGGGCTTCAAAACTGAGTTGGCTGAAGACGAAGAGCACGGACTTTGGGAGATCCACACGGTCACAAATTCCGGCAACGCGGCCACCCTCGATTACAACTTTGCCAGTTATGTCGAATTTCAAAAGGCAGTTGAGCTGTTCATGAAACTCGAAGATCGCCTCGCGCCGCCGTTCGTCGCCGGCGAGAATGGCGCCAGCGAAGAGATCGCCACCCGCGAAGCTTTACTCGAACGCGTGCTTACTGCAGCCAAAAAAGATCTCACCATTCAGCGGTACAAGGGGCTGGGCGAGATGAATCCCGAGCAGCTTTGGGACACCACCATGAACCCCGAAACGCGCACGCTGCTGCAGGTTCGCATCGATGACGCGGTTGAGACAGACGAAATCTTCACCGTGTTGATGGGCGACCAGGTCGAGCCGCGCCGCAAGTTCATCGAAGATAACGCCCTGGATGTCCGCAACCTGGACATCTGATTTTTCCCGCGGATTCCACAGATTCACCTTTGGACTGAGGTCCAGGGATCTCTCTTTGGAACTACGGCCGGCTCTCCATCGTTCATTACCCAAAGCTTGATTCAATCCACGATTGGAATTCAAACAAATGAAACGATTCCTGCTTGCCTTACCAGTTTTCGCCTTGGCGGTAACCGCCGTCGCGCAATCAAACCCACCAATCACACGCACCGTCTCTGGCCAGACGCTGACATCGAAAGATACTCCGGCGGTAAAGCTCGAGTTTGATAAAGCCTTCAAATACATCGGCGCCCAGAGTTTTGTGCTGTACGACGTGGCCAATGCCGAGCAGCACTTCTTCGTCGATGCCGACAAAGAGAATCGCATTAAGCGCTTCTACTGGATCCAGTTCGAAGGTTATCTGCCGACCAACACACACAGCTACAACTACAAGTCGCCGAAGGTTGTGAATATCGGCGGCCTCGACTTCTTTGCTGATACCGCTGCGCGCAGTCTCAAAGGGAATCTGGGCCGGCCGGATTCCGACGGCGCACGCGCGCGCGCGTTTTTAGCGGCCAAGGGCTTCAAGATGATGGGGACGGAATTCCTCTGGCAGCGATTGGTTCATCTCGTCGATGAAGCGAAGCGCAACGAGCTGATGATCATTTATGTGGAAGACCTGACGGACACCGGATTGACGGCGGCTGATCTCGCCGAAGGCGGTTCCGCGCGCGCGCGTTGGAACGAAATCGCCGCCGGCCTGCTTGAATCAGCGCAGAAGAACATGAAGGTGAAGAAGTAGTTTCATCCGCAGCTTACGCAGAGAGAGTTAGTTGGCGAAGCCAACGAAATACCAGTAGCCCACAGCGCCAGCTGTGGGTAAAGATCAAGTTTTGAGAACGAAGAGCCCCGGAGGGGCGGCATATACCGCTGCAATTATGTCGCTCGCTTCGCGAGATGGATTCTGATTTGGCTTGGCTAACCCACAGCTGGCGCTGTGGGCTACTGATATGGTCGTCGGCTTCGCCGATTGGACTCGTTCGCGCTCTAATCTGTGTAATCCGCGGACTATGCCCGGGAAACATTTCGCTCAACCCGCGCGTCTAATCCCGCAACCATGGTCCGCAAACTCCATCTCGCCTTCCTGGCTCTCATCGCCTTTGCGCTAACCGCTACTGCCTCTCCCCGCTTCACCGAGGCCGACTACGCCGCCCACGTCGAGCAGCTTAAAAAGAAACTTCCGTCCGCCGATTTCACGATCATCATTCAACCGCCGTTCGTAATCATCGGCGATGAGCCGGCCGCCGACGTCCAGGCGCACTCCGAGCGCACCGTTAAATGGGCCGTTAACAAACTGAAGGCGGAATATTTTTCCAAAGATCCGAAAGACATTCTGGACATCTGGCTCTTCAAAGACGCCGATTCGTACGAGCGCAACGCGCAACTGCTGTTCGGGTACAAACCGGACACGCCCTACGGCTACTACTCGAAGGTGCACAAAGCCCTGGTGATGAATATCTCGACCGGGGGCGGCACGCTCGTTCATGAGATCGTGCACCCATTCATTGAAGCGAACTTTCCCAATTGTCCACCGTGGC
Source organism: Pyrinomonadaceae bacterium (assembly GCA_035274925.1). Classification (GTDB taxonomy): domain Bacteria; phylum Acidobacteriota; class Blastocatellia; order Pyrinomonadales; family Pyrinomonadaceae; genus UBA11740. Next base: position 13,987 of record DATENS010000379.1, on the reverse strand, counting down.
TGAATGAAGGCCTCGGCTCGCTGTACGAGCAAAGCGGCGAAGTCGACGGCCGCATTCACGGCTTCACCAACTGGCGCTTGTCCGGGCTGCAGCACGCGATCAAAGCCGGTACCGTGCCATCATTCCGCAGCCTCACCGCGCTCGATGCTCCAAATTTTTATAACCACGATCGCGGCAACAACTATGCGCAATCACGCTACCTGCTTTACTACCTTCAGCAGAGAGGCCTGCTCACCAGGTTCTACCGCGACTTCTACGCTCATCAACGCACTGATCCTACCGGCTACAAAACGCTTCGTAGGGCTTTGGGTAATCCGGACATGAGAGTGTTCAAGAAGAACTGGGAAAAGTTTGTGCTGGGTTTGGAGCAGTGAGGCGAGTTTCAGTCGGCGCAGCCGACGGCCATATCAGTAGCCCACAGCGCCAGCTGTGGGTGGCCGAGCAAGTAAGCGAACCAAGCTCGCGAAGCGAGCGACATAATTCTCCTGACCAATATGTTTATGTCGCCCCTCCGGGGCTCCCGATTTCTTGTTGCACGCCGACCCAACAGCTTGCGCTGTGGGCTACGGGTATTTCGTTGGCTTCGCCAACTGGTCATTGGCTTTTGAGAAGTTCCCCTCACTTGGCTCAGCCACCCAATCCGCTTAATATCAAACTCGCGTATATCCGGCATGAATACATTCTTACTTATTGTTTTAGCGTCATTGATCACAACCATGAGTGCATGCAACGTAGCCAATGTTTCGGCCAACAAATCCGGCCCCATTCCCAATCCCACCATTGACGCGCCGCTGGCGAAGGTCAAAGGCGAGCAAACCGCGGTGTTGGCCGGCGGCTGTTTCTGGGGCATTGAAGCCGTCTACGAACATGTCAAAGGAGTGACTCGCGTCGAGTCGGGTTATGCCGGCGGCTCAGCTGAGACCGCGCAGTACGGGACGGTGAGCTCAGGCCGCACCGGCCATGCTGAATCGGTGCACATCACTTACGATCCATCGCAGATCACCTACGGCCAGTTGCTCAAAGTTTTCTTTGCGGTCGCGCACGACCCTACGGAACTGAATCGGCAGGGTCCGGACACCGGCACGCAGTACCGCTCGGCGATCTTCTACGCGAACGACGAGCAGAGACGCATCGCCGAAAGCTACATAAGCCAACTGGACCAGGCCAAAGTCTTCCCGCACAAAATCGTGACCCAGGTGGCTCCCCTAAAAGAGTTTCACGCGGCTGAAGGTTATCATCAGGACTACCTGGCCAATCACCCGAACGAACCCTACATCGTCTACAACGATCTCCCTAAGCTCGAAGCCCTGCGCAAACAACTTCCGGAGTTGTATCGAGAGAAGTGAAGCGTCCTGCTCGTGATGAGGTCAGTACCACCTGCGTCAGTGGGTGGGTTACTCCCTCTCCCTCTGGGCGAGGGTCGGGGTGAGAGCTTACGCGTTGCTAACTTTCTTAGTCCCTTACGCCGAAGGCGTTTCGCAATACAGCCCAGGGTTGCGCGCAGCGCTACCCTGGGATCACGTTCCCCAAAAAATCCAACGCCCGCTTTAGCGGGCGACAGACTTGATAACTCGAGCGGCGTGATGAGGTCAGTACCACCTGCGTTAGCGGGTGGGTTGGTTCTCCACGTAAGGCTATTGGAAATACCGCACTATCTCGGAACCGATCCATTCTCCAACAGGCACAGAGACGCCATTGCCAATCATTCGATACGCATCATTGTCACTGCCTGAGAATTGGAACGTGTCAGGCACACCTTGTAGCCGCGCATATTCACGAACTGTGTATGGTCGCGCGCCATGTGGAAATCGTTTATCCGCCACCAATCTCGTGCTGAGGTCTTTTGCGTAATGCGCTACACACGTGGGCGCGATATCGCCGCGCGCGGGATCGCTGACAATTGGACGGTCGCGATAGGCCCCGGCGAGGCGCCGACGTACATAGTCAGGGATGTGTGGCACCGGATGAGGCTCTAGTATTTCCGCCAGCGTGATTGCCCGTTGAGCGGCCGGTTCGCGCCAGAGAAACGCTCGTCGACTGCCGATTATGATCAACCGGTCTCTCTTTTGGGGAAGCCAGATTGAAGACTTCACCGGACAAGCGACGTGCACGTAGTAGTCAGGAAGCTTGGTCATCGCTTCCATCACTACCGGAAACTTCTTCATACCCGGAACATTCTCAACTACATAAAGCTCTGGCCGACGAATAGCAACGTGTCGGAAGAAGTGCAGGAATAGATCATCTCCTGTGCGCACACCGTGAATGTCACCGATTGGTGAGTATTGGCATTCGCAATTACCATCACATCGACTCCGGCGAGCGATTGGGCGGTGAACAATTCTTTGCCTGGAGACACGGTGTATCCGTCGTTCGTGATCAAAACCGCGAACGGTTTGTAGCGGCCTGAGGCGGTGTGATAGTTAAAGTGCGATTCGTCGATTACGACCTTAGGATGCGTTGTCGTGTAAGCCGGATTTTTGACGCTGGCGTCGAAGGTCGAATCGGCTTGTTGTTGACCAGATGCGGCAAAGGAAGTGAAAAGCAGTGCGGCGGTAATAAGGAAGAATTTCATGCGAGTGGTTGTAGCGGGGATGCAGGGAATTTACAAGTGTGAGAGAGTCCGTTGGCATCCTCCTTGCTCGCAATATTCACGCAGCATCGATCTTAAGCGCGAACGAGATTTATCGCGTTATTGGTGTAGCAAAAGAGTACTCATCACAGACTGAAGTCTGTGCCACTGAAATACGGAAGGAGACAAAGCGATGGCCAAGTATGGCAAGAAGGCGCAGGAGAAAGTCGAAAAGGCGATGCATGAACGGAAGAAAGGGACGCTCAAGAGTGGCTCTGGCAAGAAAGTGAAGAGCAAGAAGCAGGCGATCGCGATTGGATTGTCACAGGCCCGGAAGGCAGGAGGCAAAGTGCCAAAGAAGAAGGCTTCGAAGAAAAAATCCGGTAAGAAGAAATCGTCGAAGAAGAGATAGGCATCTATCGCCCGCTAAAGCGGGCTGGTGATTTTTGGAGGGGTGATCGGCGTAGGCCCACACCCCAACCCTCTCCCAGAGGAAGAGGGAAAACGCCCATCCGCTCTCGCGGGTGGTTCTGACTTTATGTCGCCCCTACGGGGCTCTGATCATGATGGTCGCTTGCTTACCCCACAGCTGGCGCTGTGGGCTACTGGTATCTCGTTGGCTTCGCCAACTGGCGAGAATGGTACCGCCATGTGCTGCGGCATAGCCGCGACCCTACAACGGCAATGGTATTCTCTTGAGTCGAAGTCAAAAGACCAATGAGCCTCAAACAACTCTGCACAATGCTGAAGACAGTTCGCACCGTCAGTAGCCTGCTGTTGCTGGCAGTCCCCATAGCTCAACCAACAATTGCATGTCGCCTGACTCGTCACGACGAACAAGGCGGGGCGGCAAACTCACAAACGACCGAACAGCGAGTAGCGCAATTTGAAAGTCAGGTCGAGGAGTTGCGCAAGCAGCTCAGGATTCCCGGGATGTCGGCGGTGATCGTGAAAGATCAGAAGGTGCTGTGGGCGAAAGGATTTGGCTTTGCGGATCAGGAGAAGCAAATCGCGGCGGCGCCGGACACGCTCTATCACATCGCGTCGCTCACCAAGACTTTTGCCGCGACGCTCATCATGCAACTGGTCGAACAGGGAAAGCTCGATCTCAACGAGCCAATGTCGCATTACTCGAGCGACTTTAAGGACGGCTCAGTAAAGATCAAGCATCTGTTGAGTCACACTTCCGAAGGAACTCCAGGCGATCGTTATCAATACAGCGGCAACCGCTATGACTATCTCACAGCGGTCATCGAGAAAAAGTACGGCAAGTCTTTTCGCGAAATGGTCGCCAGGACGTTTTTTGATCCGCTCGGAATGTCAGGCAGTGTTCCCAGTCATGATGTGGTCAACGACGCGAAATGGGCTGAGCTGTTGGGCAAAGACAATCTCGAACGCTACCGATCGAATCTAACAAAGTTCGCGTTACCTTACACGCTCTACGGCGAGGAGATCATACGCGCGAACTATCCGCCGAAAGGCGTGGGCGCGGCAGCCGGGTTGTTGTCGACGGTGCTCGATCTGGCGAAGTTCGATGCGGCGATAGACCAACACGTCTTTATCAAAGCCGAAACGCAGGCAATCGCCTGGACGCCGTTTGTTTCGAATGCGGGCAAGCCGCTGCCGCATGCCCTGGGGTGGTTTTCGCAAAACTACAGCGGCACCAGATTGATCTGGCACTACGGTCACTGGGGCACGGGATTCTCGGCGACGTACCTGAAAGTGCCCGAGAAAAATCTGTCAATGATCCTGCTCGCCAACAGCGAGGCGCTCAGTGATCCGTTTTATCGAAACGGCGGCATTGAAACGAACGTGTTTGCCTGCACATTCCTGCGAACGTTTGTGTTAGCGGACACGGGCAACGATCAAGGATGCGATCGCACCTCGGGTGACGCGGTGAAGAAATGGCTTAAGTATCGGCGCGAGAACGTGCGCAAGGTGGTCAAAGTCGATCCAAAGGCATTCGCCGCATATGTCGGAAGATATCAATTGAACGAGCAACGGACCTTTGTAGTCACGCGGGAAGGCGATCGGCTGTTCATTGATATTCCCAGGGGCTCGATCTCAGAGATGTTTGCCGAAGCAGAAGGAAAATTCTTTTTGAAGAACTTCGATGCGCAGATTAAGTTTGTTAGTGATGGGATTGAGATTAAAGGGAGTGGCGTTAATTGGAAGGCGAAGCGGGCGAAGTGAGGGGTAGCGGTCCGATCCAAATGCCGGCTTGAGCAGTACCGAGTCGGCGAAGCCGACGTCCCTGCGTATGTCGCCCCTCCGGGGCTCTGATTATGTTGGGGTGCTCCGGTACCCACAGCTGGCGCTGTGGGCTACTGGTATTTCGTTGGCTTCGCCAACTCTATTAGCCTTCCCGTACCACTTCGCGCGCGGCTTTGTCATGACGCACGCCAAGCAGCCTCGGATGGCGCAACTTGTTGTATTTGGTCCATTGAATAAAACCCACCTGCACAACAATCTTCGGCTTCACCCAGTGCGCGCGTAACCGCGGCAGACCTACTGCTTTGGTGAAAGGAGTTTTTGGTGACTCTATCTTATCCAGTTGGGCGCGCAACTCGAGTAACAGTTTCGTATCAAAGCCGGTACCGATCTTGCCGGCAAATACTAAATCTTCGCGCTCGTAATAACCAACCAGCAACGCACCCAGCCCGACGCGCTTGCCCTGGGGATCAGTGAAACCGCCGACCACAAATTCCTGCGCCAGCTCACATTTCATCTTGAGCCAGTGAGGCGAACGGCGCGATTCATAAATCGAACCGCGTCGTTTCGCGATGACGCCTTCCCCAACCCTTCTGCTGCGCAAGCTCCCAGGGTTTTTCGTCATTGAGCGCCGGGACGCGATGCAATGGTTTTGTTAGTGGCAGGCTCTTGAGTAAGGCACGGCGTTCCTCGAGCGGCAGCTTGGTCACGTCGCTGCCGTCGAGCCACATGATGTCAAAGACATGGTACGCAGTGGGACCGTGCCAGTCGATCTCACCGTCAAGAATTAAATCGCGATGCGGAAGCTTTGCGATCGCGCGCTCGAGTCCAGGGATATTTTGGGGCAAGCGATTGCGGGAAAACAGTTCCACGCGCGGCCCCTTTTTGTATGCGAGCAAACGGATGCCATCAAATTTTCTTTCAAAGATCCATTCAGGTCCGGCGAAGCGCTCCTGAGTCAGGGTCGCCGCCATCGGTTGGATCCATTCGGGAAAAGAAGGCATGGACCGAATATACCGCAAGAGCGCAGAGCCCGGAGGGTTAGTGACGTGTACAGAACCCCAAGCGATAGCGAGGGGATGCTAAAAGCAACTTGCAGCCACGGAGGGTCCTGGCCTCCTCAAGTTTCTGATTAACTTGAGTGGCGGCATCCCGTCGCTACCGCTCCGGGTTCCGTAAAGAAGTTGAATGGAATCTCAATGGCCCTGCTGCGGCCGTCCCGACTGAATTAATCTTTGCCGCGCAGTGTTGCCGGGCACCGCAATGTGCGTGGCCGGATCGTACTCTTTGCCGACCGCCGGACTTCCCTGAGGTACCCAGATTTCCACCCGCGTCGAGCTGTATCCGCTGGGCAGATAGCGCACGTAATAACCATCAGGATGAAGCGACCACCGGCCACTCGGCACGTCCTGGCTGCCGGGACCCAGTGGCGCATTTCCACTCAACACCGCCACGCGCTCCATCTCGGCAAAGCTGGCGCCGGGCGTTGTCAGCATCTGGCGCAACTGCGCTTCAGCCTGCGCTATTTGTCTCAACGGTTCAGGCACACCACCGAGTGCGTCTGTTAATGCATTACCACTTAAGGCATCAAGCGCGCTGCGGTTGAGTGAGGCAAGTTGTCGCGGCGTGAGCAGCCGTGAGGCGACCGACTTCAGTTCCGATTGCAAGTCTTCAAATTTCGCACGCGCAATGATCGCCCAAAGCAACTGCTGAATCTGGCGCTGATCAATCTCGGGATGGTTAACCGAATTACGCACAATGGTCATGACCGCATCTTCCGCCGGCCCTTTTGGCGGTGCGAACAGGTAACCATCGCCGCCACCTGGTCCATGCGTGCCGGCTTTCAGGCAATAGCTCTGGTCCTGAAACATGTAATAGCCGGGTTGCAAAACGAATCCGCCGTTGGGCGTCCGCTGAAGCGTCATCAGCGAGCGTTCCGGTTCGCGCGGCGTAAAGCCGTCCTTGGAACCATCACCCCACTTCGCGTCGGACAAGCTGGTGGTGATCGGCGCTCTGTCGCCGAGCAGGTTCGGAGTTTTCTTTTTCAGCTTGTCACCGAGCCCGCCCAGGCCACCCAGTTGGGCGAACGCCACTGCGGATGTGAGCTGCAAAAGCACAGTTACGATGGTTAGTAAAAAGGGTTGCTTGAAGATTGTGTTGCGCATTTTAATTAACCTCAATATGAAGAGTTCCAGACGCGAGTTTAAGGAATTAAGTTGCCTGAGGGAAACGGCAGTCTTCCCCGGGCGCGGCTCGTTCTTCTCGCCCCAAACCAGACATTTTGTCCGCATTTGCGTCGTTTTCCTGCTTAATGTTGGAAATTCGATCTAGCGATCTAGTTGTAATCCGCTAACTAATGTGTGCTGTTTCCGTCAAGCGGAATCGCATTCAGCTCGATAGCCCAGCGCAACGGGCATTGACGCGCTATCGGGCAGGAGACCGAAGATTTCAGCTACTAATCAGCTCCTAAAAGGCATGAAGGTTGCAGATTCCTCTCTGTAAACACTCTCCAGTGACTTAGAAAAAAGGAATAGTTCCCGAAGGAATTCTTTGGGATACAGGAGGAAGTACTTTCATGAAGAATATTAAACTCTGGCAAGCAGGCGCACTGGCGGCAGTGGTTGCCGTGGTCGCAGGCGCCGGCGTATGGCTTTATCAGAGAAATCAAACCAGTGCCCAGGCGGAAGCACTGCCTAACGCGGCACGGATTCAAAGAATCGATGGCGAGGTCGCACTCAATGACAGTTTAGTCGATGAGACTTCGCAGAATTGGGTCGCCGCAGCACCGAATCAATCTTTTTCCGTCGGCGATCGAATTTACACCAGAGATAATTCACGCGCGTCGCTCGCGTTGAGCGGCCGCAACTTTATCGCGCTGGATCCGAATACGTCGCTGGACGCGGTGGTGTTGAGTGATGACCGCACGCAACTCGCTTTGCGCGAAGGCACGGCGATTTTCGATGTTGGTTATCTGCCTTCCGGCGGCTTGTATGAAGTAGGCACGCCCTACGGCGCGGTCGATTTTTACGAGCCCGGTCTTTACCAGGTAGGCATTAATAACGGAAACACGGTCGTGTCAGTGCTGAGCGGACTGGCCCAGGTTGCCGGTCTCGGCAGCAACGGACGAATCAGCAAAGGCGAAATGCTCACGATGCTGGGAATGACTGCGGCTGAGGTAGTCCTCTCCAAACTTAACAATCGTGATGCGGGCTACCTGGTTGACGATTATTATGGCTACCAGTATCCCAATAATTACGACGGGCGCTATGCCACGTATGACGCTTATCTGAACGATCCGTATTACTACGATCCTTACCGTCGCAACGCCAGTTACCAGTACGTGAGCTACGCGATTCCGGGTGTCAGCGATCTGGATTACTACGGCGATTGGGTTCAGGTGGACCAGTACGGCAGTGTCTGGCAGCCGCGCGTGGATACGGCTTGGGCGCCGTACCAGCAGGGCTATTGGGTCAACGACTATCCCTATGGAATGACCTGGGTGTCGACTGAGCCTTGGGGTTATGCGCCGTATCACTACGGGCGCTGGGCTTCGGTAAACAATCAGTGGATGTGGATTCCCGATGGAGTTAACACCACGCCGCGATACTCGCCGGCGCTGGTCGCGTTCCTTCCTTTCAACGACAACACGATTGGTTGGGTCCCGCTCGGCCCGGCCGATCCTTATTCGATGCGTTACTACGACGAGAACTGGCAGCCGCACTATCTGTCACAAGGCGATGTAAACGCTCTGCGACTGGCTAATCTTGCCGTGGCGAATGCCGTCACGGTCGTGCCGATCGACGCATTGGGCCGACCGATAGATTCCCGCATGCTCATGAGAATGGATCCGCAGTCGATCGCGCAGGTGCGGCCTACGCTTGAGCCGCTGCTATTCACGCCTTTGCGAAATGCAGCGCTGCGATCCGCCTGGGGCCGAGGCAAGATTGATGTGCCGCCGGGCATCGCAAAGAAACTGCACGACACTCCGATCGTGGTGAGCGACGCATCGTTTGCTCCGCCGTTCCGCAAGAACCTGGCTAAGGTCATGCGCACTGAGGCGGTGGGGAACAAACTCAAGAACCAAAAGGTGCGAGACGATCGTCACATCGATGCGGCGCAAACAGATGCCGTACGGCGACAACAGATCGAGGCGTTGTCCAACCAAGCAGCTCGCGGCGATAAGGACGCACGTAAGCAAGTGCGCGAGCTTGAGCGGGTACAGCGGAAAGAGCAGCGTGCGCTGCCGCCTGTTCAGCAACGACGAGTTGAGCCGGCAAAGGGAGAGCGAATAGGAAATCCGGCCAGGCCTAAAGTTCACCAGGCTCAGCCACAAATACAAGCAGCTCCCCGGCGCGAATCTGTCTCGCCGCAGATAAAACATCAACGGCAGGAAGCGCCGGCCGCTTCGAAGCACGGAGGCCAACAACCGCCCGGACAGTCAAAGGGCGGTGGCGGCGGAAAAGGTAAAGGGAAGAAACCGTAGGTCGTTACCATCTGCGTAAGCGGGTGGGTGATCTTCAGGGGCAATAACCGATGAGGGGCAAGCACGGGCTTGCCCCTCTCTCTTGGTTTCTCTCGCCCGCTAAAGCGGGCTTTGAATAACAGATTGACGTGTTAGCCAGCGCTGAAGCGCTGGGCTAATCTCAAACGTCCGCTACGCGGACGAAACTAGGCTTATCACTATCGCTCGGGATTCTGACTGCGAATGCGGCCGATCGCTTCCAGGGCTCGGCGGCCATCGCCGGCGATGCTTTGCAGCCCATCTCGTAACGCAGTCTTGCCCGGGCCTTCACTCAGCATCTGCAAACAATTTTCGGCGTTGTTGATGATTGCGGTGAGCGGCTGCTCGATTTGATCGAGCACGGAAGCCGCGGCCTCGCTCATTGTTTCCGCTTCAGCCAGCTCACTCTGTGTTCGCGCCAGGGCCTCGCGCGCCGCCTGACGTTCAATGGCCAGACCAGCGATGCGTGTGGCCACTTCCGTGAGACGCGATTCGTCGCCGCTGGGCTTTCGTGGCGAGCGATAGTACATGGCAAATGAACCGAGTACCTTACCCCGGCTGGACAGAATCGGGGTCGACCAGCACGCGCGCAACGCGGCGGCCGCGGCTAAGTCGCGGTAATTCTCCCACAAGGGGTCCGTCAGGATGTCGACTACAATCACGGGCTCGCCCCGGTACATGGCCGTCCCACAGGAACCCTCCTTTGGCCCAATCGGAGCGCCGTCAATCGCTTTCACATAATCATCGGAAAGGCTGGGCGCAGCTCCGTGGAGGACATGGTTGCCGTCATCACTGAGCAGCAGCACTGAGCAGAGCATGCCGGGAGACTGCGCCTCGATCAGTTTGACCAGGCTGCTGAGAGTTTCACTGAGCGGTTTGTTGGCCGCGATCATCTGCAGAATGCGGCTTTGGCCCTCCTGAAAGTCTTCACAAGGTTCAGTGAGGCGAGGCAGTTGCTGAGTCCTGGCGGAAGACACATGCATCTCTTCGGTCAGCATTTCCGATGGTTTATGGTCAGCCATGTTTTGGTGCCGGTTATTCTACGCCGACCGCGGCAATTTTTGGAGGGGCGGAGCTACTGCGTAGCATTCAGTTTCGTCTTTGCGGTGCTTGGCGTCTTTGCGCCTTTGCGTGAAACGCTTCTTGACGAACGCGATTAGCTCACCAAGTCGCAAAGACGCCAAGAAAAACCGCAAAACCTTGCCGCATTGCGCGTCCGGTAGGGAAGAGCCCGCAGGTTCTGATAGCATCTCCCCCCTTTTTCCGGTCTTTAATCCAAAGCTGAAAGGTTTGACCTTGATGAGAGAAAAACCACAACCCCTGATTCACCGCCCGACAATGCTGGTCCTAATCGTGGCGCTGAGCGTGATCGCCACCGTCATGTTCGCAGGCTGCAAGACTGGTACGAGAACGGCGACCAACGATGCCGCGCGGCAGGAAGAAACCGGCGTGGAAAAAGTGAAGCCGGCGGCGGGCACAGGGAATGTGCAGGGCAAGGTGATGTTCAACAGCAAGCCGGCTGAGAACATCGAGGTCAAGCTCTGTGAGAAATTCAGCCGGTATGTGAGCGGCTGCGGCGGCCAGACTTACACGGCGCGTACGGACAAGGACGGCGAGTTTGTGATTACCAATGTGCCGCCGAAAACCTACGAAGCTCTGACCGCGCGCGTGTTTGAATCTGACGAATACGTATTCGCCACCACTGGGCTGGCCGGAATCAGCTCAGCAAAATATGACGTGACGGCGGACAAGACTTTCTTTGTCACACCGATTCATCTTTTCAAGAGCGATCTGAAAACCGTGAATCCCAAAGCGGGATCAAAGGTGAGTGCTGAAGGCCTGACCCTGAAGTGGGATGAATACCCGGACGCGAGTTACTACAAATTCAGCACGTATTCTGATGATGTGGCCACAACTTCGCCTTACGTCAACGAGCGCGTGGAAGGAACTTCCTTTGAAGTCAGCAAACCCATGCCGAAGGGCACCTATCGATTTCAGGTGACGGCCTTCAACAAAGATGACCGCAAGCTGGCGCAGAGCAGCAGTGATGTGAAGTTTACGGTGCAGTAAAGATGAAGTCAGAGCGACCGGGTCTCGACCCTCACACGGTCGCTACCGCTCCCGGTTCTGACTCCGAGTATCTATCCGACCGAAAGCGAAAGAGCGTGACCTTGGCGCCAGGTTTGATCCCGGCTTTGCGTGAAGCAATGTCTACCTGTTGCGCGGCGTTGTCGATCCCTGAAAGGTTGGGAAGCAGGAGACCTCGGCGCGAGCCGCTTTCATCTTCCACAATCACTCCATAGATCTTTGGGTCGAGATCGCCAAGCGTGGTGGGCTCAGGCGCCGACAGTACGTCGACTGAATATCTCAAAGCGGGCAGTTCGTCTTTTCTTACCGGCGGAAACCGCGGGTCGCGGGTCGCAGCATTCACAGCGTTAGCGATGATTTCTTCCGCCAGAGTCTCTTTCACCGGCTCGATTGTGCCGATGCATCCGCGCAATTCACCGTCCCGGGTTTTGATCGAAACAAAACAACCGGCCCGTGTGGCAAGCAGGCCCGACGACTGATCGGGCGGTTCTGTTGTCGCGCCGGTAGAAATAAAGGTTTCGACGGTGCGGCGCGCCAGGGTTGGTATCTCTGCCCCTGCGGTTGAGACGCCGGCCGGCACATCGGCAACCGGATCTGCGGTGACTAATTGTGCGACGAGGTAGCCGACGCCAAACGGAGCTTCGTAGCTGATCACTTCGCATGAAGAGGCGGATTCGGCAGCGACGCCAAGGGCGACGAGGATCGAGCGATAACCGCACTCGCCGGCCAGCCGACGCGTTTCCTGATCGACTTCGACAATGCGATTGAGATTGCCGCGATGAATGGCTTCGACTATCTCTTCGTCAAAAATGTGCGCGTTCGAGTCAAACCCTGCCGGCGCGCCGGGCTTCAGCCGGTGACTTAGATCACCGCTGGCGATAAAGGCCACGGGCCTTCCCAGTTTCTCGATGGCTTTCCGAATGCACTGGCCAAAGCGCAGATGTTCTTCGTTGGTGAGGAAGCTGTAGCCAAGCGCCACCACGTTTCCCTGCCAACCATTGCGTTGCAGGAAGTAAAGAGGCACGGCCGTACCGTGATCGAGATCGTATCCGCCGATTCGCATCACGACGAACTCTTGTTGCGCCGCGGCCCGCGTAATCTCGTTCAGCAATTCGTCATCAAGCGGTGCGTGCACAGTCGCAGTGGGCGCGCGAAAGTTTGCGAAGTCAGCGTAGAGTTGTGGGCCGTCATAGGCCACAAAGGCGTTCGGCTCAAGTGGAGCGTGCGGTGAAATAATGATGGCGGTTTCGGCGCCACTGGCGATCAGGCGTTCGGTGAGCTCGGCCATCGCGCCGATGGATTTGTTGACTTCGGCAATCGAGTCGCCGCCGACTTCCGGCACCATGATGGGCGGGTGCGGCGCAATTCCAGCAAAAACCAGTGAACTCGCTCGGGCCATAAGATCACCATCAGGACCGCCGAGAAAAGCGAGGGAAATGACTTGGTTGACCGTGAGATTTTAGCACCGCCGTACCGTGTTCAGAAGCCCTGCCGTCAATGACTTTTGCTCAAACAGCCAAACCATGCCCGTTTGATCAACGAAGCCCGTGAAGCGGGCGACATTTTCAGTTTCTGAGTGAGAACCAACGCATCTGCCCTCGGCGAGTGATTGGTCGAAGCTCCGCGGCTCCCACGAAATTTTGTTTGCTTGACCCAAGGCTCGCGGAGCTTCGCCTTGGGCTTAACTACCACCGCTGCTTCGCAGCTTGTTAAATATTCCGACCGCATCGGAGCAGGGCCCTCCGAACGGTCGGGCTTCTGACACGAGGGCCTGGCGGTTTATGATTACGTCCCCATGAATCAGTTCGATGTAATCATTGCCGGCGCCGGACCAGCCGGTTCGTTCGCGGCGGAACGCCTCGCGCGTGCGGGCGTGCGCGTGGCCCTATTCGACGGGCGGCCGCCGGGTGAGCCAAAGGCTTGCGGCGGTGGCGTCACGTCAAAGGCTTTGAAGGCGTGGCCGCATTTGCTCGACGCAGTGGGCCGCACGATTGATGAACTCGACATGTACTCGCCTTCGGGCAAGCACCTTCACTTAAAACTGGACGAGCCGTTCGCGGTTTACTCGCGCATCGCGTTCGATACTTTCCTGCGCGAACGCGCGCGCCAGGCAGGCGCGACAGTGGTTGCCGAAAAAATTTCCGCGAGAGGATTCAAGCGAACCGACAATGGGTGGTTGATCCGCACGCAAAGCGGTGGAGAGTTTTCGAGCAAATATCTGGTTGGTGCTGATGGCGCAAACAGCGCGATCGCGAAAAAGTTGGCCGGACCACTGCCACCTGCCGAGATGGAAGTGGCTTTCGGCTATCGCGCGCCGTTGCCTGACAAAGGTGACGCGGCCACCGTCGTTGCCTTTCTCCCGAAATGGGTGGGATACGCCTGGGCTTTTCCGCGCGTCGATCACATCAGTTTCGGTATCGCGACTACGCAGGACGCATTTGATCATGAGTCGCTGGATAAATTGATGTGGGATTTCATGGTGAGTTATTACGACAGTTACAACGACGCGGGCAGTAACGATCGAGTTGATCGTCGGAAGATGAAAATTTGGAAAGAAGGAAAGACCGGCGCGCAAATTAACGCCTTGCGTCAGAAAGCAGAGCGATACGCCGCGCGTA
>DATENS010000378.1:0-11056 GCA_035274925.1 Pyrinomonadaceae bacterium | reverse complement strand
CCGATTCAATAGCCGGTGGCAACGCCACCGGAACAGGCAACCCAAAATAAATTACGCGACCCTGAAAGGGTCGAATTGAGGTTCGACCCCCTCCGGGGTCGCGGCGTGGTTTGCGTTGGTCGTCCCGTGGGCGTTGCCCACGGCTATTGAATTTCACGCCTGCCCCTTATTCCTAACATGCATCTCATTAGAAAAACTACAGTCGTGGTCTTCAGCCTGCTGGCAAGTCTGACAATCAACGCGACCAGCGCTGGGGCTCAAGCACCAAAAGAAACTAAACCAAATCAAGATACGGCTGCGCCTCAGGCCATCGTGTCCGCGTTCTTCGCTTCAGGTTCGGGTCCGGCCGGCCCTCGTGACTTCGATCGAATGCGTTCGCTCTTTGCTCCCGGCGCACGCCTGATCACAATCCGCCGACCACCAAATTCAGCAGCGACTCCTAACAGCCGTTCGATCGATCAATACGTCGACGAGTCCCGGGCGTATCTGGCCGCCAATGGTAACTTTGAGTCGATCAAGAACGTGTGGATTGAGCAATACGCCAATCTTGCGCACGTCTTCTGTTCTTTTGAGGCTCGAAAGTCACCGAGCGGAGAAGCGATTATCGAGGCGTCGGGAGCTTTCAGTTGATGTGGGATGGCAGCAGATGGTGGATCCTCACCGCTTACTGGCAAGGAGAACGACCGGGTGAACCCTTGCCCCGGCGTTATCACGACTCAACTCCCGAAGTCAGATATCAGATATCAGACATCAGAGGTCGGACGAGAAAGGCTCTAGAAAATGGAATTCAATCCCAGCAACCCTGTAATAAAACTCTGTATTCAAGGTATGGAGATTGAAGAAATAGGCAACGCTGAAGAAGCGAGCAGACTATTTCTCCAAGCGTGGAACGAAGCGACAGACGACTTTGAAAAATACCTGGCTGCTTATTATGTAGCCCGCCATCAGGAAAAGGTTTCCGCCAAACTAAAATGGCTCGAGACGGCTTTGGAGTTTGCCTTAAAAGTAAATAACGAAGCTACGACCAGTGCTCTTCCGGGTCTGTATGCAAAGATCGCCCAGGGCTATGAAGAGCTGGGCGACTCTGCCAGCGCGCACAAGAATCGTGAATTAGCAGAGTCGTTCAAGGGCGATCCATCTGACCCGGGTCCTTTTTATCACGGGACGAAAGCCGATATGCAGATTGGCGAGCTGCTGACACCCGGGGGCACTTCTAATTACCAGCCGGAACTGATCATGAATCACATTTATTTCACGGCTCTTCCGAACGGGCCGGACTCGCGGCGGCTTTAGCTAAAGGCGATGGACGCGAACGTGTGTATGTTGTTGAGCCGATGGGAAGCTTTGAAAATGACCCGAACGTTACCGACAGGAAATTTCCGGGTAATCCAACCCGCTCGTATCGCAGCCGAGCGCCATTGAAAATCGTCGGCGAAGTTACGGATTGGGTCAGACAAACACCTAAGGATCTGAAAAAATGGCGAGAAAGATTGGCGACGAGCAAAGGAGAAATCCTTAATTAGGTGACCAGGTGACAAGTCACGGGGCGTAAAATCGTAAATCGTGAATGGACGAACGTCCCTGCAGGGGACGGATTCAATAGCCGGTGGCAGATCCACCAGCCCTGTCAGAACCGAGAGCGGTAGCGACCGGATCGTCACTCGAGTTGCGTCTTAATCGGGTCGCATCCACCACCCCACGCGGGATGCCCGCGTGGGGACCCCGGTCCGCTCACCGTTCTGACACGTGTTCGACCCCTTCGGGGTCGGCGCGGTCGTTTTGCCATTGGATCCGTGGACGTTGTCCACGGCTATTGAATTTCACGCCTGCGGGTTGATCCGAGCCCTCGCCTTTAACCCTCCCAAAAGAAAGGAAATTGCCGGCACTATGCTTGTCGCCGGCAGTTCGCCGCTGTAGCATCAACGCGCCCTTACTGACCAGGGGCCTCTAACAATGCGTAAACCCAAATTCACACTGCTCGCCCTTGCGGTACTTTTACAGGCACACATCGGCGCGACATATCTTTTTGCCCAAAACTCTCGAATTGCTCTGGGCCCGCAAGACGCTAAGACTGAGCCTATTTCCCGTCAGGAAACGCTTCGCGGGTCGATCACGCCGGAACGCGAGTGGTGGGACGTTTTGCATTACCACCTGCAGGTGGAGTTCTTACCGGAAACGAAAAGATTGAAAGGGTCGAACACGATAACTTTCAAGACGCTAAAGCCGGGAAACAAAATGCAGATAGATTTGCAACAGCCTTTAGCAATTACAAAGATCATCCACGGCGACTCGCAACTCAAATTTGAACGAGAAGGAAATGTCTACTGGGTAATGTTTGAAAAGGACATTCCCAAAGGAGTTGAGGACAAGGTCGAAATATTTTACGAAGGCGTTCCCGTTGTCAGCAGGAATCCACCCCTGGGTTGGCGGGATACCCTGGGGAAGAGATGACCTGGGAGAGCATTTTATCGTGACTACTTGTCAGGGCATTGGGGCGAGTATCTGGTGGCCCAACAAAGATCATGGCTCTGAGGAACCCGATCGCGGGATGAAAATCAGCGTGACGGTGCCGGAGAATCTGGTTGCTGTTTCGAACGGGCGATTAAAGAAAACCGATCATGACACCGCCGCTAAGAAGAAAACTTTTCATTGGGAAGTCGTAAACCCGATCAATAACTACGGCGTCAACGTAAATATCGCCAACTATATAAAGCTCAGTGAAAAGTACAACGGGAAAGGCGGAGTGCTGGATATTGAGTATTGGGTCCTGCCTCACCAGAAAGAAGCGGCGCTCAAACACTTCAAAGAAGTTCCGCGGATGCTGGAAGCGTTCGAGCACTGGTTTGGGAAATATCCTTTTTATGAAGACGGTTACAAACTGGTCGCGGTCCAATATCCGGGCATGGAACATCAGAGCTCGGTTACCTACGGCAACTGGTTCAGGAACGGCTATTGGGACCGGGACCCTTGCGCCTGCGGCGTGGGTTTCAAATTCGACTTCATCATTGTTCACGAATCCGCTCATGAATGGTTCGGCAACAACATTTCGATGAAGGACGCCGCGGACATGTGGATTCATGAGGGCTTTGCCAATTACGCAGAGAACCTTTTTGTCGAATACCACTTCGGGAAAAAGGACGCGGAGGATTACGTGGTCGGTACTCGTCGCAGCATTGGAAACGACCGTCCGATTATTGGCACGTATGGGGCCAATCGAGAAGGTTCAGGCGACATGTATCCGAAGGGTGGGAACATGCTGCACACCATTCGCCACGTCATTAATGACGACGCGAAATGGCTCTCGATCATGCGTGGGCTGAACGCTGATTTTTGGCATCAGACCGTTACCACGGAACAGATCGAAGGCTATATCAGCACGAAGGCCGGTATTGATCTCAGCAAGGTGTTCGACCAGTACTTGCGGAACACTAGGATTCCTTTGTTGAAATACAACGTGAACGGGAAGAGCGTGTCGTTTCTCTACGAAAGAGTCGTTAAGGGATTCGCAATGCCAACTCGCGTCATTATCAATGGCAAGGAAGTTCAGATAACACCGACCGAAGTAAAACAGACCTTCGAGTTCTCAGAAGAAATCAAAACGTTTGAAGTGAATCGCAACTTCTACATTGAGACGGTGAAAGAGTGAATCGTCAATCGTCAATCGTGAATAGAAGAACAATAATTCTGCTTCTAATAGTTTGTCTGGTCACAGCTACGGCGTTTGGACAGAAACCTTCAAGCGCGAGTAACACGACTGCACCTAAAGAGCAAGCGGGACGCTTGCGCTCCAGTCTGGAACAACAGATTCAACTAAAGCTCGACGAGTGGCACAAGGCAGGGAAGTTTCCGGGCGCGACTTTGGGAGTCGTCTTAGCGAACGGTGGTTCGTTTAGCCTCGCGGTTGGATATTCAGACGCGCTGGCCAAAACGCCGATGAAGCCAAACGATCGAATGCTGGCGGGCAGTGTTGGCAAGACCTTTGCCGCGGCCACGGCGTTACAACTGGTGAAGGAAGGCAAAATCAATCTGGATGAGAAGATTGAGAAATATCTCGGCAGAGAGCCGTGGTTCTCGCGTCTGCCTAATGCGAAAGACATCACAGTTCGTCAATTGATGAACCACACGAGCGGGCTCGTCAGGTATGAATTCAAGGAGCAATTTACTCGCGACCTCACCGCGAATCCCGAAAAGCGTTGGCAGCCAGCCGAGCTCGTCGCATATCTGCTTGATGAAAAGGCGCCGTTCGCAGCAGGCCTCGGGTGGGACTATTCAGATACCAACTACATCGTCCTGGGCATGATCATCGAGAAGGTGACGGGCAAAAAGTTCTATGAGGAGGCAAACCGCAGGATCATAAAACCTCTGAAGTTGAGGAACACGATTCCGCAGGACTGTTTGAAGTTAGCCGGCGTGGTCCAAGGGTATGCGGGGCCGAACAACCCGTTCGGCGGCAAAGACGAAATGATTCACGCCGGCAAGTTCATCATCAATCCGCAGTTTGAATGGACCGGCGGAGGCTATGCCTCAACGGCCGAGGACCTCGCGCGCTGGGCCAAGATGATCTATGAGGGCCGGGCCTATTCGGCGGACCTTCTGCCGCAAGTTCTGGATGGAGTTCCGGCGCCGATGCTGGGACGTGAAACCAGGTATGGCCTCGGTGTGATCATTCGCAAGACGGCAGCCGGCACCTCGTACGGTCACAGCGGTTTCTTCCCCGGCTATATGACCGACATGATGTATTTCCCCGAGCAAAAGATCGCGATCGCCGTTCAGGTTAACACCAGCGTTCCGCGAGACCTGGGCAAGCCGCTCAGTCGAGTGATTTTGGAAGTTTTCGAGATTGTGAATGGAGCCGACAAAAGAGCACTTGCTCCAGTAGTGAATACAGAAAGGAGAGGCGAAAGGCACCACCATGCGAGTATTCGGAATCGATTCACCCGCCGGCTCCATAAACAGTCTCATTGACTACCTATCCTCGGAGCATACAACCGGGGATCTCTATAGAGGACAAGTCCGCGAGTACCCCGCGTTAATCCCTTCAATGTTTCGTCCGGGCCTCGATTCTCAAAGCGCTACTGAAAAGGTTGTTATGGTCAATGAGGACCAGGTCTATGAAGCTCTATCAAGTAAAGTGGGAAAGGGAAAGCAGTCTCTTCATTCGCTTCTCATATCTAAATGCGGGCTGGCATTGGGCAATATCTTTGCTCAGCAATATGGCGTCAGTTCAGAATGTGTAGACGTGACTGAGGATGTTAGAGTTGCCGCCTTTTTCGCGACTCGCACGTGGCCAGTTTATCAACATTACTGCGAAGACGGTGTAGGGGTTATTTATAGATTTAGATCTCCGTCGAATCGTCCTATGAGCCTGGACGTAGACAATATGACGGTCTCGTTGTGGTTTCAGATGGGAAACTGGAACGGAAAGTATTTCGACTCATTCATTCACCGTTCCGATTACGACAGCGAATCGTTAGATCGAGACAAATGGCTGGGATTCATGCAGCCCCAACGTGTGGTTATGTCCACGTTACCTCTCCGAATGCGATGGGAGGAAGTTAACCAGTTGATTCGCGATCTGCGAGGTTCAAACCTGGAAGGTTTTTGGGCCGAGATACCAAAATATGATCATCGTCTGACCAGAACGTTTGGCCAGCAAGGCGGATTTATTCGGCCACGATTTTTTTGGGAGGCAGACATTCCCAGCCGGCACGAAGCCGTGCATTGGGGAAAGAGTGACTTTGAAGGGATGCCCGAATTCGATAAGTCGGCGCCTCGAGTAGTTCCTTCGACGGCCATAAAAGTTAAGCTGAGAGGTGTCGAGAATCTGCGTTTACACAAAGATTGCGAGGCATTTTACTTCCAGCACAGCGGTTTGCCTGTAACCGGCATTTACCGTCGCAAGCTTTGGCCCGAACCTTCTGAAGATCCTCTGTATGGATTGATTTGGAACCAGGCGATTCTGGTGATGGCCTCGCAAGGTATTGACGAGCTTACAGCTGCGGATGACATTGACGGCGGGCTACTGGACCGCGGTTACCGCGTTGCCGGTGAAAAGCAAACAATGGATGCCCGCGAGTTGGATGATCTGATGAGGGGACAGCTTGAAGACGCTCGAGAAGCGGTGAACGGTCCGCAGCCGAGTCCGCGAGATTGGGTTTGCCTGAGTGGTGGATTGGTTAGCGGGGGCGACAAACGAGCGGGCGTAATCGCAGCGCTAAACGCTGTGAGACTAGATCCCTTTGATGTGGCCGCAGGACTTGCTTTGGCGGGTGCGCTTTGGCAAGTGGGTAGAGTTGCCTGGGCGCGCCGAGTGCTGACCAAAGTAGAGTTATTCGCGCCGGACCATCCGGACTTGCTTTTCAATATTGCTGTCGTGGAAATCGAGGAGGGGAAGTACGCATCAGCCTTTAAGCGGCTAAAGACAGCTATCCGAGGTTTCGATCGATCGAAACATGACCTGCCTCGTGACTGGATACTGGAAAGACTTCTGTTCGTAGCTGAGAAACTGGGAGAAACGACCGCCGTATCTTACGCGAGAGCCGCCCTGGAGCAGTACCACTGGACGGGTGGAACCGTAGTAGATGAAACTGTTCTCGAAGAATGACGGTTCCGGTTGAAGAAAAACTAAACGGGGCGAGGCTTTGTGAGGGCGGTGAAATATTTGACGCATCATCGCCTCTGGCAAAGAGTCCGCGAAGCGGACGGCGGCATAAAGCCTGGGGTGAGCGGAGCGAACCCCAGGAACGGGTTAACAAGACACACGAGTCCGCGAAGCGGACGGCGGCTCGTTGATAGAATGTGGTTAGCAACATAATCAGAAAATCCGCTTCGATGGATTCATCAGCTGTTCAGTGTGAATGATCTTCGACGAACTATATGTGCGGTTTGGGCCGTCGTCCGCTCCGCGGACTCAACGATTCTTGGGTATTTGCTACCCGGGGTTCGCTGCGCTCACCCCGGGCTTTATGCCGCCGTCCGCTTCGCGGACTCGGTGACGCCTTGAGCTTAACTACGGTCGCTGCTTCGCAGCTCGAACCTGCCTCGTCGCCCAGTCGACCATCTCTTCGAAGATACCCGGTGGGAATCGTTTGAGGCGGACCCACTCGTTGGGATTGTCTGTCGGAACCTCCATCAGGTTGTGGCTTCCGTTTGGATAAACCTTAACGATGTAATCGCGGCGTCCTGCCTGCTCCATGATCTGTTTGATCGCGCGCACCTGCGCTTCGACGCCTTTCGGCGTGTCCAGCTCACCGAAGATCGCCAGCAGCGGAGCTTTGGAACCCCGTAATGCGGGCGCGGGATCGTAGGAATAAGAGCGTCGCATGAAAGTCCAGAAAGGATCGTCGCGTTTCTCCGCGCCATAAATGTCTATGCCCGGCTGGCGAAACCATTTGGCATCTTTAGCGGTGAGTCGCAGCTTTGTGTACTCGTCCCACTTGTCATTGGCAGTGGGTGAAGCAATGATTTCGTTCTTTAGCTTTTGCCACGCGAGCGCGTCGCCAATCTCTTTGGCGGTATAGCCCGCCTTTGATAGTTCGTACTCGCTATCAAACAACTCAGTGTCCGCTGGTGACAGGCCGCCGCCCGACAAAGCGACTGCGAAGGCGGCCTCGGGCAGACGTGAAGCGGCCAGCGGAGCAATCCACCCGCCCTGACTTTGACCCCAGAAGCCGATCTGATTTGCGGCAATGTCGTTTCGTGCCTGTAGAAATCTGGCGCCCGCGACCGCGTCATCCGCGAAGTCTTGAAAAGTCGCCTCGCGCCAGTTACCGGTCGATTTGCCGACGCCTCGCTTGTCATAAGCGAGGACGGCAAACCCGCGTGCGGCGTAGAGGTACCCGAGGCCCCAATACATTTCGCGCGATTGCGGGCCACTGCCATGGACAAAGACGAGGGCGGGACGCAGCAACCGGGACGGTTGCGCTCCAGTCACAGAACGCTTTCCCTTTGCCTCGGGGAGCAGCAGCGTGCCCGCGAGCGTAACATCACCGTTTTTGAAAGTGACTTCTTCCTGGCGGATGGGAACGCGCGCGGCGAATGCTCCCTTCTCGCGACCCTTCAGGTCGAGATCTCTGACGTCAACGCCACCGTCGCGAAATGTCAGTGTTTGCCGCGTTGGAGAAGCGACGTATAAAGCGGGTCCGCCGGTGAATTGAGTTTCAGATCGGGGAAAGATTGTGCGGGTCTGGCCGGATTTCACGTCGGTTACCCACAGAGTGTCTTGAGTGTTGGGAAATCTATCGATCAGTATGTAGTCGCCGTTGCGGAAGCGATATGCGCCGACATACCGCGCGAGGATATCCGACGCGACCTTCACGGTGCGCACAAGGTGAAAGCGAGCTTTGGTGCCCGGAATCTCGGCCTCTCCTTCGATTTCATCGCCGGTGAGAGTTCCGATCATAACGAGTTTAATGGAGCTCATCTCGATCCGGACACGAGAACCCTCGAGCTGAACTAATGACAGTTTACCCTTAAGTGGTTTCAGCATCTCGCCTGCATTTTCAGTGAGACTCAGATGTAGAAACTCTGATCGACCGGACGGTTCGCTGTTGCCGACCCACTCGCCAGTCAAGGCTGTCTGGACTGGAGCGCAAGCGTCTCGCTTGCTGAAAGCAGACATGAAATTCCACGACGGCAAGCGGGACGCTTGCGCTCCAGTCGTCGCGGATGGCTGGGCGTGACCGATACACGACAAGCCGGCCGTAACGGTAACAATTATCAAGAGGAAAGTCTTAAGGGTTATCTTGATCATGACGCGGGGATGATACATGCAGTAAATCGTAAATGGTAAATGGTGAATGGAAGAATCGTGAATGGTAAATCCTAAATAGCCGGACGGGTCCCCGCACGGCACGAATTTATGGCTGGTGGCAACGCCGCCGGAACAGGCAATCTGAAATATGCATGCGACCCCGAAAGGCTCGAATTAATGTTCGACGCCTTCGGGGTCGGGACCGTTTGCGCTCGTCACCCCCGTGGGCATTGCCCACGGCTTTTGAATTTCACGCCTGCGGCGTAAATACTAATCGACGTTGCGCGTGAACCCTTTGAACCTATCGCGGGGTTCCAAGAGTTTAAAGATCACGTTGATGTGTGTATCTTTTGACGGAGCCCAACCGAAATGCGTCGAAGAAACCTTCTTAAAGGCATCGCTGCGAGCGTTCTGCAAATTGCTTTCCGGCCGCGATGGCTACTCCAGGCCAGAGTCACGCGTCCCATAACTCGCCGAGTGCGCCCAACAGATCCACAGTGGCCCACTGCTGTCAGTTGGGCCAAGTTAAAAGCTGCGGTCGGCGGCAATCTCATTGAACCGCAGCATTTGTTTGCTGCCTGCCAGAAAGACGCAAAGGGCGCGGCCTGCGCTGAGGTGCTCGGAAATATTCGCAATCCTTTTTATATCGGCGACCAGCCGGCGGGAACTGAGGTTTCAGGATGGTTGGACGCGTGGACGCCGGCGCCCAGCGCGTACGCGATTGCCGCGCGCAACTCTGCCGACGTCGCGGCGGGAGTCAGCTTCGCCCGTCAGAACAATCTGCGACTGGTGGTGAAAGGCGGCGGGCACAGCTATCTCGGCACGTCGAACGCGCCCGACTCGCTGTTAATTTGGACACGCAGGATGAACAAGGTCACGTTGCATGATGCCTTTGTCGGACAGGGCTGCGCCGGCCGCGTCGCGCCGGTGAATGCGGTGACCGCCGAAGCCGGCGCGATGTGGATCGATCTCTATCACGCTGTGACTACCGAAGCCGTTCGCTATGTTCAGGGCGGCGGCTGCACGACGGTTGGTGTGGCGGGTCTGGTTCAGAGCGGTGGGTTCGGCTCTTTTTCAAAAGGATTTGGGACGGCCGCGGCGGGACTTTTGGAAGCAGAAGTAGTCACCGCCGACGGCAAGGTGCGCACGGCCAATGCCTGCACCAACGCAGATCTCTTCTGGGCGCTCAAAGGCGGTGGCGGAGGCAGCTTCGGCGTCGTCACCAAAGTCACGCTGCGAACACATCCGTTGCCTGAGTTCTTCGGCTTTGCCGGGGGCTCAATCAGCGCGCAGACGGACGCTGCGTTCCGCGAACTGATCCGGCGCTTCTTTGAATTCTATCGGGACAAACTCTTCAATCCGCACTGGGGCGAATCAATCAAGATTCGGCCTGACAACGTGCTCGAGCTTTCGATGGTTTGCCAGGGTCTGAATGACGGCGAAGTGACGCGTGTCTGGCAGCCGTTCTTTGATTGGGTTAAGACCGTGCCGGAACTCAAGATGAGCGGCGTGGGTGCGGGCGCCAGACCGGCACGATCCTGGTGGGATGTTGTGGCGCGGAAGAAGCGAGGCAGCGGCGCAATGATCAGCGACCCTCGACCCGGGGCGCCGGTGACGCATGCTTATTGGGAAGGCGACCAAGGCCAGGTCGGTGCGTTTATCCACGGCTACGATTCTGTCTGGCTGCCGGCGAAGTTACTGCAGGGAGATGAACTGCTGCGACTCGTCAATGCGTTGTTTGCCGCGAGCCGTCTCAAGAAAGTTGAACTGCATTTCAATAAAGGCATCGCCGGTGCGCCCGCAGAAGCGGTTGCGCGTACGAGGGACACGGCCACGAACCCAGCAGTCGTCGATGCTTTTGTTTTGGTGATCATCGCCGATGGCGAGCGACCGTCTTATCCGGGTCTGGCGCGGCCTGCGATGGACACAACCGCTGCTCGCAATGACGCGCACAAGATTGATCTGGCTATCGCCGAGTTACGCAGGCTTGCCCCCGACGCGGGTTCGTACGTTTCGGAAAGCAACTACTTCAATGCTTCGTGGCAGCAGGCTTATTGGGGGAAGAATTATACGAAGCTCCGCGCGATCAAAGCGAAGTACGATCCGGAAGGCCTCTTCTTCGTTCACCATGGTGTCGGGAGCGAAGACTGGAGCAAAGACGGGTTCACACGTTTGGGGAAGAGAGGTTAGAACGCCGTGTAACCGCGAAGCGGTTTCGGCCTCCAGCCCAATGTTGCCGCGCAGCGGCAACGTTGGGTCAACGTCGATGACCCGGCCGCAACCCCATCGGGGTTGCATCATTTC
>DATENS010000377.1:0-2947 GCA_035274925.1 Pyrinomonadaceae bacterium | reverse complement strand
GAGTGTCGAAAGGAACATGCCAGGTTTGCCCTGACATTTCCAACACCAAACACTCAGCGTTTAGCTCCCGCTCCGTTTCTGGGTCCATGATCATGTTTTTCTTATCATCCACGACAATCTCCTTTGTATTTTAAATGATCTTACTGGTAGTCGAAACTCACTGGTTCTTAACCGCTGGAATTTTAACAAGCGCAATGTCAACAAGACATAAACAAAGCGTTAAGAGTCTATCAATGGCGCATCAAAAGACCGTCAGTCCAGAATCATTGTCTCCAATCCATGAGATACTTCAAGTGGAGGTAAAGAGTAATGACCCAAGCTCAACCAAAACTATCCGAGGAACTCACTACGAAGGAGCAAGAGTTGGCAGCCCTTGTGGCGCCGCTGCTCACATTCAACCTTCGGAAGGAGATCGAGCGATTGCGCGGGGAAGAACACTGGCTGAAGGATGGCCGCATCTCAGAGACTTTGGTGAAATATTCGGATTTCCGAATCGTTCTGATCTTGATGCAGGCGGGAACGCAGATGCGGGAGCACAAAGCCGATGCCAGAATTTCCATTCACGCCCTTAGAGGACGACTGATAGTCCAATTGCCGGAGAAGACAGTTGAACTCTCCATCGGAGACTTACTGGTACTCGAAAAATGTCTACCGCATGATGTCAGTGCGGTCGAGGAAAGTGCCTTCCTGCTTTCGATTTCCTGGCCACACGGTGATGAGCGGGGTTCAGAAATTCGAGACAAATGAACCTGCCCTAACGAGACCTTCCGTAACCGCATTGTCCCCAACAGGAAGTGCAAACGTGAACACGGCTCCGTGGCCAACCTTGCTATCGACCCAAATTCTGCCACCATGGGCTTCAATGATGCCGCGGGCAATAGCCAGGCCCATCCCCGTGCCACTAGTGGAATCGCCTTTTAGACGCGCGCTTCGGTAGAACTTCTCGAAGACGCGATCAAATTCATCAGCCTCTATGCCAGGTCCGTGGTCCTTTACGCTGATCAATAGCTCGTCACGTGCCAGGCGTACGCTTACGAGAATCTCACTTCCGGCGGGTGAGTATCTCGCCGCGTTCTCGACAAGATGCGTAAGCCCCTCAGCAATCAGGGGAGAATCCACTTTTACCAACGGTAGGTCTTCAGAACAATCGACTCTTACGCGATGATGACGCAACTCTCTCTCGCAACGCTCAAGTACGTTGCCGCAAATCTCAGCGACAGCACCCAACTGCATTGAGGGTCGCAGTTCGCCGGCTTCAATGCGCGCCATATCAAGTAGATCGCCGACCAGCCGCGTCAAACGTACGGTCTCTTCGCTAATGATGAGATGGAATTCTTGCTGTTGGGCGTGGTCCCACCGCAAGTCTCTTTGTAGTAAATTGTCTATCGCTGTGCGAATCGAGGTAAGCGGCGTACGCAAGTCATGGGAGACAGAAGCAAGAAGCGCCGACTTTAGTTCGTCACTCCTCTTCAGCGCTTCGGTCAGGTTCCGGAGCGCCGCTTCTGCATGTTTCTGCTCAGAAATGTCGCGAATGATTCCGCTGTAGAAGTTTGCCCCATCGTTCTTCCACGACGCTACGGACAACCCGATTGGAAACACTGTCCCATCCTTTCTAAGCCCGTGCATCTCAACGGTCCTGCCGATTATGTGAGGCTCGCTTCCCCCGCGGATTCGCTCCACACCACGATGATGAGCTTCTCTATAACTCTCAGGCATGAGCATCGTTAGTGGCTTGCCTAGCACCTCCTTCTCTGTGTAACCGAAAATCTCTTGTGCTCTCCTGTTCCATTGAATGATGTTTCCATCGCCGTCGGCCAGTATGATTCCATCGGTGGCCGATTGAACCAGGGAGCGAAACTTCGTCTCTGACTCGCGCAAAGCATCTTCCGAGAGTTTGCGTTCAGTGATGTCTGCAATTACGCAGACGATCGAGTTGATCTCACCTCTGTCGTTGCACGACGGCCCAGCCGACACGCTAATGTTTATCGCCGAACCATCCTTTCTTAGACAACGCATCTCACAACCTGTGACGACACTGCCATCCCGCGCAGTTTCCAGATTCGCACGAAATCCCTCCTTCGCATCCGGCTGGAGGATAGGCAACGGCTGATTAAGCGCTTCATGCTCCGTCCAACCAAGAAGACGCTCAGCTGCGGGACTCCACAACCTCACTTTTGTATCAAGATCCAGAACGACGATTGCAAGAGGTGAGGCGTCAACTAGCGCGCCTAGCGATTGGTTCGCTTCCCTCAAACTCTCGTCAGAACGCTTGCGCGACTCGCTTAGCGCGCTGATCAATGTCGCGACCGCCACGAACACGACAAGCCTCAAAGCATCGGTCCAGCTGAGGGTGAACTCGAAACGAGGTTGAACCAGGAAGAAGCCGATAATCCACGTGGAGAGAAACGTCGCAACCAAACCAGGCTTAAGCCCGCCATACCACGCACTCAACATCACGGCCGGCAGGAATAACAGGAAGACAGTTGGTTCCACCACAGCCCAAAACAGCCAGGTTAATAAGAACGCAACCGCTACCGTGAGGATTGCGACTCCATAGCGCAAGATGGCGGTCGGCATCGTTATCTCACGCACGCCATCGCGGTACAATGCGTTGGCGCTTTCAGCATGAATGCCAGCCATCGTTAATCTCCTTTACAAGCGGCCCTACAGGGAAACGCTATTTTCCTAATCAACGCCCGCTCGCACGAACCAGAGGCTCTGCAACAAGATGTTTCGCCAGAAACCAAACCTGAAGTTCATTTGTGCGAATTACGTCGCTACCAAGACGTCATTCGTCCCATCATCACCGGTTTCTGCAGCTTGTTTGGCCATGGTCCGCGATTCCAAGAATGACCTCGTGTGCATGGGCCCGTCCAGCCAATTGAACTGGCGTCTCCTGCCGACCCGCGGCAATCGCGGAGTGATTGACGTCTCTGCTACATCATGC
>DATENS010000376.1:0-4806 GCA_035274925.1 Pyrinomonadaceae bacterium | reverse complement strand
TAGATGAGTCGGCAATGGCCGCCTGCGATGCGATGTATGCATTAAGTCGCCAGGAACGATTGACCAAAGCCGGAGTGCATTCAGGCGACTTCTGGCTGACCAGTTGATTTGTTGTCAAAGAATCTTTTGCGGATTACTTAGCTGCATTGACCCGAAGGCCGATATCAGGCGCTTTTCAATCATCGAGTCATAGCTGTAGGCGGTTGACGGTTTGATCCGCTTGTTTGCCAGATAGTTCTTCCATAACCCAGAAGCGAAATCGGCAAATGTCATTGAGGGCGCATGGTGACCCGGATTGTTATTAGTGGCGTTTACTTCGTTGAGCCTTTCCGCAAGGATCTTCTTTGCCTGTTTGTTACCTACGCCTCGGAGATTCTCCCGCTTGTAGCGCCACCCCGTTCCACTCTTAGGGTCGCGCACACGGTAGCGTATCATGTACCCCTTTTCATCATTTTTCCATCTCTTAGGCTTTATTGAGCCTGTTTGAAAGCTGTTCCGTCGCGCCATATGGATTATCCCCCTTTCCGCTCCAGCAATTATGCGGCGAGATTCTGGCAGGTTTGATGTAGAAGACTATCGCCTTTTG
Source organism: Pyrinomonadaceae bacterium (assembly GCA_035274925.1). Classification (GTDB taxonomy): domain Bacteria; phylum Acidobacteriota; class Blastocatellia; order Pyrinomonadales; family Pyrinomonadaceae; genus UBA11740. The sequence continues at coordinate 4,220 of DATENS010000376.1, read as the reverse complement.
CGGCCTTGCTATTATGACCGTTCTAGCTGATTACTATTTAATGCTACGCGACATTGACTGGAAGAAATCAGCCGGGGTGCCGATGCGTAATTTCGTACGTCGGGCGACTGCCGGAGTGAAGTGTTTTATGTTGTGCGTGAGCAACCAATCGGGGCGACTGGCAACAGCCGACAGTAAGACTGGGACGTCTGCCTCATGCCGGATAAGATGTCTTGAGCTTGCCACTTCGGCTTCGTCTGGGTAAGGCACTAACTCAGGTCTTGCCAGCTTGATTAGCTGGTCATATTCTTGGAGGATGCGATTCGCCGTCGAAGTATCTAAATCGGCTGCATGTATAAGCAGGTTTTCTTCGACTTCATCTCTTACGGCCTCTGCCAAGACAAGGCGGCAGATGCGGGCCGCGCACAGCGACAGCACTGCCTTATCCAGCCCCCATCGCGATATGAGTCCTCCTGTGAGCACGTTGGAATCGAGAAACAGACGCGCGCGCCGACTATGGCTCAACGTTTCTTGACCTTCCGGCTCGGAGTTTTATGACTAACAAGCTTTGGGTATCGGCGCGCGAAGACACGGCGACGCGCTTCGGGGAGCGTTGATTGGAGGCGAGGTTCGGTGATGCCGCCGGCTTCCAGGGCGGATGCGATAGAGTTGCACAACTCATCGAATCTGGTCTGCTCGGGCATAAGAATTAACCCATCGCCTACACGTAGCACTGCGACCGGGGAACCCGCTTCGAGACCAAGAGCATCGCGATATTCTTTGGGCACGGTAAGTTGTCCCTTCTCACCGATTCTGGTACTGGCAAGATATTCGACTAGAGGTTCAGATATAGTGGTCATAAGAACACCTTTAAATACTGGTAGGAAAATCCTACTACAAACTATATCTAACTTTCAAATTAAAGCGTCTTTCACCGAGGAATCACTTACTTCACGCCCAATGTAGTTGCCCCCTTTACTTTGCTCGTCAGAACCATCGTGTCCCCTAGGCGAATATCTCGACCACGCAACAAGAGAACTTCGTACCTCCTCATACCTGTGGCCATAAAGAGTATGAGTATAGCGTAGTCACAATTGGCAACGAGTTCGCCGACCAGAGCTTTCTTGCGGACTACTGAAATAAGGGCGCGGAGTTCATCAGACAAGGATTTAGAGCTTTCGGTCTGGTAGGCTTTTGGAGCCTTAGGTCTTACCAGTCTAGTCGGGTCAGTGCGAATGCATGAGCCGAGATCCGGATCACGCATTGCCTAGGCGTAAAACGAAGAGAGTAAGGAAGCGCGCTGGTATATAGTGGCTGACCGCATGCCCCGACTCTCAAGCGCGGATAACCAATCCCGGACATCGACGGGCCTTACTTCGGCCGGATTCTTATTAATAATATATTCGAAGAAGGCAGAGACGATGTTTTGTTTGTCACGGAGCAGGTCGTTACGACGCTTCCCTTCCGAACTGCTGGTTGCGTGTCTTGGTGTTCTATGCTTAAAAAGTCTAAGAGATTTTCCTTGATGGGTGGCAAGTTTTGGGCTATAAGGATAAACCATCAAGCAGCTTAGAATAGGGCTGATCGCTGAGACCTTCTGATCTCCAATTGGACTTCATCGGGTATTGTCAGGTTAACCGGTAGAGCATGTGATTGGGTAGCCATGAGTAATAAATCTGGCGTCGCTGATCAGGTGATTTCTCTCCCAAGCGGCGGGGGAGCCATTCAGGGCATCGGCGAGAGTTTTTCGCCGAACCTCTTCACGGGAACCGGTAACTTCTCCATACCGATCGCCGTTCCGGCGGGCAGAAGCAAACTCCAGCCTGAACTCAGTCTGACGTACAGCACCGGCAGTGGGAACGGCCCTTACGGGTTGGGATGGAGCTTGTCCGGGGCAGGAGTGAGCCGCAGAACGTCGCGGGGCATTCCTACATACGACGATAACATCAGGAGCTCGCGGCAGCCCGACGTCTTCAGTTTCTCAGGTTCAGAGGATCTGGTCCCTATCGCGAACGTTGCTGGCAGAACCGAATATCGCCCGCGGACGGAAGGCGCGTTTGCGAGAATTATTCACCATCACGACTTGACTGAGGACTACTGGGAAGTACTCGACAAGGATGGGATGATCAGTTTTTACGGCACTCCGCAGCAACTTGCGACCGATCCTGCGGTGGTTGCCGACCCCGCCGACCGTTCTAAGATCTTTAATTGGAATATGTCCGAAGTGCGCGACCCGTACGGCAACCGCGCACTTTATGAATATGTACGGGACTCTGGAGAGGACGGCCCGCACCACTGGGATCAGTTGTATTGCGAGCGTATTCGCTATGCCGACTACTCGGATGAAGCACGAGACGCGCAGTTCCTAGTCGACGTCACGTTCCATTACGAAGACCGGCCCGACCCATTTTCCGTTTACAGTTCAGGTTTTGAAATCAGAACCAGAAAACGTTGCGTGCGTATCGAGACACATACGCACGCTGATGTTTCACGGCTGGTGCGTGTATATCACCTGATCTATCTCGACCAGAGGCCCGGGTTCGAGAATCTCCTCCCGTTAAGTGGCGTCTCATTGCTCAGCCTAATTCGCGTCACCGGCCACGACGAAGATCAGACCGAAGAACTGGCACCGCTCGAATACAGCTATTCGACGTTCAATCCCAAGGGCCGCCGCTTCTTTCCACTCGAGGGACGCGACTTACCTCCCCGTTCCCTCGCTCATCCCGATTTCGACCTGGCCGATCTGTTTGGCCGAGGACTGCCTGACGTTCTGCAGATGAACGGAGTTGTTCGCTACTGGCGCAACCGTGGAAATGGCGAATTCGATTTGCCGCGAGAGATGGCGTCTGCTCTCGCCGGCTTGAAGCTTGCCGACTCCGGCGTGCAGATGATCGATGCGGACGGTGATGGGCGAATCGATCTCATGGTGACAACGCCAACATTGGCCGGTTTTTTCCCGCTCGCCGCGAATGGCGAATGGGATCGGAGATCGTTTCGACGCTACCGCGTGGCTCCCAGCTTCAGTCTCGAGGACCCCTCAGTTCGATTGGTCGATCTCGATGGTGACGGCGTAACCGATGCGATTCGATCCGGATCCCGCCTCGAGTATTTCTTCAACGATCCTGAAATCGGATGGAATGAAGTCCGTACAGCGACGCGAAAATCCCCCGACGAATTTCCGAACGTGGACTTCGCCGACAATCGGGTTCGCTTCGCGGACATGACGGGTGATGGTTCGCAGGACGTCGTGCTCGTCTTCGATGGGAATGTCGAATACTGGCCAAACCTGGGGCACGGCATCTGGGGCAAGCGCGTCCACATGCAAAACAGTCCGCGCTTTCCCATTGGATATAATCCGAGGCGAATCCTGCTCGGCGACATTGACGGGGATGGGCTGGCGGACATTATTTATGTTGATAACACCCACATCTTTCTTTATGTGAATCAGAGCGGCAATCGTTGGAGCGATCCCGTTCTCATTGAGGGCACACCGCCCGTAACTGACATGGATGCGGTCCGGCTTGTCGATATGCTCGGCTCAGGAGTAGCCGGGATATTGTGGAGCGCGGACCGGAAAGAAGTCTCGCGCGATTCCCTCTACTTCCTGGATTTGACGGGCGACGTCAAGCCGTATCTCCTCGACGAAATGAATAATCACCGTGGTGCCATCACTCGGGTGAAGTATGAACCTTCCACGCGCTTCTTTCTTGAGGACCAGCAGCGCCCTGAAACGCGCTGGAAAACATCATTGCCGTTTCCCGTTCTGGTTGTATCTCGCGTGGAAATCATCGATGAAATCTCTGGGAGCAAGCATACGGTTGAATACAGCTACCATCACGGCTACTTTGACGGCGTCGAACGGGAGTTCCGCGGCTTTGGACGGGTCGAACAACGCGATACGCAAACATTTGACGATTACCACCAATCTTCTCCGGTCGGCGGCAGCGGCTTCGTCGAAGTGGCGCCTCAATACTTCTCGCCGGTTGTGCTGACGAAGACGTGGTTTCATCAGGGTCCTATTGGCGACGCCTTCGGATACGTGGAACCCGACTTCGACAACGAATATTGGCCCGACGATCCTTCCAAGCTGATTCGGCCTCCTGAGGTTTCCGATTTGTTACTCCGCCTGACTCGATCCGCGCGCCGCGCCGCGATCAGGACGTTACGCGGAACAATATTGCGAACCGAACTGTATGCGCTCGACGGCAGCTCGCGCGAGCAGAACCCCTACACCGTAACCG
>DATENS010000375.1:0-10709 GCA_035274925.1 Pyrinomonadaceae bacterium | reverse complement strand
GTGAAGTCAAAAAACCCGTCCAGGACCAGGAGATCCACTTCATCAAGCCCGGGCAGAACATCCCCGCGGAGAGTCTGCAGGGCACGAAGTTGATCCGCATCTTCATCGGTCAGTCCAAAACGATCGAGCGCTTCGGAGTATTTCGCGTAGACCAGCGCCACTTCGCGATCGAAATCAATTTGCAGGTTGAGCCCCTGCGTTCTAAGACTTGACCCTTCGGTTTCCGCGCCGCGCGATTCAACCGCGGCCAGAAACTCGTCCGCTGTTTTGCCGGCGCGTTGAAGCTCGCCAATCAAAGAGGCAATGGTGTTGACGCAACCGTCGCGATTAGCCAGGCCGCGTATTGCTTTTAGCTTTCCTGCCTCGGCGAGTTGTTTGATGATTTGTGAAATGAGGCTGCGTCGCAGTGGCAATTCTTCGCGATCGATGGGAACCCGAGGGGCGCCTGAGGTAACGGCGCTCGTGAGGATGCGTCGGATGAATCCCCGAAAGAGGTAGAACGGAAACTCGCCCCACACGCCGCGAGCCTTTTCCCCGTCGAGCACTTTTTCGGTCGCCAGGTCGAGCAGGGGATGCGAGGCCGCGAGGTAAACCAGGCGATGTGACTCGCCCCGCGAAACGTATTCCGCGCAACGCGCCAGCAAGAGTTCGCGATTATTTTCGAGGACGGGACCTAACCAAATTTCTTTGGGCAAAATATTCTCCGCAGATTACGCAGATTTGGAGTGCGGCGACTTGTCGCCGGCTTTCATCGGATAACAAAGCGCTGACAAGTCAGCGCACTCCAAAATTCTGCCGCCCGCGGTTGCGAACTCGCTGAATCATCGCGACTTCTTGTCCCACGCGTTTGCGGCATTGAATCACTCAACGAGCCATCGAAGATGGCGGCATATTAGTAGCCCCGGGCGCAAGCCCGGGGTAACGATCCCCAAAATATCAACGAGCCCGCGAAGCGGGCGACAGAGGCTCAGTCAGCGCCAGCGGCTTTGGAATTTTCTGGTTCGTTCTTATCGGTATCGTTCGACTCGGTCAAAAACAACAAAGGAGTCTCAATTACTGCGGTCACAGCATCGACCGCTTCGGCTCCCGGCGGCAACTCTTGAACATCTCTTAACTTTCGCTCGATCGTTCGCGATTTCCGGGCGGCGTCATCAATCGTGTTGCTCGCTTCATCTAATTTCTTTTTAGTCTTTTCGAGAAGATCACCGAACTTGCCGAACTCTGTCTTTACAGTCCCCAGCATCGCCCAAACTTCGCTCGATCGTTGAGCAATCGCTAGCGTCTTAAAGCCGACCTGAACACAGCTCAGAAGCGTTGCTAGAGTCGTAGGCCCAGCGACCATCACGCGAAAATCACGTTGAAGAATTGCGCACATTTCCGGTCGGCTAACAATCTCTGCGAATAATCCTTCGGTCGGAACGTACATGATCCCAAAGTCCGTTGTGTTCGGCGGATCGAGATATTTGTCGCGAATTGACTTCGCCATCTCTTTCGCTCTTCTTTCCAGCTGTTTCGACATCTGCTCAATCATTTCTGGATTACATTTGTCCCTCGCATCCAGGAGTCGTTCAAAATCCTCTTTTGGAAATTTGGCATCGATCGGAAGAAACACTTCCTTTCTGCCAGTCTCGTCCTGACCGGGAAGTTTCAAAGCAAATTCCACTCTTTCGTTGCTTCCTCGCTTGGTCGCAACGTTCTTTTCGTATTGGCCAGGTGCCATTACTTGTTCCAGCATGTTCTCAAGCTGCCACTCAGCAACCGTTCCGCGGGTCTTGACGTTGCTCAAGATGCGTTTGAGGTCTCCAACGCCAGCCGCCAACGACTGCATCTCTCCAAGTCCTTTATGGACCATTTCTAAGCGCTGAACGACGATATTGAAGGACTCTCCCAGTCGCTTTTCAAGAGTGCTGTGAAGCTTTTCATCAACGACAGTGCGCATTTGATCCAATTTGCGACTGTTATCTTCCTGGAGTGCGGTCAGCTTGGCTTCAATGGTTGTTCGCATTGTTTCCAAGCGACGTTCGGTGCTGTCAGTCAAGCCTCCGAGTTGTTTGCCAAAAGAGTCAAGTTGGTTCTTCTGTCCGTCGGCAATTTCCATCAGCCGCCTTGCATTCGAGTCGGCCAGCGCTGTAACGGACGCGCTCAATTCTTGGCGCGCTTTCGTTGCAGCTGAGCTGGATTCGTCCCGATTTCTTGCGATTTCATCCTTGACGGAGCTTTCGACTTTCTCCTGACCCTTTTCAATTGCGGCCAAGACATCTTCTAAGGAATCCTTTGGTTTACGAAGTACGAGAAGGGTAAGCAACGCTACAACGATGCCAATTAACACCAACAACAAAACATCAATCATTTAATCTTTCATCTCCTGGTGAGAGAGTTTACCAGAGTTGTACCGACAATGAAACACCGTCGCAGGCGCGGGCAGAGACACCGTGAAGCTTATTTAGTCGGGCTGTCGCTTCTTTTAGCTTCGATCAATTGCGTCGTTCGTTCGGTGACGCTCGGCACGGGAATCCTGGCGACGTCCAGTTCGTTTGTGGTATCCGCCGGGCGCAGCTCGTTGGGACTTTTCGGTGCCTTTTCCAGCGGCAGCTTTGTTCCGCGCCCGATTGCGGAAAATACTCCATACGACGCCATCACGATTCCCGCGATCAGGAAAAAGGAAGCAGGCAGAGCTATCAACGGCGACGGGAAAACTTGCTTACTGACCACCAGCAGCACGACGCCGATAAGAAGCGCGATGCCGCCCCAGGACATCCACCGAAACATGTGGCGCACCAGCAGGCTCTCGCGTTCGGCTTTGGTCAACTCAACCTGGGCAGACTCGTTGTCCGGGACAAAAAGTTTGCCGACCGGTTCGAGGTTAAAACCGCACTTGCGACAGAACTTCTGATCGACCGTGCTCTCGTTTCCGCAACCGGGACAGTGCATCATAAAACGGTGGTCAGTGGTCGGTTTTTGTTGGTACTTAGTACTTTGACGTCTTTCCAAACTTGCCAGCAGGCTGCGAAGGTCAAGCTCGGGAGGCGTCAGAGTACGAAACCGCAAGTTCAAAGCACAAAGTACATCATCCAAAACAAGTCACCATGCGCTCATAAATCTTCCGCGTCACGCGCACGTCATTCAAATTGTATTCGCGAATCTCGGCCAGCCGGCCGGCCTGGTAAAGGTCAAACACGCGGCTGCCTTCCACGTCCGCAGTTTTACTGGATTCAAATCCCAGCGCCCACGCGATATCGTCGAGCGCCACACGATTGCGCCCGCCGAGCCACCACGCGCGCATCGTGTCGTACACACCCCGCACATGAAACTCGCTTAAGTCGACGAAGGGCTTCACCTGAATGTTGTGCGCCAGGCAGCGCTGGAAAATATAAGGCAGATCGAAATTGATGATGTTGTGGCCGACCACCACATCGCATTCCGGATCAAAGTCTGACATGAGCGCTAGAAAATCTTTGAGCGCCTCTGCTTCGTCCTGTTCGTTTCCCTCCACGTCGATACCAAACGCATGCTCGTTTTGATTCGGGTTCAGGCCCGCAACCTCGAACCCCGGAACTGAACCGACGTGAACGGCAATCGAAAGAATTCGGCCGGAGGTCGCATTCAACGAGCCCAGTTGATAAACGCGCTCCTCTTCGGCGGCGATGTCCTCGAGATAGCGTTGCTGCTGTTCCAGCCGCATGTAACCGAGCTTCAGATCCTTCTCCAGCTTCGGCCCGACCCGATCGCGAAATCCCGGCAGCGCCAAAGTTTCAATGTCGAGAGTGAAAGCGCGCGGCAACAGCGGATCACAGCCAAGATACTCGCGATACTGATCGATCGTGATGGGCCGGTATTCAGAGACAATGAACTGAGGCCGGTCCTGGAATGTTTCCAGTTTGCCGGTTACGCCCCACAAACCGGGACGCAATTCTTCGCGCCCTTCCAAAACTTCAGCCCAAACTTTTAGCGCCAGTGTGCCGGTGGGATTGCGCGCGTTAACTTCGCGAAATGGTTTGCCTTCTCTTGTGCGCCGCTCGCGCACGGCGGTCACCACGACCATCAGCCACACTTCTTCAGTGAATGGGAGTTCAGGAATGGGGATGTTGCCTTTCATTGATGTCTTAACTCACAAAATCCGAGAGCACTTCATCGAGCCCGGGTCGAACAAAATCCCGAGCCCTGGGAAAACGGGCTTCGATTGACCGGCGCAGCAATTCCAGGTCGATTAGCAAAGGCTTAATCGAATCCATCTTGGCCGGCAGAGACAATTGTAATGAGCGCCAGGCGCTGATCGATCGATCAACGGCGATTAGCGTTACTTTGGCCGAGCCATTAGCGTCCATTCGATCAGACCGGGCCATGATCTCAGCATCATCAAGCTCTTCGTCGTCTTTCTCTCCGGCACTGCAAAATATGTCGGGCAGAAGTTCATCGTCCTCAGCGTCATCCAGGTTGAAACTATCGGCGCCGGTCATGGCCCTGAATGTTTTGGCGGCAATAAAGAACTGGTACCAGCGGATCACCTCGATGGCGTTTTCAGCAGTGAGCGCCTCTTCACCCGTATCCGAATACTTCCGAATTTGTTCAGTCAATCTTTCGTCGTCAGCAAACTCTTTTTTAAACCAATCCTGAACAGTGAAGGCATAGTCCCGGGCCGCCTGGCTCAGTTCGCTCTCTTCGGCCGCTTTCATTTCGCGATCATGTTGCGCCATCGCTTCTTGGGAATCGACGGCGTCGAGATCGACTCCGGCTTCGGCGGCCCATTCGCTGATCAATTCAGCCGTTTCCTGAAAGATTGTCTGCATCTTTCGCCAGAACTTCTCGTTTGAAATGTCCCGCGTTTCGGGATCGGCGAGATCCGGATCGTCCTGCTCAGTGGCGTACAAAAAACACCGCGATGTAAACTGGCAGCGTTCACACCAACGATCGCAGTAGTTGTAGATCCCCGAAATGAAATTCGGATTCTTAGCCAATTCTCGGAGAGTGTTCTTTTTCATGCGACCATGGGTCTGGGTCGGAGTATCTGCACGGCGCGGCTCATTCTAATGTATTATTCGCAGCGTCACCATGACTGGAGATAATTGTTTCAAGATAAATCTCGCTGACGCGCTCACTCGGCTGCCGGGGCCGCAGAATGAAAATGTGGTTACCGTGCTCGAACGTGGTTCGCTGGTGGCCAAGCTGTACGCGCCGCGTGGCAACGACCCGCAAACACCACACTCAAAAGACGAAGTTTATGTCGTCGCAAAAGGCAGCGGTGAATTTGTTTGCGGCGGACGTCGCCAATCGTTTGAGCCGCGCGATGTCCTGTTTGTGGCCGCGGGCGTTGAGCATCACTTTGAAAAATTCACTGAAGAGTTTGCTGTCTGGGTGTTTTTCTACGGACCCGAGGGCGGCGAAGCAGATCAAGCCTAACTAAGAGGCCTCATGCCGAAGTTCTCCTCCGCGGCTCCAACTTTTCCCGTCGCTGACATCGGCGCTACGATTCGCTGGTACGAAACGGAACTGGGCTTCACCGGGTATCCTTTTCCCAAAGATCCGCCGCACGTTTTTGGCAGTGTGTGCCGCGAAGGCGTCGAGATCATGTTTCAGCGGATCGAGGACTACCGAAAACCTGACCTGTATCATTTGCGGCCCGGCGGTGTCTGGGACGCGTATATCCGAATCGAAGGCGTGCAAGAGTTTTACCAGGCCGTGAAAGATCGAGTTGAGATCAAAATGTCCTTGCGGCAGCAGCCCTATGGCAACTGGGAATTCGAGGTCGCCGATCCCAACGGTTACATTCTGGTTTTCAGCGAGTAATTTTTAGTGAAAAGCACTGTGATTGAGGCCGGCTCGGTTTCGAATCCCGCCGCGGTTTTGTGGTAAAGTAACCCACCCCCGTAACTGGCTCAAATCCCCATATGAGCTCTACCGGCACACCGGCGTGTCCTCTCAGGTTCAGAAGTTATGAAGTTCGCCAAAGAACCCGATACCAGTCTTCGTTTTTCCGAGTCACAAAATGACCTGGCGTCCTCGCTAAGGAAGACGTTTAGTCGAAGTAACGGCTGGCACATACTGTCACTTGTCTTGCTGGCGGCGGCATATTTTGCGGCCGCGCGCTTCGGATTATCGCTCGCCTCAGTTCACACGAATGTCTCGCCGGTTTGGCCGCCGACAGGAATCGCTCTGGCGGCAGTCTTACTGTTTGGTTATCGCGTGTGGCCGGGAATCCTGGTCGGTGCGTTCCTCGCCAATTTCCTGACGCCAGTTCCGGTGGCGGTTGCGGGGGCTATCGCGGTGGGAAATACGGCGGAAGCGCTGGCGGTAGGAGGCATACTTCAGGCAATTGGATTTCGTCCTTCGCTCGAGCGCGTGGCAGACGTCCTCAAGTTCGTGGTGGTGGCCGTGCCGTGCACGATGATTAGCGCCACTATCGGAAGTCTTAGTCTCATTCTTGGACACACGGCGGACTGGTCAACCTTTGGTTCTCTCTGGGCCACCTGGTGGCTGGGAGATCTGACAGGCGCCACAACCATTGCACCTTTGCTGCTTACCTGGAGTATCGGACGACATCTGTGGCTCCCCAAACGTCGGTACATTGAAGCGACTGCCCTGATCCTTCTATTGTCCCTGTCATCGATCGCCACCTTCGGAAAGGCATCGCCGGCGCCGCTGCTTTACCAGCCACTCAGCCGATTGCTCTTGCCCTTTCTGTTGTGGGCGGGGTTCCGGCTAGGCAGGCGTGGCGTAACGATCGCCAGCGTGGTGGTTTCCGCGTTTGCGATCTGGGGTACTGCGCATGGAACCGGGCCTTTCATTGGTGCTGACTCAAATCAGTCGCTGATCATCTTGCAGTTGTATCTCAGCACCAACGCCATAAGCTTTTTGTTCCTGAGCGTGGTGGTGGAAGAGAAGCACCGGATCGACCGCGCGCGGCACAGCAACGAGCAGCGGCTCGCGGCCGGCCTCGCTATCAGCCGCGTCCTCGCTGAGTCGCCGGCATTCGAAGATGCCTCGCGACGCATTCTCCAAACGGTGAGCGAATCCCTGCGCTGGGAAGTGGGCGCCTTCTGGATGCCGGACGACGAGGGAAAGGTCCTTCGCAGTTTCAGTGTCTGGCGCGAACCAGAGTCGAAGGCGGTCGAATTCGAAAAGATTTGCTGCGAACGCGTTTTCGAGAAGGGCGTTGGTTTGCCGGGGCGCGTTTGGGAGACCGAAGCGCCGGCCTGGATCCCGGATGTGGCGCGTGACGACAACTTTCCGCGCGCGCCCTCTGCAGTCGCTGAAGATCTTCACGGCGCATTTGCCTTTCCCATCATGTTTGCCGATCGCTTTCTCGGCGTTATGGAGTTCTTCAGTCACGAGATTCGGCAGCCGGACCCGGAACTGCTCGAAATGTTCGACAGTATCGGCAAACAGTTTGGGCAATTCATTGAGCGCAAGCGCGCGGAAGCAGCTTTGGCGAAGACTGCGGATGCGTTGCTGCGAAATGAAGAACGGCTGCGACTGGCCACGCAAACGGGGAAAGTTGGGGTCTGGGATTGGGACATCGAGGCTAATCGTGTGTCCTGGACGGAGTCTCTCTATCAGATTCACGGAGTAACCAATAAAGAGTTTGACGGGAGCGTGGAGAGTTTCACTGCTCTGATTCACCCTGATGACAGGGAATTAGTCTCAAAAGCAATTGATCAAAGTTTGCGCGCAGACACTCCTTATCAACTTGAGTTCCGCGCGATCCACCCGGATGGCCAGATAGTGTCGCTCTTCACTACGGCGGTCGTTTTAAGTAGCAATGGTAAGCCCTCACGGATGGTCGGCGCCACGCTTGATATCACCGATTTGAAACGGGCCGAGCAGGCCCTGCGCGACAGCGAGGCGCGGTACCGCTCAGTAATTCAAGCGCTGCCCGCGGCCGTATACACGACTGATGTCGAGGGGCGCATCACGATGTTCAACGACGCTGCCGTTGAATTTTCGGGCCGCACGCCCACCATCGGAACCGATGAGTGGTGCGTTACCTGGAAGCTCTTCTGGCCCGATGGCACTCCGATGCCGCATGACGAATGCCCGATGGCGGTTACCTTGAAAACCGGCGAAGCCGTGCGCGGTTACGAAGCGGTGGCGGAACGGCCGGACGGCACCCGCGTGCATTTCGTTCCCTATCCGACTCCGTTGCACGACAGCGATGGCAATTTAGCAGGCGCCATCAACATGCTCGTCGATATTACCGATCGCAAGAAAATTGAAGAAGCACTGCGAATGAATTCGCAGGAGCTGAGCGAGTTTTTCCAAAACGCGACTGAAGCGATTCACTGGGTCGGAGCCGATGGGACAATTCTGCGCGCAAATCAGGCCGAGATGCGCATGCTTGGCTACGATGCCGAGGATTACATCGGCAGAAATATTGCGGAGTTTCACGTCGATCAAGACGCGATAGCGGACATCCTCAAACGCGTCGTTAGGGGCGAGACGCTGGAGAATTACTCTGCCAGAATGCGCCGCAAGGACGGAACGATTCTGTCTGTGGTCATTAATTCGAGCCCTTATTTTGAAAATGGAAAGTTTGTTCACAGTCGCTGCTTCACGCGCGACGTGACTCAGCAGCTGGAAACAGAAAAGACGCTGCGGCATTTTGCCGCCATCGTCGAGACCACTGATGACGCCATCGTTTCTAAAGACCTTAACGGCATTATCACCAGTTGGAACCGTGCAGCCGAAAGATTATTCGGATACAGCGCTGAAGAGATAATCGGCAAACCGGTTTCCACGCTGATTCCCAAGGAGCATCCTGACGAAGAGCCGGCGATTTTGAAGCGTCTGAGAAGGGGCGAACGCATCGATCACTACGAGACGGTTCGGGTGAAAAAGGACGGCCGGAGATTTGATGTATCTCTGACTGTATCGCCGATCAAAAATGCCGAGGGCAAAATCATCGGTGCATCAAAAATCGCCCGCGACATCAGCGATCAGAAACGGGCCCAAAAAGAGATTGCCAAGCTGCTGGCGAGCGAGCGCGAAGCGCGGGAGGAAGCAGAGATCGCCAACCGGTCGAAAGACGAGTTTCTCGCCGTGCTCTCGCATGAAATGCGCACTCCCTTAACCGCGATGTTGGGCTGGCTCACGATTCTGCGCGGGCATAAGTTGGATGCAAAAACCACTAAACACGCCATTGAAACAGTCGAGCGCAACGCCAAAGCCCAGGCCCAGCTCATCGAAGATCTGGTGGACATTTCACGCATCGTGGGCGGGAAACTCAATCTCGAAGTCCGGCCGATAGATGTCGTGCCGGTGATTGAAGCGGCCCTCGATGTGATCCGGCCGGCTGCTGAAGCCAAACAGATTCATCTCGATCTGCAAATTCCAAGCGCGGTTCCGCCCGTGTCTGGCGACCCGGCAAGATTGCAGCAGGTGATTTGGAATCTGCTTTCCAACGCTGTGAAATTTACGCCCAAAGGCGGAGAGATTAGCGTGGTCCTGCGCCAGTTTGAATCCTCGGCGGAGATTGTGATTCGCGACAATGGCATTGGGATCTCGCCCGAGTTTCTGCCGTTTGTTTTCGAAAGATTCCGGCAGGCCGAGTCTGCTGCGACACGGTCGCACCGGGGCATGGGACTGGGACTGGCGATTGTTCGCCATCTGATTGAGTTGCATGGCGGCACTGTGATTGCCGAGAGCGAAGGCGAGGACAAAGGCTCAACATTCACTATTCGCTTGCCATTGGCTGCCGTGAAATACTCGGCAGATGCAGTACTTGAGCTCGAGCCGCATACCAACGGACATGACAAGGTCCTCGAAGGTGTGCGCATCCTCCTGGTCGAGGATGAACCGGACGCCAGCGAACTGATCGCCTTGGTTTTGACCGGTTCAGGCGCCCAGGTTGAAGCGGTTGAGTCTGCGGGTGACGCGTTGCGCCGCATGCCGCTCTTCATACCGGACATACTGCTCAGCGATATCGGACTGCCGGTTGAGAGCGGATACGATCTGATTCGAAAAGTCAGATCGCTGAAGTCGAAAATGAACAAAGTGCCGGCCATCGCGTTGACCGCCTTTGCCACTGAGAGCGATCGGAAGAAGTCTCTGTCATCGGGATTCCAGGCGCACCTGGCCAAACCCGTCGAGCCTTCTAATCTGGTCCGCACTATCAAGTCCCTGGTTAACGGCAAAAGTTAATCGCTCGTCACTTGACCTCGGCAAAAACAACCAAACCCACACGACGCTGCCTCTGGGCGAAGACTGATTTGTCGATCGCGTATCACGATCGCGAGTGGGGCGTCCCCATTCATGACGATCGCACGCTTTTTGAATTCCTGATTCTTGAAGGCGCTCAGGCCGGATTGAGCTGGGAAACAATACTCAGGAAACGAGAGAACTACCGGCGGGCTTTCGATAATTTTGATCCCGCAAAAGTGGCGCGTTACGGCCAGCGAAAGGTGAGCAGCCTTTTAAACGATGAAGGAATAATCAGGAATCGGTTGAAGATTGCTGCGGCCATTCAGAACGCGAAGTCTTTTCTGGCTGTGCAAAAAGAATTTGGCAGCTTCGACGCTTACGTCTGGCGATTTGTAAACGGAAAGCCCTTAAAACGAAAGCGAGGAGCGCCGGTGGCGGCTCACACGCCCGATTCCGACGCGCTCAGCCGGGATCTACTGAAACGTGGTTTCAAATTTGTCGGTTCGACAATCTGTTATTCATTCATGCAGGCGGTGGGAATGGTCAATGATCACGACGTGACGTGCTTCAGATAT
>DATENS010000374.1:0-2616 GCA_035274925.1 Pyrinomonadaceae bacterium | reverse complement strand
ACTACGAGTGAAAAATGGAGCTCGGTCACGTGGCGATGTTATTACGTATTCCAATCCGGCTGCAACGACGTATGACATAATCAGGGTGATGCGAATCCTCGTCACTGGTGCGTCGTCGCCTCTTGCTGTTGGCGTGCTGCGTCACTTGCTTTTGAATAACGACCTCGAACTTTGGTGCGGCCGTCACCGGAAAGACATTCCGCTTGATGATCCGCGATTGCACGTGATCGATTTGGACCTCGAATCGGACGTGAGCGGAGCTTTGTCGCGCACGCACTTCGATATGGTCGTTCACTTTGCGGGGGTGACGCACGCGTCGGATGAACAGCAATACTGGAAAGTTAACCTCGAAGGAACTACGCGACTGGCTGAAGCCGCGCGCGCGAATGGTTGTCGCCGGTTTGTGTACATCAGCACGCGTTGTGCTACGCATGGCAGTGGGGCGTATGGCGAGTCGAAACTTGCGGCCGAACACGAGCTGCAGAAGTTGGATTGGAAGAGTTTATTGATCATCCGTCCCGCGGAGATTTACGGCGGTGGAGGCAAAGAGGGAATCGATCGTTTGTTAGCCGTTGCGCGCAAATGGCGAATCATTCCCGCACTGTTCGGCCATTCCAACCTGCTGTTTGCCCCGATGCATATTGACGACTTCACCAGGCTCGCGGCAGAGCTGATCCGACAACACAACGACGGCGTCAGAATAGAAAACGTATGTGGCCCCGAGGATCTAACCGGGATGGCCCTGGCGTCCCGTATCTCGAAACATTACGGCGCTGTTCCATTGCCGCTCTGGTGGCCCGCAGTAGCCATTGGTCTAAAGACGCTGCATAAAATCGGTTGGTCGATCGTCAAACCGGACCAGCTGACACGCTTAACCAGTAAAAAAACCGGAACCGCCGCGACTCCTGAGCGAGGAAGGCGTTTTCCTGCAGATTGATAAAAGCGGGGACGTCACACTTGGCTCCTTCACCAAGGCCCCACCGATGACGTCCCCGACCCCACACTCTGGGCGGTGTGAGGCAGTCGAGATTGGGGCGTTTATATTGCCGGTAAAGGAGCATCGCAACTTGCTATCGCGAGGGCGGAATTTGGAATTCATACCAGTCTGTTTGTAAGAGCTTCATGTCCCGAAATACCTCAGATTGCGCATCTCGTATTTAAACACACATATACCGTCCCGCCCTAAAGGCAGGTTTTTGAGCTATCTAACTAAACCAAATCCCTTAAGGAACGATACTGATAAGGGTCAGGATTATCGTTAACGCTGTTGCCCCAGTGGGATGGATCTCGCCGGGCGCTGTATCGTCGCTTAGGCTTTCCTCGCTCGCCGTTACTGTGCTTGGTGGTGGCGGTGGGGCTACTACGCCTGTGGGATGCATCTCACCGGCGCGAGCCAAGCCCGAAAGTAGGCACGCGAGAGTAATTGTTAGTGCCAAACGTCTCATTGTCTGTTTCTCCTTTGAGGTTTGAGAAATGCCAGTACACTGGCAAGAAAACATGATAGTGTAATTACATATAAGACTATTGACACGGCGTCCGGCGCTATGACTAATATCCAGCGCTGGCAAAGCAAGACTTCTAACCACTCACCGATAAGGGTTTATCTCGTGAAGATGGCCTCACCTAAGTTGGGCACTGCGCACCTGAACGCGAATGACGAAGCTCTGTTCAGGTGTAAGACCGCCTTAGAACAAAAAGACAGAGGCGATTACAAGGGGGCGCAAGAAACAATGCGGCCCTTATGGGAAGGCGTAGGAGAACGTCCCAAAACAACTGGACTAGAACCCTCCGTCGTCGCTGAGGTTTGGTTGTGTGTAGGTGTTCTGACGAGTTGGATCGGAAGTAAGAATCAGATTCGCAATGCGCAGGAACTTGCCAAAAATCTCATAACTCAGAGCATCACTCATTTCGAGTCAAGCAGAGACGTAACTAAGGTCGCTGTCGCGCAATCAGAGATCGCTTACTGTTATTGGCGAGAAGGCTCGCTGAACGAAGCGCGATCATGGTTGCATGACGCTTTGGACAAACTAACGTTTGAGGGCGCTGCACGAGCACGAGCACTGCTGAAACTTACAACTGTGGAATGCTCAGCCGCGCGATTTCACGAAGCGTTAGAGCTCCTCAACAACAACGAAGCCCTATTCCGAAAGATCACCAACCATACGATTAAAGGTGGCTACCACACCGAGCTTGCGATCATTCTTCGCAATCTCGCCACGACAGAGAACAGGCCAGAATATTTTCGCCGAGCAATCAATGAATACAAAGAGGCTGAAAGACAATTCAGACTGGTCCACAATCCGATCTTTCGAGCCGAAGTAATTAATAATGTCGGCTTCCTGCTATTCAAATTATCCCGTTACAAAGAAGCACATAAGTACCTTGACGAGGCTCGTCGCCTGACAACCAGGGTCAAAGACAAAACTCGCACCGCACAAATTGACGAGAGCCGAGCACAGGTATTGATTGCGGAAGGAAGACTGGCTGAGGCCGAGCGCGTTGCACGTCGAGCAGTGTCCGCCCTACGGAAAGGTGGACATTTCTGCATGATGGCTGAAGCTCTGATAACTCAAGGAGTGGCGTTAGCTAGGTTGGGCCGGACGGAGAATGCGCGTT
>DATENS010000373.1:0-24647 GCA_035274925.1 Pyrinomonadaceae bacterium | reverse complement strand
CGAGCGTGGATCCGATCGTCGCGGCGGCCACATAGATCAACATCCACGAGGGCCGGGATGCCGCAAGCAATAACAGGACTGCATCGACGCCGCCCGGCATCGGGATCATCAGCGAATCCAGAAACGCGATGGTAAGGAGGCCGAACGGCCCGAAAGAGACCAGGTAATGGGAAAACTGCGATAAGGCTCCGGTGATCTTGCTAATGAGTGCTTTCAAAAACTGAGGTGTCCCTTTCTAACTTTCTTTTACTGCTTTGCGGCCTCTGCGCGATAGCAGATAGACTGCCAGACCAATCAGGCAAACGCCAGCCACCACACTGACAATTATCAAACCGTTGTCTTTTAAGAACAGCAGAACACGGTCGCCGTAAAAGACCGCCAGCACTCCCTCGGTGTAGTAACGAATCGAGCGCGCAATCAGAATCGTCAATAGAAAGCGGCGCTTCGGAAACTGTAAAGCGCCCGCAGTCGCCACAAAGATCTTGAAGGGCAACGGTGGCGGCAGAAGCGCCGGCACGGCCAGCGCCAGGATACCGAACCGGGCATAAGCGCGCTCGACCTTTTGCACGCGCTCCAGCTTGAAGCGGCGATGCAAAAGAGCCAGTCCGCCACGCTGCATTATCGTGTAAAGCAGCAAACACCCAAGTACGGATCCGGCAGAGGCAAAGAGCGGGAAAAAGAAGACCGTGCGCGGATGACTGTAGCAGCGAGCGACAACCAGATAATCGTTTACTTCCGGCAGCGACAGCAAAGACGAGTCAAGCGCGCCGATCAAAATCATCGCCGGACCCGCGACATAAATTGGAACCGTCACAATAAAGTGACCGAGCCGTCGCGCGAGCTCATTTAACCAGTCAAACATACCGATACTGAGCAGTAGCGATTGATTCGCAACCGAATGGACACACGTGAATTCTGTTTTGGCCCTGATAACTCGTCATATTGTCTCTGACTTTAGTCCTACTTAGCAGGCGTGAAGATCGAAGGAGTATCGTAAGTAACGCCAACGGTAATTCCTGAACGAGGGCTCAAACTGGTCAACCCTTTGATCCCGGCAAAGTCGAAACGCAGACCTGACGCCCGAATCTGCATGCCCAGGCGCGCTTCTCCCTGCGATTCGGTTCCCAACGGACCGCTGCCCGGCCGAGTATTGGCCCGGCCGTTGACTTCCCCGGCAAGGCTGAACTGCCGGTTGATGCGGACGATGCCGGCTAACCCGTACATGATTACGTCGTTTTGGGAAAACAACTCAGTGGGCGCCGTGATGATCCCGATGCCAAGATTGGCGAAGGTGTTCACGCGGGCGTTGCGTCCGAATTTCTTGCCAAGCAAAACCTGGCCGTAAGCATTCGTCTGGTTCAATCCAAGACCACGTCCCTGACTCGAATTCGGCAATTGCACTCCAAAACGAAAACCGACGGACGGCAGGTGCTCACTCTCATTGCGCAGCTTGATCTTCGTCCATAAGGTGAAATCGCCGAAGTCGTTAGTTGAATTCGCGCCCGGAGCAACTTCCAGTGGAATCGCGCTCGGGCCCCGGGAATTGATACTTAGGAAATTGTGCGCCACGCCCTCGATTTGAACTTCGACGTTAGGGGCGAGGCCGATGTTGACGCCAATTACGCCCGCGCGGGTCAAATCACCCGTTAACCCCGAAACCGGAAACTTGGCGTTCTGAAGAAAATCGAGCCCGACTTCGAGTCGCATCGAACCCGGCGGAATGATGTCGACGTCTTCGGTGATCAGCGGACGCTGTTGAGCGCGTGCAGCGACGGCAACGCTCGAAGCGATGCAAATCGCAAAAGCCAGACGCGCGAGTGTGTTTTTGGAAAAGGACATAACGGCCCGCTTATGTCCGCGAATTGTAAGTGTTCAAAGAAGATCGGTCAATGAGGAACTTTAATCAGACTTCAAGGCCTTGAATGCGGAACATGTTCGGCGCTCAAAATTCGAGTAAGCGGCTGTTGGTGGAATCGGCTAATGCGGAAGCCGCCAACGCGTCAGTTCTCCTTCGCTGGTTGAAAGACTAGCGCCTCAACGCCGAAAATTAGGCCCGTAGATTCTAAGAATTTGCTTGACTGAATTTGGTTCTCGCCGTATTCTCTCCGCCACGCAAGCATACTTGCTAGCACGCATATCGAACATAGAGTGAACGACTTCCCCTTGGGTTCGCCACTTTAGAGGCGTTGCGTCGTGGCGTTCTTGAAGGTTGATTCAGTCTGGTTCTTGTAAGCAGAACAGAACACGCGATTCCCGTGCTAGCTCCTACATTCTTTTGAAAGCGGTGTGTCCGTTCGAGAGTGCCTTGGACGCTCTGGCGGTCTCTGGTAATCGCTCGAGTTGAGCGGAAGCTCTAATTGGATTCCCAACGACCTGGCGTAGAGGTTTGCAACTCAGTTTCGACGGCTAGCTCACAAATTCGGAGGAGACATCATGGCAGACTGGCTGGTAAATATCGTTTTATCGGGTTCGGGTGAAACGTCATTTGAAGTGGACGGGTCCACGCAAGGTGAGCCGCTGGACGCGCATCAGGATGATCTCGTCACATGGAACAACCAGACAAATGATGAACATCAGCCCTGGCAAACCGACTCAAGTTACAACCCTCTTGCTAATGGTTCTTTGGTAGATCCAATTCCCGAAGGCGAACCGTCTATTACTTACAACTGTTCGTCGCCCGCGTCGGGTCCGCAACACTGGACCGTTTACTACTACTGCCGAAACCACCCCAACAACCCGAAGGAACGCGGTTCGATTAACGTCACCGCATGGCCGATCACTTTCGGCGGCGGCGGGCTTTCTAGCCAGTCGAGCACTGCCAATTATACAAACCACGACACGATTACTTGGTTTAATCACAGTGGAGCAGCCCATCAACCGTGGCAGACCGATGCGAACTATAAGCCGTTACCTGCGGGTTCCATGTCGGCTGTACTTCAACCGGGTGACAAAAGCGCACCGTATGCGGTCCCACCGCCTCAACCCGGCAGTCCGGCAACGTACACCATCTATTATTGTTGCTATCTGCATCAGACCGCTACTAGTGAGCAAGGCGAAATTATAGCCACACCGGACGGCTAATCCGCACAGCCGCACTTAGAATGGATTGAATAGTTGCGAGTCCGCAAGATTCCAGCCGCGGGCGTTTTAGGAGTGAGAAAAGGAGAAACCGCGATGATTATCCACGCATCAAGACTGTTCATTTCGGAAGCGTGTCGGTGGCTATCCAGGGATCGTAAAGAAGTGAGTCCGCATCGGTCACACCATTCCTGGTTGCGACATTGCCTGCCAAGGGCTTTCGTTATCTTGGCGGCCCTGACTCTTCTGGCGCTGCCGACGCAGGCGCAGGAAACTGTACCCTGCCCGCCTCAGCAGCAGGATCTTCTGACCATTCCTGAGCTCGCGTCGCAGAACGGAGTATTGCGTGGGACAGTCATGTTGAGCGACGAAAAGGAGGCGATCCCCTTCCGGTTTCCGCCGCAATCGAGACCGGGCGATTCAGGTGCCGAGATAAAGTGCCAACCGCAATACGTCCGAATTCTCCGTGGGCTCAATGCGACGCCGGCGCCGCCCGCACCGGCTCCAGGCGCCGTACCTAATCCGATGCCGGGTCCGACGTTGAGAGCACGGGTCGGCGACATCATTCAGATCACCTTTGTTAACACGATCTACCCCAACCACTTCGGCCGTTCGATCGATAACGGCGATACCGGCGTTGGATGCGATCAACCGGTTCCACCCGGCGACACGTTTCCGGATTGTTTTCACGGGTCGAGTACCGGAAACATCCATTACCATGGCACTCACACCAATCCCAACAACACGGGTGATAACGTCTTCATCGAAGTACGCCCACTGCCGCGCGATAATCAGGGCAATCTCACCACCAGCCCCGAAAAAGTCACGAAGTCATTTGACAAGTTTTTTTCTGACTGCGCGACGCAATTGAAAGGCAGCGCGTTGACACAGTGGCCCACGGCCTGGGCAGACATGCCCTCGGATTACACCGACTTGCAAAAGGAATTACTGAAAGCCTACGACGACAAACTGAAGGATCGTTATGGCGTGCCTCCGGCCAAACAGTTGTGGCCCATCAATAAGGCGCAACTCGACGCCGGTGGCTGGCCGCAGTATTACATCGGCGCCTTTCCTTACTGCTTCCGATTGCCGGAATACATACCCGGACCTGGCATGCCGCCCGCGCATTCCATGGCCGGCATGACAATGGGAGCGCCGCAAGGAAATATCGGCACGCTGGCGAAGATGGGCCAGGCGCCTGGAACCCATTGGTATCACGCGCACAAGCATGGCTCGACGGCAATCAATGTGGCCAACGGAATGACCGGAGCTTTCATCATCGAAGGGCCATATGACGACGAGCTGAATCAATTTTATGGTGCCGGCTGGACACGCACGCAGCCGTTGCTGGTGATCAACCAGCTCGGTGTGACACCGAATCTGCTGCGCGGTGGACAAGGCGGGCAGGGCGGTCAGGGAGCTACAGACAAAGGACCGGACTTTTCCGTGAATGGCCAAATCAAACCGGTGATCAAGATGCAGCCGGGCGAAGTGCAGTTGTGGCGGATCGTGAATACCTCGGGACGCGCCGCCACGTACTTTCCGCGGCCGTTGCTCGGCGCCGGTTACGAATGGCGGCAACTGGCGCAGGACGGCGTGCAGTTCAACAACACCAACTATCAGGAACAACCCTTTAAGGATTTGCTGTTAGCCCCCGGCAATCGCGCCGACATGCTGGTTAAAGCAAAGCCCTGTCCGAACCGAGCCCCGACTTGCACATATAACGTGCTGGTCCAGAACGAAGTCGACCCGTCCGATCTGGCATCGGCGAATAAGCTCACCCTGGTCTCGATCCAGGTATCGGGTCCGCCCATCGATCCCAATTCACCGCGCGCAAAGTTTATTCCCAATGCGCCGCAGTTCCCCGCTTTCCTCGGAGATATCAAAAACTCGGAGATAACAGGTGGAAAAGTAATGCGGTTCTCGTCCACCAGCTTCCCCGGAATCCGCCAGCACATGATAGACGGCGTGAAGTTCGACGGCAGGGTTGGTGCGTTGGTCCAACTGAATAAAGCCGAGGAGTGGAAGGTCATCAACGAAACCTATGGTGCGGTCATCGCTCACCCGTTTCACATCCACATCAATCCATTCCAGGTCGTAGAGCTCTTCGATCCGAATGAAATTCTCAAGGATAAGAATGGCAAGCCGGTGATCGATCCTGTTTCGAAGAAACCAGTGAACAAATACGTCTTTCAAGGCGGGATTCGGTTACTGCCTGGCCAATGTTATCTCAATCCGTTGGGCAATTCCGAGGATTGGAAGCCGTGCGGGCCCACTCCGGAGAACAAGGATGGAATCTGGTGGGACGTCTTTCCCATTCCGTCCGGTCGAATCGTCACAACTATGGATATGAATACCAAGAAATCGGTGACGGTCAAAGTTCCCGGCTATTTCAAAATGCGGAGTCGCTTCGTCGACTATCCCGGATACTACGTGCTCCATTGTCACATTCTGGCGCATGAAGACCGCGGCATGATGACCGTCGTGGAAGTCTCTCCAGCACCGATGCCATACGTCCACAACTGAGAGACAGCTTCGGCGGCGTTTACTCGATCGCTTGATCGGCAAGTGCGCCTTCAAGGAGGAACATTTCCGCCATGCGGAAATACCAGCGGACGGCGTGGGTGACTCTTGGCTCGGCGCTGTTCGCTCTGGCGCCGAAGTGCCCGGTTTGTTTTCTTGCTTACTTCGGAATTTTTGGGGTCGCAACCGCTTCGACATCTGTGTATCGAGTCTGGTTGCCGCCGCTAACGGCACTCTGGCTGGCACTGACGATCGGAATGCTCGCCTTCGGTCGAGACACTGGCCGCAAAGCCGGCCCGGTTCTGCTTGGAATCTTTGCCGCGATAGCCATCTTTGCCGGCCGGTTTTCAATTAACGACCAGCGACTGGTTTTTGCCGGGCTTGCCGGACTGGTCACTGCGACTATCTGGCGGTCATGGCTCCGCAAACGAAACATTGACTGTGGCCAATGCGAGGAGCGGTCTGAAGCCTCGCGCACACCGCTGAACGCTGAAATAAAACCCTAACGTCCGTAACCGAAACCATCTTTGCGATGGGGGGAACCGAGAATGGCAGACAAATCACGATACGAGCAGGTGAAGCGGATTCTGGATGAGGCCCAGGGAGAGGCCACGCCCAGTTACCAGGGATATGGAAAATTCTGGAACCTGCCTCTCGATCAGTTTCTCAAAGTGACGATTTATGGCGTGCGCATGATTGCCGATGAGGGCACGCAGGATACCTGCGAGGACCATTTCGCTGCTTCACATGAAGGCGGCGGTGAGCCGATGTCCAAAGCGGGCCCAATCTCTTCCGCCGAAGCGGAAATGCCGGTTGCATCGGGTTCGTGCTGCGGCGAGCAGCCGCCGGATCCGCCTGCGCCTGGACCATCACATGGCCGAGGCAAGGCGTCCGGACTGATCAAAGGTTTGAAGGGCGAGTTCCCTTTTGACGGAACTCAATTTCCTCGACTGCCCTGGGGCGGAACGCAAGTCTCGAGTTCAGACATTCTGTTTATCGAAACCTGGATCGACGACGGTTGCCCGGCCAGCGACGAAGTAGCTCTAACCAGGATCGAAGTTAGTCAGCCACTCAAGATGGCCCTGGCGCACGGGGACGAAGCACACCCGCTCTCGACCAAAACACTCAACGACTTTAACGACGAGGTCAACAAGACCAAGGCGCGAAAAAATATCGAATGCCTGACGCCGGACGAACTGGAAAGATTAAGGCGCGTGATCCGGATCATGCGTTGCTATGACCCCTATCATCAGTACGACAAGCGCAGCTTTAGATTCTGGGCAGACATTCACGCCAATAATTGTCAGCACGGTTGGGAGCAGTTTCTAACCTGGCACCGGATGTACCTCTACTACTTTGAGCAGCAGATGCAGGACGTTGATTCCAGTGTGACTTTGCCCTACTGGGATTGGACCCTTTACAAGGACAACGTCATGGCTTCGATCAAAGACATGGATGAAACATCGCACACGAAAGGGCTGGACAACGGCACCGTTCCTCAAGCCTATCGTTGCTGGGTTGATGACACCATGCTCGCCAATCTGAAGGGAAAGATACCTGCCGACTATTGGTCCAAACTCGAGTCAGTGAGAGGCCAAAAGTTCGATTCAGGCAACCGGTTGTACGGGGCGGCCAAGATCACTTATGGCGACAAAACGTGGGACGATCTCATCACCGCTCAACTGCTGCTGGTGAATCCGCTGTGGGCCAAGAATCGTTGGCCCGGAGGGAATGCCGACATCGTTTTCGAGGCCTATCCCACTCATGATGACGTCCAGAACATTTTGCAAATCCCCAGCTTCTTCAATTTTGGCAGCGGCCCCGACAGCAATCACTTTTTTGGCGCGCTCGAGAACATTCACAACCTGATGCACAATTTTTCGGGCGGCGTTAACCCAAATTTCGGTTTACCGGGCGAGCCGCAGTACGGCGACATGAACGCACCGGGCACTACCGCGCGCGATCCGATTTTTTGGGGACACCACAGCAATGTCGATCGTCTCTGGTCCGAATGGCAGAGGCTGCATCCGGGTTCTGAACCGGACGACCCCACCGACATCCTGGCGCCCTGGCCCAACAAGGTGGAGGACACTTACACCATCAGCGACCTCGGTTACGAGTACATGAAGTCGTCTTACCTCTTTGAGACAGATCCCAACGTACCGATGCTTAGGTTCAAGTCCGCCAGCGCCAGCGTGCACCCGGCCGTGCTCGCCAAACACAGCCGGGCCGAGGTGCGAATACACAAGGTCCAATATTCAACGGCCGGCGGCGCGTTTATCCGGGTCTTTCTCAATCAACCTGATGCCGGCGCTGCGACACCGACACGAGGCAACGATCATTTTGTGACGCAGCTCGCGACTTTTTCCGGCGATTGCATCGGCGGTCCGGGACATTGCGACGTGCCGACTGAGGCACGCAGGAAATACGATATTCGCCCACGCCCTCACAAGACACCGGGAAATTTCCGCATAGACGTGACCGACGCAGTTCGCAAGCTTTCCGAACAAGGTGAAACCGATTTCCAGGTCAACCTGGTGGTGCTTGGTCTGGACGGCCAGCCAAAGCCCAACGCGTTGTGGATGAATGCCGTTTCCTTGAACTTCAAAGACTAGGTAGCTTCCCGATAGGAGACCCGCGATGAACTTCAAAATTCACCCCGCAATCGGAATCGCCCGAGTAGGAGATAGCCCGGACGGCTTTTACCTCGCCCCCGAGCAAGTGGGACAACTGCCGATGGAATTAACCTCAGACGGCAAGGAACAGCCGATCAAGACCTTCAAAGACAGTCAGCAACGAGTGAAGCGGCAGGCAGCTCGCTTTCGTGTCTACGGCTATGAAGACGGTTCGGACGAAGGCAAAGAACTGCAAGTCGGGAGCCCGATTAAGGTCGTGAATCAGCGAAACGGGATGGTAATGGAAGGCCAGGTTCTGGACATTGAATGGACCGTCTACCTGGCAAATAAGAAAGCGAGCTGGTACGAGTTCAAGCAACTGGACGGCGAACACGGCTACGACCCAACCCATCCTCTGCGCAACGCCAGTATCACCGCACCTGACGCGCGGCAACAGCTCATTATCGATCCTGGCCCGCAAACCGTTAGCTACACGAACAAGAAACAGCGAACCGCGCAATTTGCCAATGGCCAGAACCCCGGTTACTCGCAATCGTTTCCACCGCCACTCACGCCAATGTCAATTGACACACTTGGCGAGATAAGAGCAATCCAACAGGACAAGAATATTCGCTTGCTGGTATTTGGTGGATTCGGAAACTCGGGATCTTTCAACACCGGTTTCGGCAACCCGGTGATTACAGACTATGCAAACAATGATGGATGGTTCGACGACGTTTCAGACGGGCCGGTAACGGCTCGCGTAAAATTCAAGGTCCTCAAAGAGGACGGCCGCGATCCTTCTCCAAACACTCCTCCAACACAGTTTGTTCCGGTGCAAGTGCCGGCCTGGGTGATAGTCGGCTATCCCCGCTACGCCCCGCAGATCACGGACATCATCACCATGGATGAAATCGTCTACGACGTGGCGGTGAGGAACTTTGGTTACGAGCCGTACATCTATGGAACGACGCCTTTCGGAGCTGGCCAAACTCCACCTGACCCGGAAAACGAAAAAGCGCTAAACGTCTGGCGCGAAACATCGCAATGGAATCCCGATTACTATCCCTATTTTTACCGGGACATCTGGCCGATTCTAATCCGCCCAAATCAGTATCAATTCGTGATGGATTTCGATCCGTTTACGGGTGGTGATCCGCATAACACGACGGCCGGCGGTGGAGGCAATCTCGACGAGGCGGTGCTTTCAGTTCCGCCCTACGAGGGTGAAGACCCGCAGGAGCGAGAGAGCCGGCGGCGATCACGAATGTTTGTCTTTGGAATCCTGCGCAAGGCCGGCCAGGAGAACATCTGGTTCTATCCCTACGATCCGGACATGCCGAAGTACCTCCCGATCCTCATGCCGTTCCTGTGCGGTGACAATCCTCTTTCGAACACGGTTCCTTCAAAGTTCCTGCGGCTTACCGACACTCAACTTTTTAGCCTGGGTCAATGGGCGCGCGGAAAGTTCATCAATGAAAAGAACGAAGGCATACCAATTACTAACCCCGAACAATCAGCGCTGACCGGCACCGATCTCGACCGCGGAGTGTTAAGCAACCTCCTCGGCGGATCGTTCTGTCCCGGCGGTGAAGCCACCTGGATTGTTCGCAATCCAGCGATCTATGCCGGGCCTTACCGGATCAAGCACAGTTCGTACTTTTCACCCAAAAATCTCCAGTCCTGGAATCCTCAACCGCTCAGCCTGCCGGGCCAACTGGTAACGCCGGATGATGCAGGCAGCATGAAAGTCGGACTGGAGCCGGGAGATCTGACGAAATACAGCGGCGTGCCCTGGCAGGCAGACTTCAATGAATGTTCCAACCAGCCGATCGACATAACGTACGAGCAGTGGAATCTGATTTATCCGCAGAACACAGGCGACCTGGTCGCGGACGTAAATCAAACTACGTACTGGTGGCCGTCCCACCGGCCGATGGAAGTGTTCACTTCCACCGGTCAGGCGTCATGGTCGCAGGGGATTCCGAACAACCATGCGGGCGACCTCAAGATGGTGACAGCCTGGAAAGATTTGGGCTTCATTAGCGACATCGGGCAGACGCCCGGAAACTTTGTTCAAAGCGAGCGGAACGATCCAAAGATTTAGTTTAAGGAGCGCAAGATGAGCACAGAGCCTGACGGCGGAATTTTGGTAGGAACCTGGACGTATCGAAGCTTCCTCAACGATCCCGATCTCTCAACTGCATTCAACAACCTCGAGTTCGGTCGCGGCAACATTCGCATCGACGCGGCGCCCATGAATCAATTCAAAGGAAGCATCTATGACACCGGATGGGAGCTCGACCTTAAGGGATCGATCACGTACGGCAATCCCTTCACGGTGCGGTTCCAGGGCACAGGCGTAGTGGGCGGCGAGGAATGGATCTACGACTACGAAGGTTACGTGATCCGCCCCTGGCCCAACGGCATTAACCAACGTATGGCGATCGTCGGCACCATCGTGCGCACCATTCCTCATTCAAGCGGCAATGGCGGAACGGCTCCGGCAGGAGTTGTCTGTTCGTGGATCGCGGTGCGACAGGACGATCCCGAAAGTTAAGAATTCCCAAACATCGGACTACCATCAATCCTTTGAGCATTCACGAAAACCACTCTTGTGACGTGGCCATCCTCGGCGGCGGGCCTGCCGGAACAGCTACCGCCCTGTCTTTGCGCGCGCATGCTCCCTCGCTCTCGGTCACGCTAATCGAACAATCCAATTACAACGCGTTGCGCATCGGTGAAACGCTTCCTCCTTCGGCCCAGCCGCTGCTTGAACAGTTAGGTATTTGGTCAGCCTTCCAGAAAGAAGGACATCTGCCCGCTTACGGTACCTGCGCGACGTGGGGTACGGACGAGTTGTTTGAAAATGAATTCATTTTTCACCGGGCCGGTGTGGGCTGGCACTTGGACCGCAAGCGGTTTGACGCCATGCTCGCGCGCGAAGCCACCAAGAACGGCGTCCAACTGATCTGCAACGGCAGGTTTACCGATGCTGAAAAGATAAACAACCACTGGGAGATCGGAATACAGGATGCGAGTGGCGAAGAGGTCTTCATCGACGCTTCGTTTGTGGTCGACGCCACCGGACGCCGCGCGGCCTTTGCTTCTCAGCAAGGCGTGCGAAAAATCTTTCAGGACCAGTTGCTGGGTGTCTTCGTTTTCTTCCAACTGGATGATAACGAAGCGCTCGCCGACACCTACACGCTGGTTGAGCCTTGGGAAGACGGATGGTGGTACTCGGCGCTGGTGCCGGGTAACCAACTGGCGGTTGCCTGTATGACTGATGGCGACGTAGCGAAAAAGTATCGCCTCAATTCATCTGACGGTTGGTTCGATCTGATTGGCAAAACCACTCACACGAGTAAGCGCATCCACGGCGCGATCCCGCTGGCCGCCCCTTCAGCATATCCGGCTTCATCGCACCGGCTCGAAAAGATGACCGGTGAGGGCTGGCTCGCGGTGGGCGACGCAGCCACGACCTTTGATCCGCTCTCCTCGCTCGGCATTCAAAAGGGATTACGGTCAGGAATTACTGCCTCGTACGCGATTGGGGATTTCTTCAATGGCTCGCCCGCCGGTCAGAAGAAATACGAAGCTTTATTGAGTCAGGAATTTGAAGCCTACCTCGTGACCAAATCTGAATTCTACCGTCAGGAACAAAGGTGGAGCTCTTCGAGCTTTTGGCAGCGGCGGTACGACTACATCACGCTCGATCCCAGTCTGCTGCTTCACTTGAATCAAGACGCCGGGAAGTTGGCCGCAGTGGACAGATTGTCTATGCACTTGCCGTCCGCCGATCTCAAAGATCTGCGCGACTTGTGTGCGACACCGCGTGCGGCCAGCGAGATCGTTTCCGCATTCAACACCAATCGAAGGATGTCTGATCGCAGAGTGATTCTGGCGCTGCAATACCTGCTGGAAGCAGGCGCGATTATCCAGCCCGCATAACACGAAACATCCAGCGAAAACTTTAGGACTGTTCTGGCTGAGGGAGTGCCGCCTGAGGCGGATAGTAAATCGGCGTCTGCGGATCGCGATGCCAGTCGTACTCGGCTTCTTTCACCGCGGCTTCCGCAACCGCGCGTCCCAGCAAACGATCGACAAGATGAAATGCCATGTCGGTGCCTGCGGACACTCCGGCCGAGGTAACGTAGTGACCGGCGTCGACCCAGCGCGAGACGTTGTCCCACAGTACTCGCGGCCCAAAAGTGACGACCCATGGGAAAGCATTGTGATTCGTCGCGGCCGGCTTTCCATCCAGAACTCCGGACAACGCCAGGACTGCGGCGCCGGTGCAAACCGACGTCATGAGCTTCACGCGTTTGTCCATTTTCTTGACCCAGGTCATTAGCGCCTTAACGTCGCCAGCGTTTCCCTGCACCAGGGGGCCCGTCTTACCGCCCGGGATCATCAATACATCGAGCTGAGCCTTCAGGGCGTCGTCACGAAACATGTCGGGAGCAACCCGTGGCCCGTTCTCGCTTTTGACAGGCGCGGGCTCAGCGTCAGATTTTCCCGACGGCTTGACCTCGTTCGCGATGAACCTAATCTCGAACGGATAAGGCGGCAGGCTCTGATAATCAGTGCCGATGAATCGAGAGATCGCCAAGGCCTCAGTGAATCCCCATACGTCGATTGGCTCGAAGCCATCGTAGACCAGAATGCCGACGCGGATAGTTGGAGGAAAATCATTCGAGTTGCCCATCAGTTCTCCTATTAGGTTTCAAGATTGACAGACTAGAAATTCAGCTTGAGCGCAAATTGGATGAAACGCGGATTGTTACTCGTGGAAACAATTCGGCCAAAGTCGCCGGGGCTGATGATCCGTCCAGTGTTGGCATCGAGACTGCCACCCGTTGATGTGATCACGTTGAGATTACTAATCGGATTCTCAAAGTTCACGTGATTGAACAGATTGAAGAACTCGGCGCGAAACTCGAGATTCTTCTCCTCATTCAGCCGAAAGCGTTTGATGACTGAGAAATCCACGTTAGTTTGTCGCGGACCCCGCAGCACGTTTCTGCCCACATTCCCAATGTCAGTGCCCAACCCGTCAGCACGAGCCGTCCCATTCGCACTCGGGATCAATTGCCCGCCAAGGACCACCGGCCGCACAAAAGCGAATGGGTTGAAATAGTATCCCGAAGGAATTCCGCTGGTGGCAGTAACAGGTGTGGCGCCCGGCGCCCAGTTAGGACGCACGAGCGAATTGTTGCCGCTGTTCAATCCATAGAACGACCCGGCCCCTCCGTCAGTGATGTCGATAGGCGAACCTGACATCGCGGTGATGATTCCCGCCAGGTGCCAATCTGACAGCAACGCTCGCGCAATGCCTGATTTGTTTGTGAAGGTTGGCTCAGGTAAGTCCCACAGATAACTCATGACAAATCGATGCGTTCTATCAAAGTCGGACAAACCTCGGTTCGCGCGATTATCGAGCTGATTGCCGAGAATGATCGCAGTATCGCGGACGGCGTCGGCCGAGCCGCCATTTGTGCCCGAAGAATTGTCTATTGATTGGCCGAGTGTGTACGCCGCCAGAAACTGAAGACCGCCCGAGAGCCGGCGAGTCAAACTCATTTGTAAAGAGTTGTAACTTGATTGAGCGGTCGATTGAATCTGAAGAAAGCCGCCGACCTCAACTCCCTGATACGGAGCCCGCAGTGAAACATTAGTCGCGTCGG
This sequence comes from Pyrinomonadaceae bacterium, assembly GCA_035274925.1. Lineage (GTDB taxonomy): Bacteria > Acidobacteriota > Blastocatellia > Pyrinomonadales > Pyrinomonadaceae > UBA11740. The sequence goes on along the minus strand of DATENS010000373.1, from coordinate 10,744 downwards.
CAGTGTTCGTGGTAATAACGCGGCCGTTCACCGCATTTACGATGGGGTTTTGCGGACTCGCAAGCCGGGCCTGGTTAATTCCCACGCTCCTGATTAGGTTCAGGCCGCGCGTGCCGGCGAAAGCAACCTCAAACAAAAAGTTGCGGTTGACCTCGTATTGAAGGCTGGCATTGTATTGCTGAATGTAAGGCGTGCGCAGATTTCGATCAAAGACCTGGCCGGCCAGTGATATCCCTTTCACAAAAGCAGGAAACTGATCTTGCGCCGGCAAAGTAACGAACGGATCTGCAAAAGACACCTGCGCGCCGGTCGCACTGCGCCGGATGGCGAAAAGCGGTGGAGCATTGACGCCGACGATGATGTAAATCAAAGATGAGCGTGAATAGAAAATGCCATAGCCTCCGCGCAGCACCAGGCGTCCAGAATCCAGCGGCGCGTATGCGAATCCGATCCGTGGACCAAAGTTATTCGGATCGAGACTGTGGACCATCCGCTTCCCGACGTTAGGGACATCGGGCAGGTCGTATTGCGGCGCGACGTTACCCGGCTGCACAAACCCGCCCGCGGGTGGGCCGATCGGATTTCCGGCGGCATCAACCTCCATTCGTGGCTGGTAAAGCGCAGGATCAAAAGTCGACAGTGCACCGTTAACTTCGTAGGGCGGTAGATCGAGCTCGTATCGCAAGCCGAGATTCAACGAGAGCTTGCGTGACACTCGCCAGTCGTCCTGAAAAAAGAGGCTGTAATCGCTTGTGCGAATCGTGCGCTCGCTAATACCGTCGCCGTACGTCGAATTGTTCGCCGTGCCGAGCAGGAAATTATTGAACGTCTGGAAAATTATCTGTCCGCGGCGATTGTTGTTCGTAGTGATCCGGTCTTGGTACAGCAAAATCTGGCCGCCCAGCCTGAAACTATGGGCGCCGCGGTTGAGCGACAAAACATCGGCGAACGTAGTCGACGACTCTGCGGTTCGCTGATCGATGTTTGCTCCTGAGTTGCCGATCGTTAACGCATTCGTACCCGCTGGGCCTACGCGCACAACTCCGAGGCCGGGATATGAGGCCGCGTTAACTCGTTTGATTCCCAGGTCCGAATCCTTCAGCGGGTTGCGTCCAAACATATCAGCCCGAATAAAGCTGTAGCCGACCCGTGCTTCATTTGTCGTTCTGGCGCTGAAGCTGTGAATGTCCTGAATCGCAATCAAGCGATTGTTCTGAGTTTGATCTGCGCCGAATCCGGGCACGTTCGCGCCGCCATTGGGCAGCGCGAAAAACTGCGGCGCATTGGAAAAGAAGAATTTGACCGCCAGCCAGTTCGCCTGATTAATCCGGTGATCAATGTTCGCGTTGAATTGATCTTCGCGGTAGGTCGAAGTTGACGATCCGGAATAGCGACCATCAGCTTGCGGAGTGGGAATCACAAATTGACCGTCGGGCAATTTGCTATTGAGGAGGGCCAACGCTACCGGATTGATTGAAGTCGCAAGACTTCCATTCGGCAGACGTGGACGGAAAGTAGCCAGCAGCGTGGCCTGCGAGCGATCGTTAGTTAAACCCGAGGTGATAAAGACGCTCGAGCTCAGGCTGTTTGACGAGGCGCCGTTGCGTTCGCGCGTTCCCTGGTAGGACGCAAAAAAGAATGATCGTTCGCGTCTGATCGGACCGCCGATTACCGCGCCAAAGGCATTGCGGGTAAGTTTCGCGCGCTGCACACCTGCGGCTTTCAAAAAAGGGTTATTGGCGTTCAGTGCATCGTTGCGAAAGTATTCATAGATGGCGCCGTGAAAGTTATTACCCCCTGTCAGCGTCACCGCCTGAACGCTGCCACCGCCGCCTCGCCCAAACGTCGCGTCATAGAGAGATGTTTGCACGGTGAACTCCTGGATCGTCTCCGGAGCCGGTACGGCCAGCCAAGCGGCGGCGTTGTTGCCAATGTTGTTCGCGTCGATGCCATTGATTTCGTAATTGTTCTGCGTAACACGCGCGCCGTTCACTGATACATTCTGTGAATTACGTCCCAGTGAGGTATTGTCGGCAAGATTTACCGACGTACCCGGCGAGAGCGCGAGAATCTGCGTGAAGTTCCGCGTGGCCAGCGGCAGTTCAGATACTGCGCGCGTTTTCACTACCCGGCCGAGCTGTGGGCCGTCGGTCCGAATCAGTGGCTCAACAGGGATTCTCACCGGATACGGATGTAAGGGTCCAACCTTCAAAGTCGCGTTGAAGGTTGCAGTGTCAGTGATTCCGACTTGGACCGCGTCGGAATCCAACCGGGCGAATCCGTGAGCACTAATTGATATGCGGTAGCGGCCGGGAAGCAGGAGTGGTGCGCTGTAGTGGCCATCCCTTCCCGTCGCAACTCGGCGCTCCTGGCCGGTCGCCACACTCTTAACGGTGATGTCTGCCCCGACGATCACTGCTCCATTTTCGTCAGTAATCGTTCCCGCGATCCGGCCGGTGGTCTGACTTTGGCCAAGCGCGGTCCACGACATCGCAGCTATAATTAAGCCGCAGACTGAGATATGTAGGCAGAGCGCGGGAGAGCCATGCCAATATTTTGTCAGCACTATGTAACCCCTTTTATGGCGGCATCTTAATATCACTCTTCCCGATTAACGGCAATAACTATTTGACTGGGACAAACCAATTCTTTTGGTTTCGGTGACGATCGAAAAGAGGGTGTAGGTAACTCATACGCCGGCACATAAGATCGGCCCTTTGTCGTACTTAAGAGCTATGGGCTAACCGCAACCATGTGCTCCAGCCCGCGCGGAACAGGCTATCGGCGTTGGCCTCGTAATTGCTCTGAAGGCGACAGTATCGCTACTGTCTGACAGAAGGCAGGAGGCGCTAAAAGCTGCAATGAACGAATGATGACGTTTCGGAAACAGTTGGTTACCACCATCCTGCTGAGCGTGGCCGCTGCAATAGCGGTCTATGCGCTACTCCGCTACACCGCCCCACGTTGGTACGTTGAGTTGACGTCCAGATCGACTGTCGCGCGCGGCTCTTCCACTGTTACTGACACATGGGAAGAGGCGGTCGCGAAGGTTAAGGAAGAAAGAACCGAGGCCGAGAAACAATCGGCAATCGAAATTCCGACGCAGCTCAGGCATTACAGTGATACACGCTGGTTTCTCGCCAGCCAGGTAGCTGAAGTTCGTAAGCACAACCTGCAAACGTCTCAGGACTTCGTTGATCTTGCCGCCATGATCGAGCGCCGCGAGATGGTTCCGCTGCCGGCGCTCACGGAAACTTACATACTCTACGGCGTTGGCGGTACTGCGGACGATCAGCCGTTCAGCCGCCGTATAGATGACCGCAATGTTTCACTCTACACCGAGGCCCAGCTGCGCGACGCCTTTGCCCGCCTCGATGGCACGCGCGCAAATCTTCAATCCGAAATCTCCGGATTAAAGGCACAGTTGAGCGCGTTGAAGCGAAGTAATCGCGCCCGGCAGCGCGAGCTCAACAAAGAAATCGCGGCCCGTCAGCAAGGCGTGACGTCCGCCGACGACGAGAAAGCTCTTCTCACAAAACTGTATGAGGCGGCCGACACGCGGCAACGACTCTTCGCCGACTATCAGTCGTTACAGGGATTGGCCAAAGATTTCGCCGGACGTTCTTACAACCTCGACGTCCCATCTGACCGTCAGGCGATGAAAGTGAATATGCTTCGATCACTGCGGCCGCAGGCGTTAAAGGTGATGGAAGAAATAGCCGCGAAATACCACACGCAGTTTGGCCGTCGATTGCCCGTGAGCTCTCTGGTGCGACCTGAACAATACCAACAAGCGCTACGCCGGGTGAATCGAAACGCCGTGATGATCGACACTCCGCCACACTCAACCGGGCTGGCTTTCGACATCGATTATCGATACATGGCTGCGGCGGAACAGTCTTTCGTGATGAGCGAATTGGCCCGCCTCAAGGACGAAGGGCGAATTGAAGTCCTCCGCGAGCGAAGCGCCAACTATCACGTGTTTGTTTTCCTGGACGGAAGGCGGCCCAGCGAGGAGCTGATTACCGCGTCGTTGGAGCAATCCGGCGGCGCACCCGACGCGGAAACAAATCATGCAGCAAAGAAGCCGGCAAAAAAGCCATCGAAGCCCGAAAGGCCAAGAAAGACCCAGCGTAAGGCAAAAGCGAAAAAACATCGCTGACTCAGGCAACCCAAAAAAGCCCATAATTCGATCAAACCCTGACATTTATTCCTGCATCTGATAGTCTGTCCCGGCTAGCACCTCACACAGATAGTCAGTTAGACAATAGACCCTATGAAAGACGCAAGAATTCACCTCGCGATCCTCTTTGTGGCTGTCGCTATTTTCGTCGCAGCACTTTCTTTCGGCTCTCGAGTAAGTCGAGGCCAATCCCCCACAACACAAAAGAACCCGCGGGTTAAGCAGACTGTGCTGTTGACCGACTCGCGCAACGCCTCCGTCACTGGTGCGTTTGCGGAGGCGGCTGGGCGCAATGCGACGCTGCAAAACGAGCTCACCTGGGTCTTTGGCAACAAACAACAGCGCGGCTGGTATCTCTACATTCTCCTGATTCAGCAGACGATCGAAACGCAAGCCGGACCCGGCTCAAGCGACTTCGCATCGGCGGTCGCGGGCTGGCAAAAGAAAGTTGGGCTGCCGGCGACGGGCGTGATTGACGAGGAAACTCTAAGGTCTCTGCTCTTTTACTGGCAAAGTAATCGTTTGAAGGAGAAGACATACGCGACGCCCGAGCAGCTTCTGACCGCGCCCATTTCGGACTTCTATGATCCCGCGCGTTTGGATGAGCTTCGCCAGGTTGAGCGAACCACGTACGAGGCCTATAAGAAAATGCTTGCAGCCGCCATCGCCGATCCAGCACTGAAACTGGCTCACAACTCGAAGGGAGAGCTCGCAGCCACTGAGAAGTACTTCAAAATAATTTCATGCTTCCGATCGCGCGAATACCAGGAAAAGTTGCGGCGCGAATCACCTCACGCGGGCTCTGCGGGTCTGGCTATTAATAGTCCGCACTTCACCGGCCACGCGCTGGATTTGTATGTGGGTGGGGATCCGGTCGACACCAAGGACGCAAACCGCGCGATCCAGGTCCAGACGCCGGCTTACCAGTGGCTCGTGCGCAACGCCGCAAAATTCGGTTTTAAACCTTACTTCTACGAGCCGTGGCACTGGGAATATGTTAGGTGAGTTATCCCGGAAGACTTGAAAGCTCCCTCAATCCTAACCAATCAAAAAAGTCGACAGTGGGGGTTAGGTTTTGGTGGCCGCATGGGGATTCGAACCCCAGACCCCGACGTTTACCCGTTAAGCCTCAATAATATTAGGCAATTGTGGCTATTCAGTTCGAACCTCAACGATTACCGGCTACAGAGCCTGTCTCTTAGCGATTGACGTGCGGCCCGGAAATTCTCGAACAACTAAGACATAGGGGCCAAAAAGCTGTTGACTTTCCCCCCGCATCGGAATATCGTCCTGCCGTTCAAAAGAAGGCTATTTGGGCACCTCGCACAGTCCCCAAGTCCAGCCTAACAAAATAGTTCTTGGCTCTTGCATAAATGTGAGCACTGAACAAAGAAGCGGCTGCTTCACCTGAGGGAAAAAGCACCTGTCTTTCCACCTTTTCCAGGTGAATGCGTAGGCATTGAAAGCTTACGCGGATTTCAGGATCATCTCCCCTGGTCGCAATGATGATGCATCGCACTTAAGAGATCAGCCAGTGAGGAACAACCCCATGAAGGGTTCTTCACATCGACCCTTAAGGATTGAAAATCCCCTCATCAAAGCGTTCCTCCCGAGACCCAGCCCAACATCACACCGGTGCCACCAGATAGTTAAAGAGCTTCAGCACGAACGGTGCTTGGATGAACATCACCATACTCACCCCGGTGCGACTCCTCGGCGACGGGTTAGCGGCCTGCTTTAGTAGCAAGGCTGACCTCCGGACTATCGCTATCGTTAACGATCTCGCGCGCCTTCGCGACACGCTGTCGACTACAGAAACGCATGTTGTCTTGATTGATGTGACTCAGGGTATCGATCTGTTCGACGTGCGAGGTATTGCATCCGAATGGCCCGACATACCGCTGGTAGCGCTGGGCCTCACCGAGCAGCGACAGGAAGTGATTAGCTGTGGACGTGCCGGGTTCGCCGGATACGTGGCGCGCGACGCGTCGATCGACGAGCTCTGCAATTCGCTTACTGAGATCGTTGCTGGACGACTTGCGTGTCCACCCGAAATCTCCGGAGGACTGCTGCGGGCCTTGTTTCGTCGAGAACAAAATTCCGTGGAACCGGATCTAAGCCTTGCCTTGACGCGTCGCGAGAGCGAAGTCCTGGAATTACTGGGACGTGGATTCTCAAACAAGGAGATTGCCAACGATCTCTGCCTGAGCGTGGCAACGGTCAAGCACCACGTGCACCACGTTCTCGAAAAACTCAAACTTCAACGTCGCGCTCAAGCAATGCGCCGAGTGCGCGATGCGCCGTGGCTGGCGCGCACCGCTTCAATGGGCAGGAAATCTGGGTAGACGTTCACGACATCAATCACGCAAAGTGACATCCTCGCGAGAACTGCTGGCCGGGCAAATTGTTAATCTACTTTGCGATGATTTCCTTGACGGACTTGCCTTCGGCGATTGCCAGGTAATCCTCAGGATCGCTGCCTAGTACAAAAGCAATGGTGGTGAGTAGCTCGCTTAGCCGGGGTTTTCGCTCCAGTTCTGTGTCTTCATACTCTGACGCTATTGCTTCAAACGCCCCCTGAAATGGAGTGACAAGTTCAGGATTCAGGATAGGGTCTTCGGAGCTCGATACCTCCGTGGGAGGGGTGTCCAGTTTGGCAATCAGTCTTTTGACAGTGAGTTCGCCTTCCCCGTCAAGATACTTTTCGGAATTGCCAAGCAATGCCAACAGCACAGCGTCGAGCACTTCCGGCAAAGTAGGTTTCTCCCGCCCTCGTTCTTCTCGATAACCCGCAATGTCTTTCAGGGCTTGCATTACGGTGTCTGCAGGTCCATCACCAATAATGTCGTCTCCGTACCCTGTTCCCCACCAACCCATATTCACCCCTCTCTTCGAGAATGCAATCACTTGTAGAATCTTGTGACGTCGTGACCGAGTCGAGAAGACATCCCATAGTAAGACTGGTTCTCATCCTCGTTCAGCAAACCGTAGATCTGTTTTCGATATTCAGAAAAGCGAAGATCAGAGTGTCTCAGATCACTCGTGTCGCGATATTCAGGATCGATCACATCTTCCATACCAAGGTAATGTAAGCATATGTTAGGCATTAGGTAAGAAGACTCTATGGTCGAGTACACATTTAATCGTTCGAGATCATTGGCATCCAGTGGCAGAGGCAGTTTGATCTCACCTCTTGTAAAGACCCCATTTCTTCCAGCACCCATTAATGCTTCCGGGAATTCAATCTTTGTTGGATCGACCGGTTCATGGTCAACTACTTTCCATTCTCCTGACTCAAGCAGCTGGGTATCCACGAATACGCCGGGAATCAAAGTCTCTGAACGGACAAGGGAGGGGGCATCGGATAGGCCCTCATAGATTTCCACGAGTATGCTCTTACCGAAAAATCTCAGTGGAGAGTCCGGCGAAAGTAATTTCGGACGCACACATTGCCTGGCCACATTCAGTTGAATGCGACCGGAGATATATTTTTGATTTGGAAGTCTGAACGCGAAAATATCACCGTACGTGCCTTTGAACATTGTCACACCTCACTAACATGGGTCATGCAGCTTCTTAAAGTCGTTGTACTTGCCCTCTGTAATGGCATTGATTCTGTTTTCCAGCTTGGCCACCCCGCCGTTGGCATCAATATAATGCTGTTCCCACACAGCCGCCTCATAGGCAGTCCAGTTGCCACCGGTGATTCGAATAGGCTTATAGCCCGCCTTCCAATGTGGATGTTTGGGACTGTTGATATGTTGGTTGAACCGAACGTCCACACCCTGAACCGTTTGACCTACATAGACTACGTTGCCCTTCGGATCCACAATACGGTAAATCTCTATGTCGATCTTTGCGAGTGACTCGAATTTCGAAGCATTGTGCGCCAGGATGCCACTAACACCAACGAAATAGTTGTGTTCCGGGAACACCTCAAAGTTATAAGTGGTGGTTTCGGCGGCATGCACTTCAATAGATTGAATAATTACTACGTCCTGGTTTATCAGCCGTAATGTCATCCCAGCCTCTAGTTCGACAGCGGGCAGCCACGCATTCTTGTTGTCCACCCAAAACAAATGTCCCCGAGTCGCGGTCACAGTTGTTTCGCCGACATGGATGTCGACCAGGTGTTGGGTCCAATTCTTGAAAGTCTTTAACACCGAGCGGGTGACAACACTCTTTGAGTCTAAGTTACAGGCGAATACCTGGTCTCCTTCTAAGAGCTCTTCGATTTTCCGATCGCCAATAGGTGTTTTTACTATTGTTCCGGCTGGGAAGCACGGCAACTTGGAGGAATCTCCCCATCTATGGTCCTCCCAAGCCTTGGAGATTTGCTTTACGGCGGGGACGATGGCGACCAGAATTTTGTCGGGGTTGAAAACAGCATAGATATAAATTAGGAGACCACGAGGTTCCGGGTAGAACCCTTTGAACTTGCCAAACCATCCTTTCAGGCGCTTCCACAATTCCTCAACCCTTTTGATGCCCTTGGCAAAGGTCGGCTGCAGACCCTTGAAAAGCAGCCGACCCTTTTCAAGGACAAACTTCCCGCTGCGGGAAACCATTCTCCCGGTAATCCTGGCCGCCTTAACGGCAAACTTACCAACATAGACCACGCCCTTAACCAGCCCTTTGCCCCCACGGACCAGGACACGCCCCAGAGCTTTGCCGCCGCTCATCGCCAGCTTCATCACTTTGCCCAGCCCCTTGAGGGTTGCGCGCAAAGCCGCGCCGCCGATTTCCATGAGCAGCACTGTGATTATTTCGATCAAGGCACCGGCAAAGCCTTTCCCGAAACCTTTGGCCGCGCCGGATACATCTCCCGCCCAACCTTTCTCCAGCCAAATACCCAGCCCTTCGGCGATCTTGGCGATAGCCTGAGCTATGAAAGCAGCTCCGATAATCTCGAGGATGACGGGTAAGGCGCCCGTGATAGCCCCGCCCGTATAGATCTCTGCAGCTATGAATGCAGCAATGCCGACAATGGCCGCAGGAATAATCCAATACAGGTTGGGTTTTATCTTTTCTTCCCAGTATTTTGTCGCGGCGGACTTGATAGTCTCGAACATCAAGTCTTTGATAATGGCAAGGCGTTCGCCGCGGGTTTTGGCAGCCATCGCGCGCTCGAGGACTGCCTGCATTTTTGGATCACTCATTGCGGCGGCTTCTTCGGACTGCTGGGGACCAGCGGGCACTGGCTCTTGAGGAAGATGCGCAAGCAGTTCGGCTTTTGCGCCCTCGAGACCGCGTTCGGGATCAGCGGATAGATCCAACTGCAATGGCTGGCCGGCAGCGAGAGACAATTCACTCAGCAGCTCGTCGTCTAGTTCCAGTTTGGTCACCGGCTGCACCTCGACTTGATCGGGGCGAATTGTGTCCTGAAGGAAGAAGTCGAGGTTCTCCGGAGCAGCAATGGCTTCCTGCAAACTCCCTTCCCCGCCTGAACCATCTCCCTCTGCCCCACCGCCGGCCAATTGCGGTCCGAGTGGCTTGGTAATATCGAAGCCCACCAGCTCTTCCCATACGTAACCTTCGATAAGGCCCAGACCCTCCCATGCCGACTTGGCCAGGTTCTTTAGCTTTTCCCACAGTTCCCTGAGCTGCCCGGTCGCGATCAGACGCATGATCTCCAGGCCGATTACGATTACCGTCTGCACGAAGGCAAGTGCCTTGTCGAGTACACTGCCAACCCAGTCCAAAATGGCGTCGGTCTTGGACTTGAGCCATTCAGCAGCGCTGTTGACCGCGTCCACTGATGTATCCACAGCCGCGTCGATGGCGGCGCGGGCTTTGGCCGCGGCCTTAGGAAAGCCGAGCAGTGCAACGGTGACCAAGCCCTTGAGCACCAAACCAAAGGTCTTGATCAAACCCACTATCGCCATGCGAGCGACTTCAATGATGCCGCGCACGATGGCCTTGACGCCCTGGATGATTTTCTTGACCGCCCAACGCAATGCATCAAAGATCGCGGTTACCGCTTTCTTGATCGCGTTAAAGACGGATGAGACAGCGCCTTTTACCTTGTCCCACCAGCTGCGCGGTTTGCTTTCCTCTTTGCGTTTCTCCTCAGCCGCCTTGTCTTCGGCCTTGCGTTTTTCCTCGGCCGCTTTGGCCTCGGCCTTGGTCATCTCGTCGTCAGCTTGCTTTTCGCTGTCCTTGACCTTGGTTTGAATCTTTTCGTCAACGTCTTTGCGTTTCGTCTCGGATTGGTCGGTGTAGTCTTTGAGGATGAGCTGGTGTTCTGCGCGCCACGCGCCGCGCTCAGCCGCTACTTCGCTGCGTGCCTTGGCGCGCGATCCTTCTTGCTCTTTGCGCACGCCTTCTGTTGCTTCAGTGATCTGGCGGCGTCCCTCCTCGCGCGTCTCCTCAGATTTCTGACGATAGTTTTCTTGCTCTTCGTGGTAGTGGTCGACTTGCTCTCCAACCTTGCCGTCGAGCCAGGGAGCGGCCTTTTGATCAAAAGCGTCGATTGCTTCAGGCGGAAGATTGGGCATCGTCTGCCCGCCACCGAGACGCGCAACTGGAGGCGCACCGGGCTTGTTGCGCGGCCGCATCTTC
>DATENS010000372.1:0-4793 GCA_035274925.1 Pyrinomonadaceae bacterium | reverse complement strand
CAGTCGCGGCGGCGGTGGTGGTTTTGGTGGCGGCGGCCACGGTGGCGGTGGTGGCCGCGGCGGCGGTGGCGGTCGAAGGAGGTGAAATCATGAAGAGAGCTAAGGCAGTCAATTACAAAAGGTCCGCGTTCAAACGAGCGTGCAGTGTTTTCGCGCTGGTTGCGGTGTTCACGCTGCTGTTGCTTGTTCCATCACAGTCCGCGCAATCAACCAGAAGCCTGGGGTCGAGGGGCAGGGGATTTGCGACACCCAAAGAGGCGGTCGAGTCACTGATCGAGGGCGCGGCAACCTATGACGAGAAGCAACTCATGGAGATTCTTGGCCCGGATAGTTGGGACATTGTTCACACCGGCGAGCCGGCACGTGATCGAGAGAACTCCATGGCGTTTGCGGATCAGGCGCGAACAAAAATGCGCGTCGACATCGATCCCAAAACCAGGACGCGCGCGACGCTCATCGTTGGCAATGAAGATTGGCCCTTCCCGTTACCGCTTACGAAAGTCGGTAACGCCTGGTACTTCGACACGAGTGCCGGCAGACAGGAACTGCTGCGCCGGCGCATCGGCCGCAATGAACTGGATGCGATTGAGATTGCGCGTGGGTACGTTGAGGCCCAACACGAATATGCGCTGGCGAAGAAAGAGAACGGGGTTAATCAATACGCGCAAAGAATCATCAGCACACCTGGCCAGCAGGATGGCTTGGCGTGGCGCAATGCCGACGGAACGTGGGACGGTCCCATCGGCGAGAAGGTCGCGCAGGCAATCGCGCGTGGTTACAACAATCGCGAAGAGCCGTACCACGGTTACTTTTTCAAGGTGCTAAAAGGCCAGGGACCATCTGCGCCCCTGGGCGAGCTCGATTATGTAGTGAAGGGCGTAATGATTGGTGGCTTTGCCTTGATCGCCGCACCGGCGCAATACCGTAACACCGGCGTAAAGACGTTCATGGTCAGCCAGGATGGCGTCGTCTATGAAAAAGACCTCGGGCCCAAGACGTTAGAAATTTTCCAGTCAATCGATCGCTTCAATCCCGACCAGACGTGGAGGCCGGTATTGGAAAAAGATAAGTAGCCGAGGTTATTAAGGCTTGCTCCGTAAAGCCTCAAAGTTCTGCGTATTCAGCGCCATGTGGGGAAAGGTGGCGTCTGAAAATGCAGGGCGCCAGATCGAGGGCATCGGTTCATTGGCCAGACTGTCCGTGGAAGATTCTCCGCGTCGCACGCTGGATAAAACCAGCGCGGGTCTGAAACGGACAAATGCGATCGATGTCCTCGCGCTCTGGCTTACCAGTCATCACGATGCACACCCTCGCTGGATCGGGATCCCACAAACAAGTAGATAAAAAAAAGAAGTTCCGGCAACGACAACAGTGAGCCGGATTTCCTCACGTTACCATGTTCGATCTAAAGCTTAGGTAGGTTGTGTGGAAAGTAATCCCTGGATACCCCGGCGAGAAGAACGCTAGTGTCCAACTTTCTCTTCCAAAGCTGCGAGAGTGCCTCTGACGCTGCCATAGTAGAGGTCACTGCCGACGGTGATGCGCATTCCGCCGGCGAGCGCCGGCATCTCGACAAACGAAACTCTCAGTGGTCCATAGATTCTGATCAAGTCCGCGCGAAGTCGCGCCTTCAAGTTCCCGGATAAGGTGCCTTCACTTTCGACTTTGGCTGAGCGCCGAGCGCGCTCGGATTCCAGGCGTGTCTTGAGACGCCTGAGAGATGCTAACTGGCTGCGACGACTGATTGATCGCATTCGCGCTATTGCCTGACTTTTTTCCATTCTGTTCATGCAACCCATCACATCGGACTGCGGAGCCGTTGGTTTTTCTACCCTCTAATCATGCGAGGCGCCGCTCACTCTCAACACTGGCAAAACTGACAGTTGTACGGTCAGGCCCGCATTGTTAGGTTGGAAATTGTCGGAAGACACTAAAAACAAACGACTTGGAGGAAATTCTCATGAAAAGATTTTTAACAGTGGCCGCGCTGATCACCGTCATGGCCCAAGCCGGGTTTGCGCAGTCCGACAGCTACAAGAAATGGGAGTTCTTTGGCGGCTATTCCGCGTTGGGATTTGACACGCTGGCCGGTGATACCGGCAGTCCGGTTGTGGAAGAGGTGCTGGGGGGGCGCAACACGCTGCGCGGATTCGAACTCTCGCTGACCCGGAACTTTCATAAATATGTCGGAGTTAAAGGTGACTATTCACTGCATCTGCGCGAGGACAACTTTACGCGGCCGGCGGGTAGCGGCACCGTAGACACAACGGTCCAGAATTTCCTCGGGGGGTTGCAGTTCAAGGACAATGCAACGGAAGCGCGGTTTAAATTCTTCGGACACGCCCTGTTTGGAGTCGCGACGCAAAAAGTGGATGTTGACAGTCCTAATCTTCCCGCAGTTTTTGGTATCAGCGATTTCCACACGAACGAAACCAGCTTCGCGATGGCCTTCGGTGGAGGCATCGACATCCGGCTGAACAACAAAATCGACGTGCGGGCGGCGCAGATTGATTGGAATATTATCAACCGCGGCGATCAACAGACTGGGATAGTCCTAACACCAACGCCGTTTCAGACGGTGGGCACTCCTTTCGTCATTCCCGGGTCGAGACAGGACAATCTGCGTTTAAGCATAGGCATCGTGATCCACTAGAACCAGCGCGCCGGTTTGCCACCGCCGGGATGGAAACTCTTCGGCGGTAAACATTGACACGGTCCCGGGCGAGTACGTGCGGGACCACAGGGAAGCGGAGACATAGCTTGCACAAACGGTTCCCGCCACAAACAATCCGACTGTTGCGAAGCTTAATAATTGTGTGCGCCGCGATTGGCAGTGCGATCGCGGCAGCCGGCTTCGCGGCCGGGCAACAACCTGCTTCGTTAGTCGCCAGTGCAAAGGGCGAAGGCAAGATTAAGCTTGGGAAAGAAGAGTTCAAGCTCGATGGCGTAGTAGTAAAGCTGTTCGAAGATGGCAATGCGGAACTCAATTTGATCACCGACATTACGGTCTTCATTACCGGCACCTGGTCACGCCCGCCTCAAGACGACAAGAGTATCGATTTGAAAATCACGGGCAACGTGAGCTCGAAGAACCTGAGCGGCGGCGGCAAGCTTCTCCTCACCGAAGATCGCAAACAGATCGCGGGTCTGAAGCTCGAGATTTTTAACAAAATCAGCCGCAAGAACATCACCGCTGAATTCGTTGCCAAATAGAGTCCATCCAATCTCCGCTTACAAGCAGACGCTCTAAAGAACTCTGGATTCTTCCTGGAGTGACTTTCGCCGGTGTGTGCATAGTGAGGGCGCTGAGAGGCTTCGGGACAAATGAAAAGGGCCGAGTCACCCCTGGTTCTCGGCCCTTTGGAGGCAATGCACCCTACGCTCTGCTCGCCAAACGAAGCGGGGTGCTTTCCTCCCTGCCCCGACGTGGCCTTCTCTCTGCCGCGTCGTGTTCCTACCACGATTAGCGTATTTGAAGCGGCGCGCAGGGCGATACTGTCATTTTTTACAGTATGGCTCTTCCGGCCCTGTAAGAACTGACAGTTTTTTGCCTGAAGTTCCGGACATACGATGCGTATTCGCTCGGCGGGCGCAGCTAGTTGCGCAATTACTTATGAAAAAGTTTCTCAGCCTGTTAGTGATTGCAACCAGTCTCGGGGTCGCCTATGCCCAGAAAGTAAAGGTGTCTTCCGATCCCGGCGTGGATTTATCGAAATGCAAAAACTACGCGTGGGCTTCAGGAAATGCGGTGGCCAATCCAATCATCAACCAATTGATCGTGGAATCCATTGATCAGGCATTGACGGCAAAGGGCCTGACGCGGGTGACTGATGGGCCGGATATAACTCTGGCCGTACTGGCGGCCGTCAATTCGGACCTGCAGATTTTTGAGCCGACCTGGGGCCGGTCAGTCAGCAGCGCCACCGGCAGCGGCATGCCGGGAAGCGTGCATAGCGCGGCCATATCGAAGGGAACTCTAATCGTCGACATTGCCGACGCCAGGACAAAAGCCACTGTGTGGCGGGGAACTGCCACGCAGACATTGAAGGAAGCGCCATCAGGGAATTTTTCTAAAGATGCCAAGACTGCCGAGAAGTCCATTCGGAAGGCTGTCGACAAGATGTTCAAGAAATTTCCTGCGCGGCAGTGAACGAAACGCGTAGCTAACGAAGAGTTTGTCGCCATTCGCCGCGTGATCACAAAGTTGGGATGGCTTCCTTTGCGGCGCAAGCCGCTAAGTGGCGCCGATGGCAAGGCGCTCCTCCGCGTCTGAGCATGTCATCTGAGCGGCGTGCTCAGACTTTTTTTAATCGTTATCGCCAGGAAGGTGAGGTTGGTATGAGACGAAGATCGACCTGGATTATTGGCTTCGTTTTTGCGCTTGTTGTTTTCCAGCTTATGACGGGCCCGGGCTCAAGCACAGCCAAGTCCGCTGACCAACTCAAACCGCCGTTTGTGATCCAAGCCCAGGCGATGGGGACGATGACCCAGATGAGCCGAAACTACAACATTACCGTGCGTATTCAGGAATACTCACCGCCTGGCGATCAGGCAATTCTACTTGAGGCCTTCCAGGCGAAGGGCAACGAGGGCCTGGTTAATGCACTGTCAAAGATGCCGTCGAAGGGACGGCTGGCAATCACCGGCACACTGGGTGGCGATCTCGCATACATCCGCAAATTTGAACAGCCGGACGGCAGCGTCATCATTCGCATGATTACGAATCGACTGCTGCGTTTTGGCGAAGTCTGGGCTGACACACGGTCGAGAGACTACCAACTCTCGGGCGCGGA
>DATENS010000371.1:0-2327 GCA_035274925.1 Pyrinomonadaceae bacterium | reverse complement strand
CAGAATGTCAGTAAAAGGGCAGTTGTGCGGAGGGATTTCATGTTGGGGGTATTAAAGCTCTTTCAAGATTTCAAACCTACCGGAGCGCCCACCAAAGTCAGTTGTGGTCGTCCACACCGGGCGTGCGATGGAGACGAGAGGCCGGTTATCTTTTGCACAGTAACACGGAATCCAGCCAGGAATAGAGGTTCAGTACCACCTGCTTTTCCTCCTCTCTCTCTGGAAGAGGATTGAGGTGAGGGTGCGCAGGATTGCGACTGCGTTGAACACGCCAGGTTACGCGTCCTGGGCACACCTGAATCCGGCGATCATCCAGCGTTCGTGCGGATAGAAAAAGTTTCGGTACGTCGAGCGAATGTGAATCTGGGGCGTGGCGAACGAGCCGCCGCGCAGGACCTTCTGGCCGACAAACCACTTGTCGTTGTATTCGTCGAATTCGGATTTGAAGCCGGGATACGGCGTGTAATCTGAAGTCGTCCACTCCCAAACGTCGCCAATCATCTGCTGACAACCGGGCGCGCTTTGACCTTCAGGAAAAGACACGATCGGCGCAGGGTTCCAGAATCCATTCTCGAAAAGATTTGCACTTGATTCATCAGGTCGCGAATCGCCCCACGGAAACGCGCGCTTGGCATTGGATGAGGGGGACACCGTGGCGGCTTTTTCCCATTCCGCTTCCGTCGCCAGACGTTTGCCCGCCCACTTCGCATAAGCCGAGGCCTCCAGAAAGCTGACGTGAGAAACAGGTTCATTAAGTTTCGCTGTTACCGAATGCAGTCCGCCGAAGTCTCGAATCATCCACTCGCCATCCTGCTGCTCCCAGTAAAGAGGAGCCAGCCAGTTGTCGGTGTTTACCTTTTCCCAACCGGCCGAGTGCCACCAGCGAAAATCTTTGTAGCCGCCGGCGTTCATGAATTCGAGATAGTCGGCGTTACTGACCGGCGCGCGATCGATCAGGAAGTCCTGCAAGAAAATCTTGTGTTGCGGCTTCTCGTTGTCCCAGGCGAAGGCATCAACGCCCTCCCTAACGGTCGGGCTGCCCCGTTCCGCGAAGCCAAGCTCGAACAAGCCGCCTTCAATCCCAACCATTCCGCTGACCTCTGCTGCAGATCGCGGCAGAGGTTTCATCGGCGCGTCGAACTGGTCGACCAGTAGATGCTTGATGTCATAGACCAGCAGTTCCTGATGCTGCATCTCGTGCTCGAGACCGAGCCGCACAATCGACAGGATCTCCGGCGCATCGTTGCGATCCGAAACGCTTTCGATAAAGCGCGCCATTTGCTCGTCAATGCGCGCGCGATACTGCTTCGTCTCAGCTACAGTCGGCCGCGAACGCGTCCCCCGCTTTTGACGTTCAATCCGCTCGCCGAATCCTTCATAGTACGAATTGAAGAAGAAAAGAAAGTCTTCCGAGTAAGGCTTGTATCCCGTCTGATACTTCCGCAAGACGGTTTCAAAAAACCAGGAGGTGTGGCCAATGTGCCAGCGCGGCGGGCTCATGAACTCGGCGGTTTGAATTACGTAGTCTTCAATTTCCAGCGGCGCGACGATTTCCAGCGTACGTGCGCGGACGGATCGGTAGAGATCGGCGATCGATGTTGCGGGATCTGTTTGAACTATTATCGCGGTTGACATAACGATCGCGGCTTTAGCTGCCGCACATAGCGGTAAGGCTCTGTCTTACCGTCACGCCTGGCCCTGGTAATGAGGCTCTGCCTCCGTTCGAGGCGCAGCCTCTCACGTATTCTGGAATACGCCTCGCCGGAAAGGCAAAGCCTTGCCGCGATGTGCTGCGGCAAAGCCGCTCCCTACTGAATCGTGATCCGGTTCTCGCCGCGCTTTGTAGCTCTGCCAATAACCTCAGCTCGCGGATAGTTCCGTCGCAACTCCCTCAACAAATCTTCCGCCTTGTCTTCCGCAATCGCCAGCAACAAACCGCCCGCCGTCTGTGGATCGTAAAACAACTTCACCAGATTCGGATCGAGGCCGCCGGCGAACGAAACGTCTTCGCCCACATATTCCCGATTAGTTTTGTCTGCGCCGGTCAGCATGCCGGCGGCGACCAATTCCAGCGCGCCACCGATCAATGGAACGCGCGACGAATCGATCTCGATCGTCACATTGCTGGCGCAGGCCAATTCCCACGCATGGCCGAGCAAAGCGAACCCGGTGACATCAGTCGCGCCTTTCACGTGGAATTTGGCAATCGCTTCCGCGGCGTATTTGCCCGGCGTCAGCATCGTCGCAATAGATTCTTCAATCACCTCAGCCGAAGCCTTTTCACGTTTGATGCCGGTCGAGATCACGCCGGTGCCAATCGGCTTGGT
>DATENS010000370.1:0-4369 GCA_035274925.1 Pyrinomonadaceae bacterium | reverse complement strand
CGTTCTGCTCGTCATTTTTGGATTGCTCTACATCACCTATCACTCAGTGCTGGAAGCTGCTCACGTCTTGATGGCCGTACCTTTTGCGCTTACGGGTGGCGTATATCTGATCTGGCTGCTTGGTTACAACTTCTCCGTTGCAGTATGGGTTGGATTCATAGCGCTGTTTGGCACGGCAGTGCAGACGGGCGTGGTGATGGTTATCTATCTCAACGAAGCAGTCGAGAAAAAGACGGAGAAACTAGGAACATTAACGCGCGAAACTTTAAAAGAGGCAGTCACAGAGGGTGCGTTGTTACGTCTGCGGCCCAAGGTAATGACGGTGTCAACAGTAGTAGCTGGCCTCTTGCCCATCATGTGGAGCACGAGTGCAGGGTCCGAAATCATGAAACCACTCGCAACCCCCGTCTTGGGAGGAATGGTTTCGAGCCTTCTGCATGTGCTTATTGTGACGCCAGCAATCTTTTATTCACTGCGCGCGCGGGAATTACGGAGAGATGAAAAGCAGCGAGCCTCTGAGAAGCCGCGACTCAAGGGTCAATTTAGCAGCGATGCTGATGGCGAGGGTTCTGTCGCGATAAATCGACGTTGATCAACGGCGAGAAGCTAGTCAACGACCAAAAAAGGTGTCTTATGATTCAGAAGTTATTGATTGTTTTCTTGATACTAGGCCGCCAGGGAGTTGGCGCAGCAGACTCAGCGCAGGGGCAGGGATCATCTCCGACAACTACGCAACGCAAGCCCCAATCGTCAATCTCTCGCTACTACGATTCGAGCACCGGATTGTCTGCTGATGAAGCCGTTGTTTACGCGCTCTCCCATAACGGTGAATTGGCGGCTTTTCGCAGCGAGGTCGAAGCTGCGCGCAGCCTTGTACAGCAGGCCGCCCTTCGGCCGAACCCTCAACTCGAAATAGAACGGAAGGAGCAGGTCAATGGTCCCGACAACGACACGATGGTCGGTGCCATGTTGCCACTCGAGTTGGGCGGGCGCCGCTCGTCGCGCATTTTGGTGGCACAACGCGAATTAGAGTTAAAGGAAAGTCTGCTAGCAGACCGAGAGCGCCTGTTCGCTGCTGAGGTCCGTGCAAAGTTTGGCGAAGCTTTGGGTGAGTTGTTGAAACTGGGATTCACCGAAGACTTGCTGTTAACGACGGATCAGGGATACCGGCTGGTGGCTGCTCGCGTTACTGAAGGTCGCACGGCGCCTCTGGAACAGAACATGGTCCTGGTTGAGGTGAATCGCATTCGTTCGATGAAAGAAAGTAGTCAAGGAAAAGTAGAAGTAGCATTGCTTGAGCTGCGCAATCTTATGGGCATGCGGCCGGAAGAGCCTTTGCGGTTGCGTGGAGACTTGGACCAATTAATTGAGCCGGTTTCTTCAGTTGCTATTGTGAAAGATGTAGCGCTTCGTGAGCGGCCCGATCTGCGGGCAGCGCGTGCTCTCGAAGCGTTGGCCGAAGCTCGGATATCACAAGCGCGCAGTGAAGGGCGGCTGGATGCGAGTTTGACGGGTAAGTATGAACTGATGAACTTTGGCTTTCCTCAGCAAGGGTTCAATTCGAACGGGCAGTTGGTTCCGATACATGGAAGATTTCATTCTCTGGTTGTGGGGGTCACTCTCAATCTTCCAGTTCGGAATCGTAATCAAGGCGCGGTTGCCGCAGCGGTCGCGGAGAAAGCTGCCGCAACACAGCGCCGTGAGTTTGCGGAGTTGACAGTGCAGCGGGAGGTCGCCTCAGCTCTGGTGCGCTATCAAAGCGCGGCGCGGGCTGCCGAGATATACCGAGTCGGCGTTCAAGGACAAGCGAACGCTAATCTCGATGTCGTAAGACAAACTTACGAGCTCGGCTCCAAAACTTTGCTGGATGTTATTGCTGAACAAAGACGTTTTATTGAAACGCAGACTGGTTATATCGAAGCACTGGTTAATACCTATCAGGCGCGCGTCGAAATTGACCGTGCAACCGCTTCGCCGAATCTAATCAAAAAATGAGCAACAATCCTGAAGAAAAACCAGACACGGGAAACGTTAGCGGAGACTCCCCTAATCGGCGAAGAAACCGAACTGCGATTGTTGCGATGGTCGGTGTTTTAGCCATAACTGCCATCGCCATTATTCTTTGGTTGCTGCTGCGGTCTGGTTCAAGCGGTGCTGGACGGCCAGTGCCAACGCCGCGCAATATCGGAGCCGAACCGTCAGCTTCAACATCACCAACTTCAGAAGCCACCATATCCATCGATCCTGAAGCAGCAAAACGCGCAGGGATTAAGACTCAAACAGTCGGTGAAGCGATGCTTGCAGGAAGCGCTGCACCTGGGCAAGTGACGACCGGAGTAGTTCAAGCCAATGCATACCGGACCACGCCGGTCGTTTCACTTGTAGGTGGCATTCTTCGGCGGGTGTCGGCCGAACTGGGCCAAAACGTAAGCCAGGGACAGACAGTAGCCGTAGTATTTAGTGACGAATTGGCGACGGCCCAGTCTCGTTATCTCAACGCCTTGGCAGACTTGGATGAGCATCACAAACACCATGTGCGTACGATTCGGTTGGTGGAAATTGGCGCTGCAAGCCGTGAGGAGCTGGAACAGGCGACCACCAAACTGCGGACCGCAGAGTCGGAAGTAGCCTCACAACGTCAGCGACTAATGTTATTGGGTCTTGGCGAAAGGCGAATCGCTCAACTCAAAACACCCGCCCAAGTGAGTTCCGAAGTGAGTCTGCCAGCCCCGGTGTCGGGAAACGTCATAAGCCGAACGGCAAATCCTGGTGAAGTGATTCAAGCCGACAAAGAGATTCTGCGGATCGCTGATCTATCCAGCGTGTGGGTGATGGGCCAAGTCTATGAGAAGGATCTCGGGAAAGTAGTTGTTGGCAGTGGAGCAAGTATTACGAGTGATGCTTATCCGGGACGCGTTTTTCGCGGGCGCGTGTCTTACGTCGATCCGACTCTTGATCCCGCTACGCGTACGGCGCAAGCAAGAATTGAATTGGCTAATCCGGGTCAAGCCTTGAAGATTGGAATGTTTGTGAATGTCGCGTTCGCTGTACTAGGTGGAGCGGAATCAACGACTGCCGTGATACCGAAAAGCGCCGTTCAAAATATCAACAATCAGCAGGTTGTGTTCGTTGAAACCGCAACCCCAAATACTTACGCAATGCGGCCCGTGAAGATTGGTTTTGAGGTCAATGGCCAATATCCCGTGCTTGAGGGCTTGACTGTGGGCGAGCGAATAGTGACCGACGGAAGTTTTCTGCTCCGCGCTGAATGGCTGAAGACCGGAGCCGCGCATCACTAGAGTGACACAAACTAGGATTGCTCCTCGCCTTTACTTTGACGGTCGCTTATAACGGCTCATGGCCGCTACTGACAAAGTTTTGATCCTTACAGCTTCGCTGCCAAAGACGATGTGGCCGTGCTGCTTCCTTTGAAGCCTCTGAGTGATGCGACGCTCTTGTATGTCGCCGCGCTCTTGAATCGGATGATCTGGCCCTACAGCTTAAGGGTGCAAGTGCTTCCTCGCCAAACTGCAAAAGGTGACAATCCCGATCCCGATGCTTGACGGTGAGATTGACGAACAGGCCATTGCAAAGCACTGCCCTCCGAACCTGAACAGGTTTTGGGATTCGATTAGAGTAGCGGGACAGGCTTTAAGCGCCACGAAAGCAGCGTAGGTCAATTCGATCTCTTGCCTTTCCCTTTTACGGAAGCGTAAATTTGTCACGGTCCAACCCGTGCGGTCCAAGTTCGACTAACAACCCGATTAATCTACGCGAAGGGAAATGCTATGAGTTTCCTTAAAGGCCGTATCCTCTACACCGAGGATGATTTTGACTGCCGCGAAATGGTTCTGTTCATGCTTCGAGAGAGCGGGTATGAGGTAACTTGCGTAGAAACGGGCACCGAGGCACTGTCTCTCGCCAAGACGGAACGCTTCGATCTGTTCCTTGTGGATAATTGGTTGCCGGGACTCACAGGCCCGGAGCTTACCCGACACATCAGAGAGTTTAATCGGACCACCCCGATCCTCTTTTATTCCGGCGTCGCCTATGAACACGACAAACAGGGGGCGCTCAAAGCGGGAGCACAAGGCTACCTAATCAAGCCCTGCGGGATCGAAGAACTAGCAACCGAAGTCGATAGGCTGATCGCGGAGACTAAGAGCTAACAAACTTCTTTTTGGGCAGAGCTTTGACTTTTTGCGTTAGCCATTGATGACTGCCCTCTTGTTCAAAATGTTACGAGCCTTGTCGAGGGTGCCTTTCGTTAGATTATAGTATCTGTAACTCATACTCACGTCGCTGTGGCCCAGGAGACGAGCAAGCTCCGGCAGTTCCATACCCTTATTTGCCATGTCAGTCGCATATG
>DATENS010000369.1:0-16044 GCA_035274925.1 Pyrinomonadaceae bacterium | reverse complement strand
CCCCCGGCGCCGGCTGAAAGCGCGCGATGTGGACATCGTGGTTTATCCCAAGCCGCAGCCGATTGCCGACGAGCTTCACCTGCTGCCGCTGTTCACGGGACAGACCGCTTCGTACCGGCGAGGGGCCGGCCACGACCTGCTGATGCTTCGCGACTATCAGCCGCGCGACGATTTGCGTCACATTGATTGGAAAGCGACAGCGCGGGCGCAACGACTGACGGTCCGGGAGTTCACGGCTGAAGATGAGCGGCGGATCACGATCATGCTCGACACGCGACTAACCGAAGACATCGACCGGGAGAACTTTCGAATCAGATTTGAAAACGGAGTAATTCAGGCAGCGTCGCTGGTAAAGCATTTCATCGATGAGCGGGCCGAAGTCTCTTTAGTTCTCGGGAACGAGCAGGGACCGTTCGGCACCGGGCCTGAACAGTTGTACGCCTGCCTGCGACGTCTGGCCTCGACGCAACCTGCTGAAGACTTTACGAGTGAGGCTTGGCCGCCCACATTGATGGAAGCCGCGGCGTTTACGCGTCAACAGGTCGACGGCAACTACTCAATTCTTTTGACCGCTGCGCCTCAGGGATCCATTCCGCCGCAGATTTGGCGCCGGTCCTACGTGATTTATCTTTGATGTAACAGTGCTCACCGGGTTAGAAGTGATTCTCTCGGCAACTTACTTTCCCAGAACCGTGCCCACCTGTGGATGTGAACCGTTGATAAAATCACGGGCAGCCATGCGGCGTGCGCCTTCGAGTTGCACGGTCGAGATAAGCAGCACCGTTGAATCGCCTGCCGCCACCATCAGATTGTCCGTTTCCACCTTCACGATCTCGCCCGAGGTCGCTGCCGAACCCGGCGCCCGTTCCGCTGACGCTTCCCAAACAATGAAGTGTCGTGACTTAAATGTGGTGTGCGCATTGGGCCAGGGTTGGAAGCCGCGCACGCGCCGCGCGATCGCGAATGCATCCATCGACCAGTCGATCAACCCGTCTTCACGCTTCAAAATCGGGGCGAATGTAGCCTCATCATCTTTCTGAGGTTTAGGGACAATCTCGTTGAGAGAGTGAAGAGTTTCGGTCAGAAGGTCTGCGCCAATTCCAGCGAGTCGATTGAGGAGTTGCGGAGCGGTCTCTTCCGCCTCGATCGGCGAGCTTTGCTGACGAAGGATAGGTCCGGCGTCGAGCTCGTCGACGATCTTCATCGTGGTTACGCCTGTCTCTTTCTCGCCATTCACGATCGCCCAGTTGACGGGCGCCGCCCCGCGATACTTTGGCAAGAGTGAGAAGTGAACATTGATGCAACCATGCGGATAAGCGTTTAAAAACTCGGACGGGAGGATTTTTCCATAAGCCACCACGATCGCCGCATTGGCATTATGGGATGAGAAAAGGTCCTTTGCCTCCGGTGTCTTGATCTTCGCCGGCTGATGAATGGAAAGGCCTTGCTGGAGTGCGAACTCTTTTACCGGAGATTGATGGAGTTTATTGCCCCGGCCGGCGGGCCGATCGGGCTGGGTCCATACCGCGACGATCTCATGACCATCATCGACCAGCCGCCGTAAAGACGGCACGGCAGATTCGGGTGTGCCCATGAAGACAATGCGCATAGCAAATGAGTTTACTACAGGGATGGCTCAGAAACTGGAGACGTTCACGCCGCGTAGCGGCGCAATGTTTATAGTGTAGCCTCACTCCACACAATTCTCCGGATGAAACGCGGAATGCGTTTCATCCGGAGAGAACTAATCAGTCCATCTTTTTCTATAAACATTACGTCCCTACGGGACGTGTGCACTAGATCGCCGTGCCCGCTTCGGCCCGCTTCCTGGTCGCGCCAACTTTTTCGGACGACAGTTTGGCTTGGGTGAAGAGCAGCAGGTAATCGCGGCCTCCAGCCTTCGAATCGGTTCCCGACATGTTAAAGCCACCGAAAGGATGCACGCCCACGAGCGCGCCCGTGCACTTGCGATTCAGATACAAATTACCGACGTGAAATTCATTGCGGGCCCGTTCAAGGTTCGCTTCGTCGGCCGAATAGACTGCACCGGTCAAACCGAACTGCGTGTCATTGGCAATCCTTAAAGCGTCGTCGTAATCCTTTGCTTTGATCACCGCCAGCACTGGTCCAAAGATTTCTTCCTGCTCAATGGTGTCGCCCGGCTTCACATCGGCAATCACAGTCGGTTCGATAAAGAAACCCTGCTCGCCGTCTGATCCGCCACCCGCGATCACGCGTCCGCCTTCTGCCTTACCTTTCTCGACATAACCGTTAATTGCCTTGAAAGCCTTCTCATTAATAACGGCGCTCATGGTCGTAGTGTTGTCGGTCGGCGCGCCCACTTTGATTTTGGCTGTGCGCTCCGCAATCTTTTCAATCATCGGATCGTAGATACGCGCGTCGATGATTGCTCGCGAACATGCCGAGCACTTCTGGCCCTGAAATCCGAACGCTGCTTGCACAACACCCGTGGCGGCCTCTTCGAGATCGGCATCGTCGGCCACGATGATGGCGTCTTTGCCACCCATCTCAGCAACGACGCGCTTGATCCAGAGTTGACCGTCGTGGACTTTGGCCGCGCGTTCATTAATGCGGAGGCCAATTTCCTTTGAGCCGGTGAAAGCGATGAAACGCGTCTTCGGGTGATCGACCACCACGTCCCCGACTTCCGCGCCCGAACCCGTCATGAAATTAACCACGCCGGCGGGCATTCCGGCTTCTTCGAGTAGTTCGAAGAACTTGTAAGCAATTGTTGGAGCGTCGGATGACGGCTTTAGCACGACTGTATTACCAGTCACGATCGCCGCGGCGGTCATACCCGCCATGATCGCCAGCGGGAAATTCCACGGTGGAATGACCGCGCCTACGCCCAGAGGAATGTATTCAAGTTTGTTGTGCTCACCTTCAAGTTTTACCAGCGGTTGATCGCCGGCGTAGCGCAACATCTCGCGCGCGTAGAATTCCAGGAAGTCGATGGCTTCGGCTGTATCGCCATCGGCCTCGGGCCAGCTCTTGGCGACTTCGTGAATCATCCAGGCAGAGAATTCATGCTTCCTCGATCGCAGCATCTCAGCGACGCGAAAGAGTAACTGCGCTCGTTCCTGGGCCGGTACGTTCTTCCACGTCTTGAAAGTTTCGGCAGCCGTTTCCACGGCGCGCTCGGCCAGTTCTTTTGTCGCTTTGTGAAACCTTCCGACTACTTCAGTGCGCTTCGCCGGATTGATACTGTCGAGCGTACTGCCGGTGTTGATGCGTTCGCCGCCGATCACGAGGGGATATTCTTTACCCAATTGGCCTTTAACCTTTTCAATAGCCTCGCGCATCGCCTGGGCGTTTTCTTCTTTAGTGAAATCGGTAAACGGTTCGTTAACAAATTCTTTAGCCATTTTTGCTCCGTGGTACGCACGCCGCCGGCGTGCGGTAAAGTGAGGCGCGCGAAACGCTCGCGCACCAAATTCCTATGCGGGCCACTCTCCGGCTCGCTGCAACTTTCTGATCTTGCGTTGCACAAGCTCACGCTTCAACGGCGATATACGGTTAACGTATAGAATGCCGTCGCAATGATCGGTCTCGTGCAGAAGGCACCGGCCTTCAAGTTCAATGCCCTCGATTTCATATTCTTTGCCATTAATGTCATGGCCACGTGCGATCACGCGCAGGCTGCGTTGAACTTTCGAGTAAATTCCGGGTATGGAAAGACAGCCTTCCTCACCGTCCTGTTTGCCTTCCTGCACAATAATCTGTGGATTGGCCATGAAGTAACGTGACGACGGATCTTTGCCGCCGGAACAGTCCATCACAAACAAACGCTTGGCAATGCCGACCTGAACGCCGGCCAGTCCGACGCCCGGCGCCGCGTACATGGTTTCGAACATATCGTCGACCAGCTTCTTTAGATCCTGATTAAACTCGGTAACAGCTTCTGCTGGATTTTCTAAAATCGGATTGGGCCAGGTAACAAGTTGTAATCGTGCCATTCTTGAAGTTTCAGACGCTTAATTGACTCAGTGATCGACTTCGATTCTACGATGAAGATTGCGGGTTTCGCCAGTCGGCAGGAATCCACAGATTACGCAGATTGCACAGCTTAGATCGAAAATCGTTGGGCGTGGATAATCTTCAGTACCCTCTCAACTGCTCGCGATAACCTTCGAAGTTACGCTTCATCTCACCCAAACTATCGCCGCCGAATTTTTCGCGCATGGCCTGGCACAGGACCAGCGCCACCATAGCTTCACCAATCACTCCGGCCGCGGGGACGACCGTGATGTCGGACCGTTCGAAGGCTGCGCGCTCTTCCTGCTTGGTGTCGATGTCGACCGAGCGCAACGCGCGCCGCAAGGTGGAGATTGGCTTCAGATGCCCGCGCACGCGAATCTCTTCACCATTACTCACGCCGCCCTCGAGCCCGCCGGCGCGGTTGCTAGCTCGAATAAATTCCCTGGTCTCTTCGCTGTAGCTGATCTCGTCGTGAACTTCAGAGCCGGGCAGGGAACTGGCTTCAGCGCCTGCGCCGATGGCGACCGCTTTCACCGCATGAATAGACATTACGGCCTGGGCCAGCCGGCCGTCGAGTTTAGAGTCCCAGGATGTGTGCGAACCTAGTCCGGGAATTACTCCACGCGCAACGACTTCAAAGATGCCGCCCAGCGTGTCGCCTTCAGCTTTTCTCTGATCGATCGCTTCGATCATTTGCTGCTCTGCAGTCGCGTCTCCGCAATTGAGCGGCGCATCTTCCGGGATCGACTTGATTTGATCGAAGGTCAATTCCAAAGGCGTTTTCGGAATTCCCCCGAGCTGGATGACGTGGCTGACGATCTCAATGCCAAACTGTGCGAGGAGCTGTTTGGCTAATGCACCACATGCGACGCGGGCAGCCGTCTCTCGCGCTGAAGCACGTTCCAGCACGTTGCGAAGATCCCGCGCGTCATACTTTAATCCGCCGGCAAGATCGGCGTGACCCGGGCGCGGGCGTTTAACTCGCCGTGATTTCTCGGGTGAGAGCTCGCGCTCGTCGACGGCCATCACTTCATCCCAGTTTTCCCAATCCTTGTTTTCAATCAGCATGGCCAGCGGCGAGCCGAGCGTCAGGCCATGTCGCACGCCGCTGAGAATCTGGACGCGGTCGCTCTCGATCTTCATGCGCGCGCCCCGGCCGTAGCCTTGTTGCCGGCGCCACAGCTCGTGGTCGATGTCGTCGACTTTGACCGGCATGCCCGCGGGCAGGCCTTCGACAATCGCGACCAGCGCGCGCCCGTGTGATTCTCCGGCAGTAGTGAAACGAAACATTAGTGGTCAGTGGTCGGTGGTCAGTGGTCAGTCGAAAAAAACGATGAGAAGAACCTACAACGGACCACTGACAACTGACAACTGACAACGGACCACTGACAGTTAGAGCAGTTCTTCACCAAACATATTCCCCCGTCCCAAAATCCCCGCCGGATCGAAGGCGCGTTTTAATTCTGCCATTTCGCGAAGGTGTTCATCGCCGTAAAGCTCGCGCAAATATTCACGTTTGAGTTTGCCAATGCCATGCTCCGCGGAAATCGTCCCGCCGACCTCGACCGCCCGGTGAATAAATGTTCGATAAATCGTCCAAGCTTTTTCCGCTTCACGGTCATCTCGCGGAAGAATGTTCACGTGCACGTGATTGTCGCCAATGTGGCCAAAGATCGTGTAGCGCAGATCGCCCCCGCGCAGCGCCTCCTGATAAAACCGGAGCATCTCTGCGAACGCTTCATCAGGCACAGCCATGTCGGTTGAAACCTTGCGTTGCTGATAACGTGCAAACCATTCGTTCATCAGCACCGGCAGGGCGTGGCGAAACTCGCGCAGCTTGATCTGATCCTGCTCGTTGACCGCGAACCAGGATTGATCGGCCAAAGCGTGATGATCGGCCAGTAAAACCAACCAATCATTCATCAGCGAATCTTCCGTTGACGGCGTGGTTTCCTGTTCAAAGAAGATTGCGCCGGCAGCGTCGGTGGGAACGGCGTCGTACTTGTGACGAAGGAAGTTGAGCGATTCGACATCGAAAAATTCAAGGGCGCGGGCATCAAGACTCGAGCCCTCTCTCACTGTCGGGCTAACCTCGCGAGTTTTCAACGACCGCGCGCGCGCTTCGCTAACAAAGCTCAACAGGTTGGTTTCATCGGCAAAGAAGACGACGCCGCTGAGGAGGCCTTGCGGTTTAGGCAATAGCCCCAGCTCAGCTTCCACAATCACGCCCAGCGTGCCTTCGCTTCCAATAAAAAGATCGATCACGTCCATTCCGGGCGCGACGTGATAACCCGAAGCATGCTTGCGGACGTGGGGCATTCGATACGTGGGTAGCTGCGCCGCAATCGTTTGTCCGGAAGAAAGCGGAATGACGACCGTTCCTGACGGGCCGGCAAGCAGCTCGCCGCGACGCAAGTCAATTATGTCGCCGGTGGCCAGGACGACTTTCAATCGCTCGACATAGTTGCGTGTGGGTCCGTATTTAAACGTTCGCGAACCGGAAGCGTTGGTCGCAATGTTGCCGCCGATAAAGCAACTGCGCTCTGTTGGATCCGGCGGATATAAAAGGCCTTCTGAATCAACCGCGCGTTGCAGGTCGCTGAGAACCACGCCCGCTTCGGCGGTTACGTGGCCGCCTTCCTGGTCGCGAACAACTGTTCCGATGCGATTGAGCTTGTCCGTCGCGATCACTGTGCCGCCGAACGGAACCCGTCCCGCCACGGTACCCGTGCCCGCGCCCGAAACTGTGATGGGACTGCGCGTGCGCGATGCGTCGGCCAGCACCGGGGAAACTTCTTCGACGCTTTCGGGATAGACCACACGCTCAGCAAATCCGCCCGTTAGGTGCGATGAATCGCCCAGGTAAGACTGAATTTGATCTGTTTCAGTTTTTATTAGCATCTGACTGCGCTTCACGTACTTTCGTGTACTCTCAACCCAGAAGAATCCGCCCGATCAGAGGCGCGACCGTCAAACCGATTGTCGCCCAGGTCAGCCGCCGATTGAAATCCTCGATTAAGAACAGGAACCTTGGACTGATGTAGAAAAAGGCGAACGCGCCTACGGCCAATCCGGCGGCAAACAATCGATCGACGAAGGTCTGGCCCTCCCACCTTCCGATAAATAAGTCCGCAATCCAAATATCCCACATCACCGTCAGCATGATCACCGCGGCGACAATCAGTAAATCAGCCAGCAACTCCATCGCCCACGATTTACGCCATGCAGGAATCTGTTCCAGCTTCTTCGGCGAAAAGACGACCCGGGCCACGAAAAAGGTCGGCAGCGTACTGCAAAGGATCATCGCCGTCACCGCGAATCCCTTGACCGCGTCGAAACTCGCGGCGATGACTGCGGCGCCGAGGATTGAAAGGCTCAGGTGTAACGAGACCCAGGCCAGAAACAGACAGCCGGCGTAACCCGGACTCGGCAGTGACTTAACGCGAGCATGAAGAGGCGCGCGTTTGAGCATTGCGCCCACGGTATACGCGATAAACGCGGCCAGTATGATCAGCGCGAGTTGCTTCGCCGCCGCGTCGTCATTGGCGTTAAAGCCGGCGCCGAGCCGGTCAAGCAGCCGGGCAAAAGGACCGAGCAGGAACAAGTTGGCCAGAAAGACCAGCAGGTCAAGAATTTGACCGCGCCGGTTCACGGGCGACCAGAGCCAGGAAAAGTTCATTACGTTACCAACGCAACTTGATCAATGTTGTGGTCTCAGGCCGAATTTCTCTTTTGATCATGGCTGAGGTTTTCAGTTTGCCGTTGCCCGCCGATAAGGCTGTGAGTAGTAAGTGATCTTGCGAACAGATACTTCCAGCGGTCCAAACAACGAACCGACATTTTCAGCAGCCCATTCTCTCCTGATTTGTTTGATCCAATTTCCACGAGCGTCAAATCTGTAGGAATAAGTGGTTCTGCGTATCAAGTGGCCATCCGGCGCGCGCTCAATCATTGCTACCGTGTTTCCTCGCCGATCATATTTCGTGGACTCAGCCCGGACCAGAGTGTTGTCTGCTTTCAAGTATCCGGTCAGAACAACTCGGCCATTCTGGTCATGAAGGAAAACCCTCTTTTGATAACCCATACCATGGTCGTCAGGTTGCAACGTGCTGCCATTGTAGACGTAATCAGCCTGGGCAATCTCGTTTCCACTCGCTCCGTACACGTGACGTGTCAGATCATTGCTCGCGTAGACAGGATTCGGCACAGTCACGTAAGAGCGTTCTTCAATCATGTTGCCTTGCGCGTCGTAGACGTAGACATGACCACCCAAGTGAGTGCCTGAAGCGTTGAATCCTTTTACTTCGACTAGCTGTCGCTGATGGTTGTACAGATGGACTTGTTTGTCCGGCAGATAAACAAACTCCGAGTGTTTTGTTTGCGTCCCCACCAATCTGCCCGATGCGTCATAAGTGTATTCGTCTGAGTAAAGAATCCCGCCTTCTTCCTTGTACACAGAATACGAAGTCTGTTTGCCGTTTCGATCGTAGGTTTCACAGGAGCTTAGAACGAGTTTCTTACCGGATGACACGTCCCATTCGCTTACTGAACGAACCGGGCCCACATATTCGTCAGCGGGCGCTTTCGCGCGAGGTTGGGCGAGGCACTGAGTTCCAACGAGACTGCCCAGAATCATCAGAGTACTTAAGTGTGCGGCTCGCCACATAGGCTCCTCACGCCACCTGCAGCTCACGCTCGCGCAGGTACTTGATGCGATCGCGCAGCTCGGCCGCTTTCTCGAACTCAAACTTTTTGGCATGCTCGCGCATTTCGAAGTCCAGACGCGCGATAGTCTCGTTAATTTGCTGCGGACTGTAATCTGCGATGTCATCAAGTTCCAACGGCACTTTGAAGTAATCCGCTTCCGCTGCGGTCACCAGGGTGGCTTCGATCGGTTTGATAATAGTCTTCGGAGTAATGCCGTGTTCGCGGTTATAGACTTCCTGTAGTGCCCGCCGACGGTTCGTTTCGTCAATCGCGCGCTTCATTGAATCGGTGATCCGATCGGCATACAGGATCGCTTTCCCCTTTGCATTCCGTGCCGCGCGGCCGATTGTCTGAATCAGAGATGATTCAGATCGAAGGAACCCTTCCTTATCAGCGTCCAGGATCGCCACCAGCGAGACCTCAGGTAAATCCAACCCTTCGCGCAGCAAATTGATGCCGACTAGCACGTCGAACTCGCCGCGGCGCAGGTCGCGCAGGATTCTGATGCGCTCGAGCGTTTCGATATCTGAATGAAGGTAGCGCACGCGCACGTCGACTTCGGTAAAGTACTCAGTCAGATCCTCAGCCATCTTTTTGGTCAAGGTCGTGACCAGGACGCGCTCTTTGCTTTCGGCGCGCGCGCGACACTCGCCGAGCAGGTGATCGATCTGGCCTTTGACGGGACGCACTTCGACTTCCGGGTCCATTAAGCCGGTAGGCCGGATGATTTGCTCAATGACTTCGCCACTGGATTTTGTTAGCTCGTAAGGGCCGGGTGTAGCCGAAACATAAATCCGCTGGCCGACCCGTTCTTCAAACTCTTCAAAATTCAAAGGACGATTATCGAGGGCCGAAGGGAGGCGAAATCCGTACTCAACCAGCGTTCGTTTCCGTGATTGATCGCCGAAGAACATCCCGCGCACCTGCGGAATCGTCTGGTGTGACTCGTCGATGATGACCAGGGTGTCGCGCGGCAAATAATCCAGCAGCGTTGGCGGCGGTTCGCCTTCCTTCTTTCCGGTCAAGTGGCGCGAATAGTTTTCGATGCCGCGACAGAAACCCATCTCCTTCATCATTTCCATGTCGAACATCGTGCGTTGGTGAAGCCGCTGCGCTTCCAACAGTTTGCCTTCTTCGATCAGTTTGGGTTCCCACCACTCCAGTTCCTTTTTGATCGACTTGATGGCGCGTTTCAGTGTCGTGCGCGGCATTACATAGTGCGATTTGGGATAGATAGGCACGCGCGTGGTGTGTTTTTGCGTGACTTCGCCCAGCAGCGGATCGATGGTCGAGATGGTGTCGATCTCGTCGCCCCACAGCTCAACGCGATACGCCTCGTCCTGGTAGCTCGGATAAACCTCGACTACATCACCGCGGACGCGAAAGCTGCCGCGCTTAAAGTCTATGTCGTTGCGCTCGTACTGAAGTTCAACCAGCCTCTGGAGCAGAGTATCGCGCGCGATGCGCATGCCGGGCTCAAGAA
The DNA here is from genome assembly GCA_035274925.1 of Pyrinomonadaceae bacterium. Taxonomy (GTDB): domain Bacteria; phylum Acidobacteriota; class Blastocatellia; order Pyrinomonadales; family Pyrinomonadaceae; genus UBA11740. The sequence goes on along the minus strand of DATENS010000369.1, from coordinate 5,855 downwards.
AAACGAGCATGCCATAGTACGCGTCCGGATCGCCCAGACCGTAGATGCACGAGACGCTGGCCACCACAATCACGTCACGTCTTTCAAACAGGGCGCGCGTCGCCGACATGCGCAAACGGTCAATGTCCTCGTTTACGATCGCATCCTTTTCGATATAGGTGTCAGAGGCGGGCACATACGCCTCTGGCTGGTAATAGTCGTAGTAGGAAACAAAATATTCGACAGAGTTTTCGGGGAAGAGCGAACGGAATTCCTGATAGAGCTGGGCTGCCAAAGTCTTGTTGTGGGCAATAACGAGCGTGGGTCTTTGCGTTCTTTCAATGACACTGGCGACAGAGAACGTTTTGCCGCTGCCGGTGATGCCGAGCAACACCTGGTCCCTGGCCCCATCTTTCAGGCCCCGGACGAGGGCGTCGATTGCCTGGGGCTGGTCGCCACAGGGACGATAGTCGGATTTCAGAGTGAAGGGCATAACCAGCCATAGTAAATCGTAAATCGCGAATCGTAAATCGCCGGAATAAGAAAAAGGCGCGAAGTCGAAACTCCGCGCCTTTCGTATTGCGATATCAATCGAGAGCTAAGCGCTCAGCGGCGTGTCACCCGATTGGTTGGAGATCTGGTAGATCGCTTCCATAACGGCCGAGCGAACTTCCGGCGGCAGCGACCCGCGCACCGCCATGCGGCGGAAAGCCGGCAGAACGTCCGGCTGGCCGCTCAGGGCCAAGAGCTTGATCACCGCCAGCCGCGCTTCGGTGTTCGGATGTTCTTCGATGGCCCGCATTAATGGCTGAATCTCGCCGGCCTTGGACATAAGAAACAACAACGAGAACGCGTCGTAGGTTTTGTCGCGACTCTCGCCCGTCAAACTTCCGATCGCTTCATTGGCCAGTCCCGACGACGCAATGGCAGCGCCGATTCGCGCGCGACGTTCTGCGGGCGCATCACGCAAAGCCCGGGTAAAGGCTGCAGCGCGATCGTCCTGAAACTCAAAAAGAGCACGCGCAGCGGCCGCGCGAACTTCGGCTGACGAGTCGTCGAAGGCATCGGTGATTTCCTGGAAGGAATCTTCACTGCCCACGTGCGCCAATTCGGCAACCGCTTTCGCGCGCTCACGCGCACTAGGATCTCCGGCGACATGGAGTCCTGAGGCTGCAGGCGCAGTTTCAGGCACGCTCACCGGTTGAAACTCAGACTCCTCGCCCCCACGGAACCATTCATCAGGCGTTCTGGTGGGCCTCGATTGCTCTTCTTCTTCCCACCGGCCGGCCTCTTCAAGCGCTTGACGTTCTTCTTCTTCGGCCCGCAGCTTGGCTTCTACTTCTGCGCGAATACGCGCTTCCATCTCGGCGCGTTGGCGCACTTCGTTTTCAGCGCGCAGCCGGGCGTCTTCTTCAGCCTGCAATCTTTCCTGCTCCTGGGCGCGGAGGCGCATCTCTTCCGCCGCCTGACGGCGCGCGTCCTCTTCCTGCTCGCGGCGCGCGTCGGCTTCGGCGCGAAGTCGTGCTTCGTTTTCCGCGGCACGCCGGGCCTGCTCTTCGGCCATCCGCTCGGCCTCTTCTTTCGCACGACGCGTAGCCTCTTCCTCGATACGCTTACGCGCGTCTTCTTCGGCCTTACGTTTCGCATCAGCTTCGGCACGCATCTGTGCTTCGATTTGGGCGCGGAGCTGTGCCTCTTCATCAGCGCGACGACGAGCTTCGGCTTCAGCGTGGCGGCGCATGTCTTCTTCAGCCCGCCGGCGATGGGCTTCGTCGGCGAGAATGCGGGCCTCTTCAACTGACTTCAAGCGCGCTTCTTCGCGCAGGCGCACCCGCAGAATTTCTTCCTCGACCGCGGTAATTCTCATTTGCGCACGCCGGCGAAGTTCATCCTCCTGGGCACGTTTGCGCGCCTCAGCATCCATCCGGCGACGCTCTTCCTCTTCGCGCAACCCCGCCTGTTCGGCTTCGGCCTGGCGCAGCGATTCCAGCTCAGCCCTCCGCGATTCTTCGGCAGCACGGAATTGGGCCGCCACTTCCGCCCGGCGGGCTTCTTCCATCGAGCACATCCGTTTCAATTCTTCTTCGACGCGGGCCAACTCTTCCTCGGCGATACGTTGACGAGTTTCCTCGGCGGCTCGTTCGCGCGCTTCGGCTTCGATTCGCAATCGCTCTTCTTCGGATCGCTTTCGCGCGGCTGCTTCTTCCGCCGCACGCCAGCGCTGTCTCTCCTGCGCCAGGGCGTGCTCAGAAGCCAACTGAGCGGTCTCAACTTCAGCACGTCGCGCTTCTTCCTCAGCACGAAGGCGCATCAATTCAGTTTCGAGTTGCTTAATCTCTTCATTAGCCGTCGATTCGGTGCTTGTCGCCGGAGGTGGCTCAGGCACCTGCGGCTTTTCGACCGGAGGTTCGGAAACCCGGGGCGCAGCGACGACTGGCGCCGCGATCTTCTCAGGGACTGAAGGGGCGCTGAGAATCGTCAACAACTCAGGCTTGTGTTCGGCCAAAGCGCTGCGCAGCTCGGGCGTGATCGTGCCTTTGGGTGCGTCGATTACGAGCCGATCTCCGCTCGATTTCAGAGCGACGCCTTTTTCTCGAAGGTGAACAATTAATTCACGCGCGGTCATCATAATTCGATCACCTCTCGTTCAGTGTCATCAGGCTCAGAAATCGATTCAGGAGTCGCAGCCGCCGACGCCGCGGTGGCCGTTTCATCGTCGGCTCCGCCCATGGCGCAGGCTTCAATAGCATGTTTAAGAAGAGTGCGGGGAACTTTGCGATCAGTTTCAGTTTGCATAAGCGAGTTTAGCGGAGCAATGGCGGCAGGATCCCGTAAGTCCATCAGCGCTTCCACAGAAGCACGCCGGACATCGGGAGACGGATCGTCGAGGCCGCCGATCAAGTGCGGTGTCGCCTCGCGATCGTGGACAAAACTAAGCCGGCGCGCGGCCGCGGCGCGCTCGTTAGCGGATTCAGCCGTTCGTAGATCGCGCGTGGCATCGTCAAAGTAGCCGTGCTTCATAAAAGCGGCACGTGCGCGCTCACGTCTTTGCAGGTTGCGCCCCACTAAAGCTGAGAGCAGTTCGGCGCCGACCAGCTTGCGCGTGTCGGGATCATCCGACGCGATTACACTTTCATCATAATCGCCGCCCGCTACGATCTTCTTGACCTCTTCTGAAACGCGCACAACGCGTTCATGCCGATCGCCGTTGGTGCGCGCCGGGGCTTCGGCCGCGGACGTCGCAGCGGCAAATACCGGTGCCGCGGCGGCTGGGCTGACTTCCGCTGCCGCGTCTGGGGCAGCGGGAGTAGAAGCAGCAACGCTGGCCGCAGCAGGAGCGGCGGCAGCACCGCTGGCGGCGGTAGCATCCCTGGCTACTTCAGCAGTTGGTTTCACGGCCTTTGTCGCTTTGCGCGGTTGAACGCGGCGCGTAGCCTTCGCACGCTTTCGTTGGAGAATCAGCAGACCGAGGAAGAGCAGCAGGACCCCAACGCCAATCGCGACCGGAACAGGATTCAGCTGAGCCAAAAGCAGCCAGTAGCGCCCGCGCTCCTTGATGCTGTTCCAGGTCGTGCCCTGTGTCGCCGTTTGATTTTGCGAAGGTGTCGCGGCCGGTGAACCTTTCTGCTGTGCGGCTGAGCTCACGCCAGGCGATGCCTGTAGGGCTGGACTCGATTTCGGCGATGCCGCCGCAGTCGGGCTGGGCTTCGGTGTCGGCGTAGGCTTGGGCGTAGGCGTTGGTTTTGCGCTCGCCGAATTAGTGTTTGCTGTTCCGCGAAGGGAATTGGGTAATGACGAAGTGTTGGAGTTGCCTCTCACTGTTCGGTTTGAGTTGAGAGGTGGCACAGGGCCCGCATTGTTTCTCGCTAACTCGCGGCCGCTCGTATTCGATGGGGAACTTCCCCCAGGCATCTTGAACACAACGTCGAGTTTGTTTCCGCGCTGTTCGACCCGCGCGGTGGCGCCGGGCTGGAGACGAAAAGAAACGACCGTGCTGTCGACGCTGCGCTGCACCTTCACATCGCCAAAGGCCCGACCGCGGACGATCTCTGCGCGGGGTACGTCCGAAGGTGGAATCTTCACGTAGAACCGATCGCCGCGGCGATAGGCTTCATAGTCATTGAGCGACTGGTCCGAACTCACCGCAACACGAGAGCCGTCCGGCGAGTCGCTGGCCCGCAACGTGGCGACACGAGGCCGTTTGACTGCCTTATTGGAATTGCTGGCAGGCTGAGGCTTGAGGATGCGGCTTTGCGTGGCAATGTCGGCAGCGCCAAAAAGTACCAGGGCGGCGCAACCAACTACACCAAGGAGCGCGGGGCATCGAGAGGATTGAGCTTCTCTACTCATGTTTTGGGGCGGCAAACAAACCAACCAAGGGTCAGGCTCTTCCGAGAGAGAATTATGCAACGTCAGTGCGTCATTGTCACTCGCACTTTTTAAACCACAGCGGTTTCGTTCTCGAGCTTGTACAGTACCTCCAGTACGCTGGTGCGTAGGTCTTCGGGCAAACCTTCGATGGCGGCCAGCTCTCGGAGTTTAGGCACGCTGTCCGCGCGGCCGGCAACGCTGAGTACGCGGACGGCACAGAGTCTGACGCGCAGGTCGGTGTGATTTTCGACCACGTCGAAAATCGGTTGGATCTCGCCGGCTTTAGCGAGAACTGAAAACAGTGAGAAGGCCTCTTGTGCCTGACGGCGATCCTCGCTCGTCAGACGATCGACGGCTTGGGAAACAATCCCGGTCTTGACACAAGCCTGGGCGAAATCCTGCAGCATCTTTTGATCGGCGGACTCCATTACACGGGCATAAGCCGCTCCGCGATCAAAATGAAGACTCGAGAGCGTGCGTGCGGCAGCCGCACGAACTTCTCGCGTGTCATCGGCCAGGGCGATCAAGACCGGGGCGAAAACCGATTCATGATCGATCGAGCCGAGTGCTGTCACCGCGGCGGATCGCACGCTCGGGTCCGAATCATTCAAGGCGGTGTCACACAAAGCGGACACGGTCCGTTGCGCGGGGTGCAACCCAAGTTCGCGCGCGATTTGGGCGCGGTCTTTGGCTTCGGGACTCTCGAGTTTCGTGAGCAGGCCCAACAAAGCGTCATCATCATCTCCGAAAGGCAGTTCTTCAAACGTCGACAACGGTTCCAGACCTGAACCTTCGCCGGCTCCACCACCTGGCGACTGATCAAATGACGCCGAATCCAGATACCCAAGACTGTCCACTGAGCAGGCGCTCAAGCTTTCGCTCAAGAGCGCGGGCGGAATGTCTGAATGGCGGCGGGCGATGTCGAGCAAGGCTCCGATTGCCGCCGGTTGTTTCAATTGTCCAAGACTGGTTACGGCCTGGTTCCTGACGACTGAGTCGGCGTCGTGAAGCGCTTCCACGAGCGCCGGTAAAGACGTGCCTGAGCCGATTTGGCCCAGCACGCGTGCCGCTGATGAACGTTCCCACGCATCACGGCCCTGCAACATCACTGCGCTCTGACGAGCAACGAAGCCATATTCTTCCAGAGCCTGGCGCGCGCGTTGACGGCCAGAGTCTTCGGTATCGGGAGCGCTTAGCGCTTTGATTAGAGATGCTTCGATCGCGCGGCGGTCATCGGGTACGCGTGAAGACATCACGTCCATGCGATGAGGTTTGCCGAGTATGAGTTTGCCTACTTCCTGGTCGATACGATAAGCGCCATAGGCTGACGGCTCGGTTTCGGGCGGGGTTGGATCCCACTGGGGAGCGCTTCCACGCGGCTGGCGTTCACTCTCGCCAACCACTGAACGTGCAGGTTTTTGATTCGCCTGCTGGACCGGCGCTTCCGCAGGTTGCGCGACGACGCGGGGTTTGGTTTTGACGGCGAGGATGTCAGTTTTCTTCGA